>CBDUZO010000049.1:0-31674 GCA_965371725.1 uncultured Phycisphaerales bacterium
TGGTAAGGGGGGAAGAAAGCGGAACAACCTTTTTGGAAACGGCGCTAGCTGGTATGCGATCGGCTATCGCGCGGGTCGACCACGGATATCCGGATGCGGGTCGGTCCACGACAGGAGATTGGTTCATTGTCTCTCGAAGAAGATTTGAAGGTAATGATCATCGAGAAGCTGAAGGTCGAGGATGTTCAGCCGGAAGACCTTGCGAACGATGATCCGCTGTTCGGAGATGGCCTGGGGCTGGATTCCCTCGATGCCGTGGAACTGGTCCTGTTGCTTCAGAAACACTATCAGATCGAGATCAAGGATAGGGACGAGGCGCGCGAGTCTTTCGCCTCGATCGCAGCGCTGGCGAACTACATTCGTGCCCATCGAGACGGATCATGACGTCCGGAGAAACCGTGGTGACGGGCTTGGGGGCGATCTGTGCTGCCGGTCGGTCGGTGGACCGGATCATGCATTCCATGTACTCCGGTCAGCGCAACCCCGAACCGCCCCGGCACATCCGCGTTTCCCTGGACAAAACGTATCCCGTCTTCGAGGTTGATCAGCCGTTGCAAGAGCTCCGGCAGGCCTCGCCGGACCCTGAGCCCACCCGCACCTGCCAATTGGTTCTAATCGCCGCGGAGGAGGCTTTGAATCATGCCGGTGTTGATCCAGACGACTTGAAACGCCGGCGGGTCGGTGTTTCGGTGGGTACGACGGTTGGCTGCACACTGAACGACGAAGGCTTCTACCGCGACCTTCGCGCGGGGGCGCGTCCGGGGCTGCAACCCGTGCACCGTTATCTCTCGAATAACCCCGCGCTGTTTCTCGCTGAGGTGCTTGGTGTGTCGGGGCCGGTGGCAACGGTCGCCAATGCCTGCTCATCTGGCACGGACGCGATCGGTCTAGCAAGGGCGTGGATTGAGACCGATCAGTGTGACATCGCTCTGGCAGGTGGTTGTGACGAGCTCTCTCGGATTCCTTACCTCGGATTCATTCGTTTGCTGATAAGCTCGCAACAACCGTGTCGCCCTTTCGATAAGAATCGAGATGGTCTGAACCTCGGCGAAGGCGCCGGTGTGATCGTTCTGGAGCGTGAATCGACGGCGTGTGATCGTGGTGCAACCGCTTTGGCATCAGTCGCCGGGTACGGCAGCTTCTCCGACGCGTTTCATCCGACAGGCCCCCATCCGGAGGGTCTTGGCCTTGGCCGTGCTTTCCATCATGCTCTCCGGGAAGCCGGGGTGGCGCCCGAGCGCGTGGGCTTCGTCAACAGCCACGGAACAGCCACGCCTGACAACGACCTGGTCGAGGGCCGTGTGCTGCGTAACCTGTTCCGCGGCACCACACCGATCGTGGCGACGAAATCATACACGGGGCACGCCCTTGGCGCTGCGGGTGGGTTGGAGGCGGTGTTCACGGTCCAAGCGTTGTTGGATCAGCGGTTGCCGCCGACCCTTGGCTTCGAGGAATTGGACGCCGAGATCGGCGTGGGGCCGACCGGCGAGGGCCTTACGATCGAGGCCGACGTGGCTGTTTCTGATTCTCTGGCCTTTGGCGGGAACAACGCGGTGCTGGTTTTTCGAAGGCGACATTGAATGAAGCCGTCAATCCTCGGCATTGGCTCGGTGTCGGCGTTGGGATGTGGTGTGGATTCGCTGCTCGCGGGGCTCGAGGGCTCGGCCTTGCCTCGGATGGAGCGACGCGTCATTCGCACACTGCCGGACAAGCTCGATGTTCCGGTGTACACCGCCGTTGTCGACGGTCTGGAGCGTTTTATCCCGAGGCGAGCGCTGCGGCGAATCGACGACTTCACGCGCATGGCTCTTCTGGCCTCGTTTCTTGCCGTCGAGGACGCGGCGTTGAAGATCGAGGACGGGAGCAGGGTCGGAGTGGTTTTCGGTACCGGTTTTGGACCGCTAAGGACGACCTTCGCGTATCAAGATACGATCATCGATGATGGCGACAAGGGAGCTTCGCCCACACTCTTCGCCGGTTCGGTGCACAATGCGCCGGCGTCGTCCGTTTCGATCTTCATGAAGGTTGAAGGACCTTGCCTTACGATCACAAGTTTCGAGCTGACAACTACACAGGTGCTGAGCGTGGCGCGTACGTGGCTCGATCGTGGCATTGTCGATTACGTGCTCGCCGGTGTGGGCGATGAATACTGTGACGTGTTGGGCTACGCACTGGACACACACAAGGCCGAGAAAGTAGAGCGGATGGACCCGTTGCGATTCGATCATTGCTCCTACGTTCCCGGTGAGGGATTCGCTTGCTTCTTGCTGGGCGGGGAAGCGGAGCAAGGGAAGTATGGCAACATCCATGCTATTACGTCCGAGCGTTCCGCCGATCGCCTCGATGGAGACATGGTCCGAGACCATCGTGCGATCTTCCTTTCGGCCAATGGTGATTCCCAGTCCGGCCCGTTTTATGCGCGGCTCGGTCGGGTCGATGCGAAGGTCGCCGCGTATTCACCGCTGTACGGCGCGATGCCGACGGGGTTGGGGTTTGACGTGGCGCTTGCGGGGATATGCCGTCGCGCCGGCCGTCTCTATCCATCGGCGGCTGCAGCGTCTGACACCGAACTTGACCTTCTGACCGAGAGCGTGCCTCTTTCCACTTCACAGCGAATCGGATGTCTGGAATGTTCACCGCGCCATGCGACGCTGATATCGCTTGGCGGGTGTTGACGGAGATAGGGAATGATCCGCCGAGCAGCCTTTGGCGTTATGCGTGTTCTGCTTCTCCTGATGTTGGTGTTTGTCTGTGGTGGCGGCGATCCCTCCCCGGCTGTGGAGCCCAAGTTCCTTTCGCCGGATGAGACGCAGCAGTTCCTCTTGCGCATCCGCGAGAACCTTGGATCGCTGAGGACCCTTCGGGCCGACTTCCTTCAGCAGCGCCGCATGGAAGCCTTTATGGACACGCTGACAGCCAAGGGGACGTGTTACTTTCAGGCCCCGGACAAACTGCGATGGGAGTTGAAGGAACCGTATCACTCCGCATTGGTTTATAACCAAGGGGAGGTGGGGAAGTTTCTCTATGAGGACGGACGAGCCAGGAGACTGAATCCGCCGGGAAGGGAGATTATGACGGAAGTCCTCAAGTTCATCACCGGATGGATGTGGGGAGATTTCGAATCCACCAAGAAGTTTTTCGACTTACAGATTGAGGAGGGCGATGCCCTCCTGATTCGTCTCCTACCGCGATCCACGAAGCTGAAGGATGTCGTCCGATCCATTGAACTCTCGGTGCGCGATGATCCGTGGCAGGTCAATGGTGTCACTATTCGGGAGATGCGAGGCGACGAGATTGTGATTACGTTTTCCCGTCAAGAACGGAACGTCAAACTGGATGAAGCTCTCTTTGCGCTACAATAGGGCCGTTTCCATGAAGGTCATGGCGCTTCCCTTCCCTACTTACCAAGGGGGGATGGAGAGGGATCGCCTTGCTCGCCAAGAACCTTCCACAGCTACCTGCCCGTCTCCGCCGCGATCTACGACTCAGCATGGCGTGAAGTTGGGTAAACCGCGCAACGCTCTTGGAAACGGCAGCCGAGCCGTCCGGATTTCCTCGTCCGGCCCGCATCGTCTTACCCTCCGCGGCGGATTCTTGTTCTGCTGGCTGATCGTTTTCTCCTGGCCCGTCGGTTGCGTGTCCCATCCCTATCTGCCGGGTGAGCAACTGAGTGATGACAGGCTCCTGACGCACTACCTATCCCAACTTCACGACCGGCGCCCCGGTTTCTGCAAGCTGACGCAGCGCGTTCTCGTGCACGTCGACAATACCGACTTCGACATGACGGCGTATCTCTGGCTTGCAGCGGACGACTCCTGGCAGGGCGTGGCGCTGGGTGATATGGGGATGAAGCTCTACGAACTTCGCTTTGATGGAACCCGTGGCGAGATCCTGTCAAAGCCCAACGCGATCTCTCAACGGCCGATCCACCATGGAGTAATAGGAGATATCCAGCATCTGTTCGGGCGGAAGCAGGCGCTGAATGCTCATCTGGTTGAAGAGCGTGAGCAAACAGTAGGTGTTGTCCTTCGCCGCGGCAACGCCTATATCGAGGAATACCGGTTCTCGGAGGGGCAGAGCGTTCCGTTGCGATCTCTTGAGGCACGTGATGGCAGGATCGTCAGAGAGGCCTCCTACTTCGAGCCACGATACTTTGAGGATTGCCACTGTACAATGCCGACCAGGATAATCCTTCGCAACTACCAATGGGAGTACTCGATGGAGATCGTTCTGCTGGATGCTGAGAGAACTGAGTAGTCGGTGGTCTTCGCCGGGGCAGGCAGTGTTCACGAAACATGTGTGATTCTTCTGGAAATGGCGGATCGGAAGGTTTGGGGATGCGGGCAATCACGTATGTCCATACCCACAGTCGCCCCATACTGATTGTCAGTCTTCTGATCGTCATTTTTGGCATCGTTTCGGTAGGCAGTCTGGAATGGACTGAGAACGTCATGGAGCTCCTTCCGAGGGATGACCCGGTTGTCTCGGGGGCCTTCGACCTGGCGGATCGCTTCGAGGTGATGGACTACGTGTACCTGGACATCGGCCCGTCAGATCACGGAGGGGATCTGGCGGAGTCGGAGTTGATCGTCCTCGCAGATGAACTCTATCGACGGCTCGACTCTTCAGATCGGTTCAAGAGGATTATCTACCGTTGGGATGCGGCTGCATTGCAGGGTGCGATTGAGCGGCTCGCGCGCTACCGTGCGTCGCTGTTTACGGACGACGACGCCGAACGGCTTGCCGACAGGCTGACGTATGAAGCGGTCTATGAGAATCTGGCGGAATGGAAGAGGCTACTGACCGAGTCGCCCGCCCCGTTGATGTCGAATGCGCTGTATGAAGATCCGCTTCGTATCGATGAGCTTTTTATCGGTAAGTTGGATGCCGTGCGGTCGGGCGGGATGCGGCTGGACTTGCGCGGGGGGCGCCTGTTCAGTGAGGACGGGCGGCACGTGCTCATCATGGCGATACCGGACTTTCCCGCTACCGACACCCGTCGCGGTCGGGACCTGATTGCGTTTCTGGGTGATGTCATCCGAACTGTTGAACGCGGTGATGCGTCGGGACGGGTGAGGGTATCACACTTTGGCGGACACCTCGCCAGCCTGGAAAACGCGGCTTCGATCAAGGCCGACATCAAGCTGACGGTTACGTTGTCGGTCGTTGCGATTGCGGCTCTGTCACTGCTCGTGTACCGGCGTTGGTGGTTGGTGCTTCTGACATTTGTTCCCGTGTTCTTTGGAGGAACGTTTGCGCTGGGAGTGGTTCGCTGCTTCGATCCGTACATTTCCGCCATAACGATCGGGTGCGGCTCGATGCTAATCGGTATCTCCGTCGATTATGCGGTCCACGTCCTGTACGCAGCGGATCGGTTGGCCGGCCGGACAGGCGTGCGCAAGGAGATGATTCGTGTCGTAGAGCGTCTTTACGTTCCCATTCTGCTCAGTGCCGCCACGACATTCGGGGCCTTTTGTATTCTTCATTTTTCGGTCTTGCCGGGCTATCGCAGCCTCGGCCATTTTGCCGCGCCGGGCATCATTGCGGCGGCGCTCTTCTCGATCACCGTTCTGCCGATTCTCGTCGTGAGGCTGCCTGGCGGGAGAGGGCGGGGTCCGGTATGCCGACTGACCGGGTTCTTCTCGTCGATTCTGTCACACGCTTCGAGACATCGCAGCTCCTACTGCATCCTGGTGACCGTTGTTTCCCTTCTCGCGCTTGTGGGTCTTGGCCGGCTTGGTTTCGAGGGTGACATTCAAAAGCTCAATTCGATCACGCCCCAGACACGCCTGGCCTGGGAAGGTATTACGGATCGGTTCGGTGAGATGATGAGCTCGACGGCCTTCGCCGTGCGTGGGAGTGACCTTGAAGAAGCGCTCGGCAAGAGCGAGATGCTCGCGGCGCACCTGAAGTCTACGAGGGAATCCGCCAACATTGCGATGGTAAGCACGGTTGCCGAGCTGATGCCGAGTCAGCGGACACAGGTTAAGAACCGCAGGCGCTGGGAAATCTTCTGGAATGAGGAGCGCCTGGGTGAACTCCGCGAACACGTGGAGCGAGCGTGCCGCGAACTGCGGATGCGTCCCGAGGCCTTCGCGGAGTTCTTCGAGTCCCTCCCCGGTTCGACACCACCGATTGTCTATGAGGATTACTCGCAGGGATTGCTTGGAGACCTATTGTCCGCTTATGTATCGCCCGGGGAGGATGACGTCGTTGTCTTGACACGGGTGAAGCTGAAGGATGCCGGCGCTTTCGAAGCTCTCGCGGGCGACATGAAACGACACGTGCCTGGCATTATCGCTTACAACGGTTCGTTCTTCGTTCGCCACGTCGTCGAGCTGATTTACCGTGAGATGATTCGTCTCGGCGCGATCACGCTGTGCTTTATCGTGGTTGTTCTGCTTCTTTTTGTCAGACGGCTGGGATTGGTGGCGGCGATCCTGCTCCCCCTCTTTGTGAGTATGCTCTGGACGCTTGGTTGTCTGGGGTGGCTGGGTGTTCGGCTCAACCTGATGAACAGTGTTGTGGCCGTGTTCGTGTTTGCCCTGGTGGTGGACTACGGCATCTTCCTTACCATGTCACTTCGAGGGCCGCCCGGCGCGGATCGTGAGCACGTACCACAGACGTGCGGCGCGATCCTGATCTCCGCCTTGACCACGATGTGTGGGATGGGAGCGCTCGTCTTCGCCCGTCACCCGGCGCTGCATTCGATCGGCGTGACAGCCATTCTGGCAATCGGAAGCGGGTTGCTGGCTGTGTTTACGATCGTTCCTCTCCTTGGAAGACGCAATGGCGAAAGGTCCACGTGAGTGATGGTGGGATGGCCAGTGCGACCAACGAACACGAGAAAGCCCGACATCACCTACGCGTACGACAACGGAGGGAATCGGACCGCCAAGGAGAACACGGTCAGCCACACGCGCGTCGTGTATCGTTTCCGCTTGGCCCGCGCCGCGCGACAGTAAAGACGTTCCACAACTTGGCCGTCAGTTCATATCCACTTTCACGTCGAGCGCTCGCACGAGGAAGGCCCACTTGTCCGCTATCTCTTTGATCCGCATCTTGGTGGGCATTCCCGCTCCGTGGCCGGCTTTGACCTGGATGCGGATTAGCACCGGCGCCGGGCCCGCATGTGCCGCCTGCAGAGCGGCTGTGTACTTGAAGCTGTGGGCCGGGAACACACGATCGTCGTGGTCGGCTGTCGTGATCAGCGTAGCCGGGTAGGACGTCCCAGGCTCGATGGCGTGCAACGGCGAGTTGGCATAGAGCGCCCTGAACTCCTCGGGATCATCCACGGAACCATAGTCGGAAACCCATGCCCATCCGATCGTAAACCTATGGAACCTCAGCAGGTCCATGACGCCTACGTCCGGCAAGGCTGCACCGAACAGATCCGGCCGTCGATTCAGGCATGCCCCGACCAGCGTTCCACCGTTGCTCGCCCCGTCTATTGCCAGCTTCGGCGTGGAGGTATACTCGTTCTCGATCAACCACTCGCCCGCGGCCAGAAAATCGTCAAACGCCTTGTGCCTGTTCGTCTTGATGGCCGCCTCGTGCCAGGCCTTACCGTATTCCCCGCCACCGCGGATATTCGCCACAGCGAAGATTCCGCCCATGTCCATCCAGAGCACGGACGCCGGCGAGAACCACGGCGTCAGGGACACGTTGAACCCGCCGTACCCGTAAAGAATCGTCGGATTGCTCCCGTCGCGCGCGAGACCCTTCTTGTGCGCGATGAACATCGGGACCTTCGCGCCGTCCTTACTGTGATAGAAGACCTGGTGCGTTTCGAAGTCCTCCGGGTCGAAGCGAACCTTCGGGCGACGGAACGACTCACTACGGCCGGTTGTCATGTCGTATCGGAAGATCGAACCGGGGTCGTTGAATCCCATGAATCGATAGAACGTCTCCGTCTCGGTCCGCTTGCCGTAGAACCCATACGCCGTGCCGATCCCAGGGAGCTCGACGGTACGCACAAAGGTCCCGTCCAGGTTGAACATCTTCACCTGCGTGTAGGCGTCCTTCATGTACGACGCGACGAACATCTCCCCGACAACATTCACACCGCCCGCTTCCAGCGTCTCTGCGGCCTGAGGAATGACCTCCTTCCAGGCGGAACGATCGGGGTTCCTCATGTCGATCGCGATGACGCGACCGCGCGGCGCGTCCAGGTTGGTCTGGACCCAGAAGATCGGTCCGTCATTGTCGATGAACGAGTACTGCACCTCAAAGCCCGTCAGCAGTTCGACCACCGGTGCGTCGGTCTTCGTCAGGTCCTTGTAGAAGAGTTGGTTGCCCCGCTGACTTCCTTCCTCGACCCCGATGATCAGGTAGCGACCGTCATCGGTAGCGTGCGCGCCGAACATCCACTCCTTCTTGTCTTTCCGCTCGTAGACAAGTTCGTCCTCGGATTGAGGTGTGCCAATCCGATGGTAGTACAGCTTCTGGTAGTAATTCGCCTCCTCGAGCTGCATACCTTCCCGCGGTTCGTCGTAGCGGCTGTAGAAGAAACCCTTGTTGTCCTTGCTCCACGACACGCCCGAGAACTTGACCCACTTGAGATGGTCCGGAAGGTCCTTGCCCGACTCGACGTCCCGGACCTTCCATTCCTGCCAATCGGAGCCGGCCGTCGAGAGCCCGTACGCCAGAAGCCCGCCGTCCTCACTCACGGAGGTCCCGCTCAATGCCACCGTGCCGTCTTCCGACAACGTGTTCGGGTCGAGGAACACGCGCGGCTCGCCGTCGAGCGACTTGACGGTGTACAACACGGATTGGTTCTGCAGACCATCATTCTTGCGGAAGAAGTAGCGCCCACCCCTCTTGGCGGGGAGGGAATACCGCTCATAGTTCCAGAGTTCCGTAAGCCTCTTCTCGATCCACGGTCGCTCGGGAATGCTCTCGAGGTATTCGAACGTGATCTTGTTCTGCGCCTCCACCCAGGCGCGCGTCTCGCTCGAATCCAGGTCCTCGAGCCAGCGATAAGGATCCGCCACCTCAATGCCGTGGAACACGTCAACCTGATCGCACTTTCGCGTTTCGGGATAGTCGAAGGCCTTCCGTGGGCCGGCGCAACCACCGAGGAGCGAGATCGTTCCAAGGATGGCTGTGAGACAAAGACACAACAGGGCGGCACTCGTGATTCGTGACAGGCGCATACGCAATCCTTCCTTTCCAACGGCACTCAGTGAACGAGACAGTTCCCTCGGCCCGCAACCGGCCCGCCTCCAAGAACCTGCCCCTGCCGGCGAGACCCCAAACCCGTGTGAGGCTTCTATCGACGCCTTTTGTAACGCAGGCCCGACCGTTCCACAAGGGTCGTAGCGACCGCCGGGCGCAGCGACGAAGCGTCCGTCCGACCGTTGCACGTGGCGGCCGGTATCGGGAGACGGCTCGTCCGGTCGAGGCATCGGGCGTATAATATTGTCCGATGGACCAGCAGCCTCTCGAAGCGATCCGGCGACACATCGCCACATTTCCCAGAACGCCCGGCGTCTATCTCATGAAGGATCGTGAGGGGCGGGTGCTGTACGTCGGCAAGGCCAAGGATCTCCGGTCGCGCGTCGGCAGCTATTTCCAGCCATCAGCCGATCTGCTCAACACACGTGGGCCGGACATCTGTCGGATGGTCGAGAAGGTTGACGACATCGACTTCATCAAGTGCGACAGCGAGGTCGACGCCCTGCTCAAGGAAAGCAGGCTCATCAAGGACATCCAACCACCGCACAACGAGCGGCTTAAGGATGACAAGACGTTCCCGTACATCGAGATCACCACGCGCGACGACTTCCCCGGCGTTTACGTGACGCGGACGCCGCGTTTGAGGGGTTCAAAGCTGTACGGCCCGTTTATCTCACCGGCTTCCATCCGCGACGCCGTCAACGCCCTTCAGAAGGTCTTCAGGTACCGCACCTGCGAGCTTGCTATTCAAGAGGATGACGAGTCACGACGGTTCTTCCGGCCATGCCTGCTGCACGCGATCAACCAGTGCACCGCCCCGTGCGCCGCGCTGATCAGCAAGGAGGATTATCGCAAGGACATCGATCGACTGAAGAAGTTCCTTGCCAGCAGGCGGAGCACCGTCCTGCGGCAGATGACGCGCGAGATGGAGGAAGCCTCCGCGGAGCTCCGGTTCGAGGAGGCAGCCCGGCTGCGCGATCGGATCAAGGCGATCAAGAGCCTCGAGCTTTCCGGCGACATCCACGAGCATGTCCAGCCCGAGCTGTTCTACACCGATCCGCGCAGGGGATTGGAGAAGCTGGCTGATCTGTTGGGGCTTGAGGGTCCGCCGCGCAGCATGGAGTGCATCGACATTGCCCACCTGCATGGCGACGAGATGGTCGGATCGCTGATCTGTTTCATCGATGGCAAACCGTTCAAGAACGGTTACCGGAGGTTCCGAATCAACGCCGTCGAGGGTGTTGATGATTACGCGGCCATCCGCGAGGTCATCCAACGGCGATACCATTACGCAGCCGAGGGCGAGGAGCTTTATCCCGACGTCATTGTGATCGACGGCGGGCTTGGGCAACTCCACGCCGGGCTTGACGCCTTCAGCGATAGGAACATCCGCCCACCGATGGTGATCTCACTGGCCAAGCGCGAGGAGGAGATCTACATTCAGGCGAAAAACGCGCCCATCCGCCTGCCCCGCAACAACGAAGCCCTGCGACTCGTGCAACAGATGCGCGACGAGGCCCACCGCTTCGCCCAGCATTACCACCACATGCTGCGGAAGAAAAAGACGTTCGGCAGCGGCGCCAACCCCACGCGCCGCAAACCGCGAGGACAAAGCGGGACCGGCGATCCCGACTCGAAGTAGCCGGATCACCTGCGGGTCGCAGCAGGCGGGTGCCCCATCCTTGCGAAGCAAGGGTGGGGAATGGATGCGTACCCACCTCGACTGCTGCAAGACCGCGTGGTTGGAGACGGTGTTGGGAGGCGTCGCCGCTATGCAGTCTGTGTGGGTTCGTGGCCCCCGGCCCGATCGATCCGGCTGGTTACGTACTTGAAGATCCATAGGCCAATGAAAGCCAGAACGCCGACGGCGGAGAACGCAAACCACATCCAATGTGCGTGTGCGTAGGCCTCGGGCAAACGTGAACCGGTCTCGACGGCCATCTTCCATTGCGCAAAGTCCTCGGGGCTCAACAGTCTCGGGTCCGGGCAGAGCGATTCGAAGAGGTATCCCGAGAGAACAAACGCAATGGGCCAAGCTATCGATGTCGTCAGGTGCTGATAGCCCATGTAGAGGCCCACCTCTCCCGGAGGGGCCTGCTTGGACGCGTACTCGAGGAACTTGGGCGAAAGAAAGCACTCCGCCACACCCTGAAGGGCAATGCCAACGATCAACATCCCAACGACGCAGTCGAACACGGTCCCCAGTCCGACGCACATAGCGGAGACAGAGATGATGAACAGCCCGATCCCGATCGCGTTCTCGGGCTTGAAACGCCGAACGACATGGGTGATGGGAACCACCAGGAGAATGACCACAAACGGGTTGATGTTGGCCAGCCATTCCGGCTTCGCCCCTTCACCCATCAACCGCAGAAGGTACTTCGATAGCGTGGCGTAGAGCTGCGCCTGGATCGTCCAGAACCCCGCCACGATCAGGATCAAAGCCATGAAGCGGCGGTTGCGAAGGACTTTTCCCAGACCTCGCAGGGCGTCGTCCAGCGTCTTTCCGGTTCCCTTCGTGTCAGCGTCTCTATAGAACAACGCAACCCAGATCAGAGCGAGCAGCGCCATGACCGCCGCGTAGTAATTGATGTACTGAAGCCCCAACTCCTCGCGCAAGTACCCGGCGACAAACTTCCCCGTGAACGCACCGATGTTGACGACCGCGTAGAAGATCGAGAACGCCCGAGCGCGATGCGCATCGTCCGAGCACTGCGCCACCGTACCCGAGATAACCGGCTTGATGATCGCGCCACCGACCATGATCAACGCGAGCGCGACGATCGCCGCAGCCTTGACGCTGTAGGCGCCGGGGAGGAAGCGAGCCGCCTCCGGAGCGGCGCCGAGCAGGAAATAACCGGCTGTCAGCAGCGCAAACGCCAGCATCAGCGCGCGCCGAAAGCCAATCGTGTCCGCCATGACCCCCATGAACGTGGGAAGGAGATAAAGGACGCACGCGAACAGGGCCGCTACCCAGCCGGTCTGGACGTCGGTGAACCCGATCTCGCGAGTGAGGTACACCGCCAGGGCGATGAACATGCCGTAAAAGGCCGCCCGCTCGAACAGCTCGGCACCGTTGGCGATCCAGAACATCCTGGGAAAGCGCCAGCTCAGCTTCTCACCCTTCCGGGCGGAAGTGGAATCGTCGCCTTGATCTGCATTCATCATGTCCGGTTCATTCCTCGCAAAGCGGCGCCAGCGATTCAGCGGCTACAGCGTATAACGATCACCTGTAGCGGCTACGTCCCTACCATCCTCTCCTTGCCAAGGGGGGAAAGAGGGGGGTCGCGTGATACGCATGACCGTTAACTGCTCTAGAGCAGCCCGGCACGGCCGTAGCAACCCGGCAAGCCGTAGCAGCCCGGCAAGCCGGTGCTCACCTGCGATCGTACACGGTTTGCACCACGGCGCCCACGGCCGATGTGTCGGCTGAAAAGGCATCAAACGGAGTGAACCGTCATCCACCGGTGGCCCCGGCAGATTCGACATCTCCCCTCTTTGCCAAGGAAGGGCTGGGGGAGGTCACGGGAATTCGAGAATCCGCGCTGGCGCGGCAAAGCCGCCTTGCGGCAGCCTGCGGCTCGCTGCAGGAACCGCCCAGCGCGTATGACGATTACCTGTAGCGGGCACGTCCCTACCATCCCCCCTTGCCAAGGGGGGAAAGAGGGGGGTCGCGCGATACACATGGCCATTAACTGCTCTATCCGAAGCGGTTTGTGGTCCAGCTTGCTCGGCGGCGGAAGCGGGTGCCACACTCGGGGCACCTTCCCGAGCGGTTCCCCCTCAGGTTATAACCGCAGGAGACACACCAACCGTTCCGCCTGCGTCGCCGGTCCCGAATCGGCCCGAACGCCAGCGGCGTGACACCCGTGACCAGGAGCCCGAGCGTCGAGAGCCAAAAGGGAAAAACCACCCACGTTCTTCGAAAAGGCCCGTTCCTCTCGCTGCTCACCATCAAGGACGTGTTGCCCGGTGTGGCGGCGATCTTGAGAGGCGATTGGAACTCAGAGCGGGAGGCTGTCTTCGTCGGCATGGACAATACGTGCAGACCGCAGACACCCTCGCGAAGAATGACCCGAAGGGATTTGTACAGAGTGAGGTCGTAACGGCGATGCTGGGGGTTGGTGTGGCTGGTGTGCCACAACGCCGCGCTGAGCGGCAGGGCCACAAGCGAGGCGATCGCCATGATCTTCGACAACACGAGTTGCGCCCCTCTCACACCAGTGCCGCTTCCCGCCATGGTATCAAGAGGTCATCTACATGACCTGCCCGACCGGATCCGGCGTGTGACCGACGCCCGCGCAACATGCCTTGCCCGTACAGGCGCGACGACCACGGAAAACAACCTCTCATCGGGCAGTATAGACATCTGCGTTGATATTATGAAAGTCGATTCTTGTAAGATCTGTCCGGATTGAGTCCCCAAGCCCGCCCCCACGACCGCCAAGCTGTGCGTCGCCCGGCGGGCCGAACTCAATCCCGCTTGCCGGAAACCAGCTCGGCACCGGTCGCCTCGATCCAGCCGGACTTACCGTCGGGTAGCTCGATGCGCCACCAGCCGCCCCGGCGTCCTCGCACGTCAAACTCGACGCCGGGCTGGAGCGGCTGCTCGAACTGACGCTGATAGCCCGTTCCGGGGCCCTTGTGTGCGATCACGTCCATGGCTGTGACCACGCCGACCGGAGTGTTGCGATCGGACCAGTGCGTGATGGCGACCGATACGCCCAGGGCGATCACAGCCACTGCACCGAAGGATGCGGCTGTTGCGACCCAGCGTCGACGCACGAAGTTGTGCAGGATGAGCAGGCCCCAGACAACCGCGTACGCGGCCAGAGCGATCCGAGCCCGGTCGTGCAGCGACAGATCGTAGTGCAGGAAGAAAATCGCCCGCAGAAGGCGACTCCGGCGTGTGTGTTGAATGGCTGTCAGGCAGCGCGATCGGGCCAGTCTAAGGTTATCCGCAAGCCAGGGATCGTTCGGAATCAAGCGCTCGGCTCTTCTGTAGTGGAGAATGGCACGACCGATGTCGCCGAGCTGAAGATGGCAGTTCCCCAGGTTGTACTCGAGCCTACCGTTGACCACGCCGGTCGCGGCGATGTTCTCGAATCGCCGGGCGGCCGAGTGGAACAAACGCCTTGCCCGATCCGGTTGGCGCGCCTGGGCCTCCTGGGCCTGGTCGAAGTCGAGCAGTGCCTGGGCGAACTCGGCGTGCGGATCGACGAGCAGTGTCTGAGCACCGGCCCGCGCGGCGATGAGCACCCACGTGACCAGCAGTGCAAGGCAGCACCGTTGCGTGACCGGCATCATCGTGTGGTCCTCTCGATTCGCCTGATCCAGTCACGAATGGAGCCCGCCGCCCGCCTGGGCGACATCTCTCCAACGGCGCCCGGTGCATAGCGCGCCGCGTTGCAGAGATCGAGAAAGTCAGCAACCTGGTTGGCTGTATCGTTGTCCGCGCCCCGTTCCACGAGCAGTATCCTTGCCTCCTGCGGCGTGAGCTCACCGGGCGGAAGGTTGAACCGGTCGGACAAATAGTCCTTCACGGCATCCGCCAGCGCGGACCACTGTTGATCGGGTTGGCCCATCCCCAAGGCGTGACTGAGCGAGGCGCGGGCCCTTCGAGATGCCCGTCGCCGCCGTGCCAGAGAAACGTCACCTCGCAGTCGTGCGCGGCGCCGGGCGGTCAAGGTGATAAGCAGCCACAGAACCGGCGGCGCGGCCAGTGAGGCGGTCCAACTCCGGGTGAACACGAAGCTCTGATCCGCCAGTACGAGATCGGCGCCCACGAAGTTGGGGGAGATCCCACCGGTCAAGACCGTCAGCGAGGTTCCGTTCGCTCCGACTTCACCGCCGTCGAGCGCAATCGCCTTCGAGCCCCCGCTGGGCGGATCAACCTGCAGGATCACGGGCTTGCTGGTCAGGGTCACGTAGCGTTCCTGTTGTGGGTGGAAGTAGGACCATGAAATGGGTGGGATGGTCTGTTCGCCCGCCTGCTTGGGAAAAATCGCGCGGCGGAAGACCTTCCTGCCACGTTCGATGTCGCCGACGAGTTCGTCCTTCGTGTAGTCAAAGCGGCTGGCAATCTCGGCGTGTCTGGCCAGGTCGGGACCGGCTATCCCTTCGATCGGGGTTCCGGAGATCGAAATCGCAAGCGTCACCGGTTTGCCCTGCTCCACGCGGGTGGGTTTGGCGGTCACGTCCATTCGATACTTGCCGACCGCACCGGCGAAGTCGTCCGGTTTGCCTTCCTCGGGCGGCGCCCTGACCTCCACGATGATCGCCTCCGCGCGAGCGGTCTCCTTCCTCGCACGTGCGACCTCGAGCCGATTAAAGAACCCGAAACCGCGTCGCAGGCTCGTGGGGTAATTCGCCTTCAGGAAAATCGGGCCGACGCGGAACGGGCCGACCTCCTCCGCGCGAATCGTCTTGCTGACCTTGAAGACCTCGAACTTGTGCCGTCGTCCGCTCGAACCGGTCAGCCATCGCTCACTCTTGCCGGCACGCCCGTCCGCGAAGATGGACAACTGGGAGCCGCGGACATCGAGAACCTGGCGCAGAAGATCCATCTCGTAGGCCTGCCCCTGAATCTCGACCTTGCGGATGCCGATGGTGAGCGTAGCCGCATAGGACTCGGTGATGTAGAGCGATCTCGGTTCGACCTCGAGTTCGGCGAAGATGTACTGATCGCCCTGCGGGCCGGCTGAGGCGTCAACCTCCTTGACCTCGATTCGGATGGGGTCGGTGCTGTACGTTTGACCACCGGCTTCGATCGAAACCGGACCGAGGGTGTACGTACCGGCCTGCAGAGCGGTCAACCGCATTGGGTAGGTGTACTCGGTCCACTTCGTGACCTGACCATTGATCATGTGCATGCTGCTCATTTCGCGCGGGATCGCATTGGTCAGTTCGATTTCCAACCCGTCCGGAACGACGGCTGTGGGCGCACCGGGCCTACCGGTATCGGTGCAGACGAGTTGAACCTCGACGGCTTCGCCGACCTCGAGAACCTGCGTGCTGATGCGCAGCTCGATCGTCCCACCCTCAGCAGCGGCAGCCGTCGCAAGGCAGACGGCAAGAAAGATGGGGACGATTCGCCGCATTTACCAATCCTTCTCCACGCGGACCGACTTTGCGGGCACGGTCTGCTCCGGTCGCTCCTTCTTCCGATCGCGCAACGCCTGCATCATCTCTCGCAGCTTCCGCTCAGCCTGCTCTCGGGAGACCTGCTCCTGCTGATCCTCCCGGGCCTCTGCCTGTTGCTGCTGCTCCTGCTCTTCCTTTGACTCCTGCGCCTGTTGTTGCTCCTGTTGCTCTGACTGCTCTCGCTCCTGCTGTTGCCCTTGTTCCTGCTCCTGTTGTTGTTCCTGTTGTTCGTTCTGTTCCTGCTGGCTCTGTTGTTGCTCTTGCTCTTGGTCCTGCTCCTGTTCCTGTTCGTTGTCACAACTGTCCTTGGATTGCTGCTGCTGTTGCTGCAACTGCTGTTTCAGGGTTCGCCACATCGAGGCGGCCTTGTAGTTGGCGTCTCCGGCAATGGTGTGATCCGGTTCGTTGGCCAGCACGGTCCGATAGCGCTGCATCGCGCTTTCAAGGTTTGACAGCGCAAGCTGGGGATTGTCGAGATTCCGGAGCGCGTCGGCGTGGTACGTCGTTCCGATGCTGTAGATGGCATCGTTGACGAGTGATTCGTTGTCGGAGGTGGCTGCGTTCTCGAACGCCTCCCTTGCCCGGCCAAACTCACCAAGATGATAGTTGGCCAACCCCTGCACAAAGTCGACCTCACGTGCGTCCGGTTCGAGCTTGCGGGCGTGACCGTAGGCCTCAAGGGCCAAAGCTGCCTGATCATCGAGCAGGCGCCGATTGCCCTCGCGCACGGCCTGGGGAGCATCAAGGTCCGCAAGCGAGGACACCTGGGGTGCGACGGTGTCGGGAACAGCCACCTCATCCTGTGCGCGAGCGGGTCTCGTGCCCGCCAGGAGCAAGATGATTCCCAGTGCGACTGCGAGCTTCACGGTTCCATCTCCTGTTGCCAGACTCGTTGCGGGGCGTCGCCTGCCACGGTCCGCCGCTCACTGATGAGCGTCTCCAAACCTAATAATAACAAAGCGACAGCCACGAACCACTGGTATCGCGGTCTGTGACGCATGCGCTCCTCGGTGGTGAGTTCCGCCTTACGCATATGTGCGATCGCATCAACGAGCAAATGCAGATCGTCCAATGGGGCGTAGCGACCGCCGCCCGCCTCGGCAATCTGTCGCAGGCCATCGACGTCCAGCTTGGAGAAGACGATCTGCCCGTCGTGCAGCAGTTCCTTGACTCCACCGGCACCGTCGACCGGAATCGGTGCACCGGCGGTGAGCGACTGATCACCGACGCCGATGGTGAAAACCCTGATACCACGATTCTCGTGCGCTTCCCTCGCGGCCTCCACCGCCCCACCCTCATGATCCTCACCGTCGGTGAACAGGAGGACGATCTTCGTGGCCTGCTCGGGCGATCGGGCGAACAGGTCGGTCGCTTCATGGATCGCAGGGCCGATCGCCGTGCCGCCGCGTGGCACGACACCGACGTGCACGTTCTCGAGCTTGGATCGAAACGCGAGATGGTCCGTGGTCAAGGGAAGCCTGAGCGAGGTCGTACCGGCAAAGGCCGACAGTGCCAGACGATGGGCACCCCGGAAAACCGCCCGCTCGGTGAGCTGTTGTCTGATCTCCCGTTTGACCCGCGCAAACCGGTTGGGAAGCACGTCAGCAGCCAGCATCGACCGCGACACATCCAGCGCCACGACAATATCAACGCCGCGGACCTTCTGTTCCTGAAGGTAAATGCCCCAACGCGGCCCGAGAATCGCGGCGGACAGCATGACCAGTGCGACGACCAGGAGTCCGCTGCGGAGCGCTTGTCGCGTCGGGCTCATCGGAGCCGTCAGAAGCGGCGCGAGTTCGGCTGACATGAATCTGTACAGCCCGCGGCGTCGCCGAAACATACCGTAAAGAAAAAGAAGACCGCCCAGCGGTACGACACCAATCAGCCACCACAGATGGGCATTGTCAAAGGGCAGATCACGAGCGTCCGTCGTGGCGATGAGCACACCGCCGAGCGCAAGGAGGCCGAGCGGGATCACGATGACCCACAGGACCCAGGTCCAAACCGGATACAGGCTGCGCCGACTCATGGAACCCTCCGGTACCTCGTGTTGGCAAGCAGAAACTCAACCATGAGCAATACGAGAGCGGTCAGCATGGCCACCTTGGCTGCCCGGACATTGTCGTGGAAGGTACGTTCACTGGTGCGACGGCGTTCGAGCTGATCGATTTCCTCGTAGATCGTTTGCAGGGAATCGGTGTCGGTGGCCCGGAAGTACTTCCCGTCGCTGATGTCCGCGACGCGCTGAAGCAAACGTTCATCGACCTGGGCGCGCGGTCGCCGGTCCGAGCCCACCGCGCCGATCGTGTAAATCTTGATGCCAAGCCTGGCTGCCACCTTCGCCGCATCGAGCGGGTTCGGCGGGGGAGGCGCGTTGCGAAGTTGCGGAGGGTTGTCAGCCCCGTCCGTCAGAAGGATCATGACGCGGCTCTTGGCCTTCTCGGCGCCGGGCACGCCCGCAACAGCCTGTTCGCCGGCCCGTCGCAGATCATCAGCAGCCAGGGCAATCGCGTCACCCAAGGATGTGTTATCCGCCTCCATATCCTGACGGACCTGTCGGCCATCCACCCAACCGGGTATCTCGGTCTCCTGCAGCAGGTTCGCCAGACTGGCATGATCCAGCGTCAAAGGGCATGACGAATCGGCGTACATGGCAAACGTCGTCATGCCGACCAGGTCGTTTTCTCTGCCATGGAGCGGGCCGCGCCCGAGCACGAAGTCGCGGAAGACGCGTTTCACCGCGTCGAGGCGCCGGACCCACTGGCTGTCCATGGCGAAGTCTTCCTCCGCCATACTACCCGACACGTCGAGGACCATCTGAATGGCGATGCCTTCACTCGTGTCACGATAGGCGCCAATCGATTGAGGCCTTGCCAGTGCGACGATCAGGGCCACCACCGCAAGCACGCGGAGCAGCGGGAGCAGAAACCGCGTTCGCATGCCCCAGGTTCCGCCCAACGAGTGAAGCGCGTCGGCGGAGCTGAATCGAACCATTACGCGCTTGCGAACCGCGCGATGACGAAGCCAGATCAGCGGGATCAACGCGAGAAACGCAACGGACGCCCAAGCGAACAGCGGTCCGGGCGCGAACCGTTCGGAGAGGAATGAAAGAAACGAGTCGATCATGCCGCGCGCTCCTCCGCATTCGGCGTGTCCGCGCGTTCAGCGGTCTCCGTGCCGCCGCGATCCCGTGTCCGCTCGACGAAGTCCGCAGCCGCCCGGAGGGCGCCGTCGGACTCGGTCAATGTCGGTTCGTGCCGGGCGTACTTCACGAGATCCAAGGCGTGCATAAACCCTTTCAACTCATGGGTGGTCTCCGGGCCGAACCGACTGTCGGCGACGGCGGTTTCAAGGAACTCCTCGGTGGTCATCTCGCCGGCGGACACACCGTAGCGCCGCTCGATGTAACCTCGGACGATAGAGCTGATCCGGTAGTGCCACTCTTTGAAGAGACCTCTGCCGACGAGGTTCTCGGCAATCAGTGCGGCAAACTGCCGCCTGGCCCATTCGTGCGCCGGAATCACGATGACCCTCCTGCGACCGTCACCACGCAAGCACCGAACGATGAAGCGGCGCAGGCGCGGGATCAACAGAACGGCTGCGAGGACGATGACGGCGCTTCCCACGGGAACGATCCACCACCATTGGCTCCAGACCGTCGGCAACTCGATCGGAGCGAGCGTCTCGATATCCTGCAACTCCTGTTCCGAAAGCTGCGGGGCCGCACCGTCGCGGGCCGTAATGGTGATGGACTCGGTTTCAAGCTCCTTGAAAGTCGATTCGTATAGCTCCTCCGCCGCGTCACCTGAGACGTCCGTTCGCCGGTCCACATAGGTAAGAGAAGCCGGCGGCAGTTCGTACTGGCCGGGAAGGTAGAACTCGAGTCTGTACCGGCGCGTCGAGACGAGCTTCCCGTCATCGCGCAATGTGAGCGGCGCCTCATCGAAGGCGACCGCGCTCATCTCAAAATGGTGCTCCCCTTCTCGGATCGCGCGGCTGTAGTCGTGAAGGTCGATCTTCACATCCGGTTCGGTCTGAACCTCGAGGACGACCTCGGCGTTTTCCGAGAAATCAAGGTCATCGTGGGCGACGGTGAGGGTGAGGGTCACCGGCCCGGATGAGGCTGTCCGGCTGACACCGGGCGCAGCGGCGGGTTGATCCGTATCACGCGGCGTGCAGCCGCACGCGCACGCGAGCAGCAGAACCGGTAGCATCCAAACCACCGGTCTGCCATCGCGTATGGAGGTTGGCGTGAGCTCGCGGATCAACATTGCACGTTACAGGCGCCTCTCGCGTCTGTGGAAGAACCGGACCAGCGGTTCGACGTAGGAGCGGTCGGTTCGTACCTCGATCGTCTCCGTATCCATCTTCCGAAACATCTGCTCGCGCGCGGCCGCCCTCGCGGTCGTCTGCACGGCGAAGCGTCGTCGCACGGTCCGGCTTGACGTATCCACCAGCGTCGTCACGCCGGTTTCCGGGTCTTCAAGCTCGAGGAAACCGACGTCGGGAAGCTCCCACTCGCGCGGATCGCTGATCGTAATGGGGATCAGGTCGTGCCGCCGCCGAGCGATCCGAAGAGCGGGCTCGTAATCCGATGCGAGAAAATCGCTGACCAGAAAGCAAACGGCTCTGCGGATCGTCACACGGTTCAGAAAGCTCAGCGCCTCGGCGATGTTCGTACCGCGCCCTTCGGGTTGGTGAAACAGCAGTTCACGGATGATGCGAAGGACGTGGCGCGTGCCCTTCTTGGCGGGCACGTATTTCTCGACCTCGTCGGTGAACAGGATCAGCCCGACCTTGTCGTTGCTGCGGATGGCCGAAAAAGCCAGAACGGCGCAGAGTTCCGCCGCGTAATCGAGCTTGAACTGACGACCGCTGCCGAACAGACCCGATCGGCTCACGTCGACCACAAGCATGACGGTCAACTCGCGCTCCTCGCGAAACTTTTTGATGAACGGCTCACCGTAACGGGCCGAGACGTTCCAGTCGATCAAGCGTACGTCGTCGCCGACCTGATAGGGGCAGACCTCCTCGAACTCCATCCCCTGCCCGCGAAAGGCGGAGTGATACTGCCCGGCCAGAACGTCATTGACCGTCCGCAACGTGCGGATCTGAATCTGGCGAACCTTTTTGAGAAGCTCTTTGGGAATCATGATGAAACGTCAAAACATCAAAATGTCAAAACGTCGAAACGCTACGGCGGCGGGGAACGCCTCACTCGTGACTACCGTTCCGTACGCCGCATGTGTTCCTGCGTCTTCCTTACAATGGTTCCAAGAATGCTTGTCAGCTCCCTTGCCTCGACGATAAGCGTCTCACGTATGGCGTCGGGGATTAGCCCACTGCCTTTGATCAACTCCAGCCAATACTGCGTCTCACTCGCCTCCTTTCGCGCCAGACTGATCTTGTGAGCAAAGTCCGCATCAGTCAGCGCCGCGTCGGCCTCCCACACATTCGCACCGATGGAAGTGGCCGCTCTCCCAAACTGCTTCGCACTGATCCACGCACGGGGTTCATTTGGGAATTCCGCGATGACGGCCATTGCCGCACGCCCGAACGCCAGCGTCCGCTCCTTGAGATCTCCGGCGAGTCTCCCCATGGTCCCTAAGTGGCTCCTCTTCAGACATTAGTGGGCTGCCAATCTCCAATCCGCGATTTCCAGCGCCACCGCTCTCGCCCGACCGTTCCACTTCCACAAACCGCCTTGCCGTCTCGCCGTTTCGACGTTTTGACGTTTCGACGTTTTGACGTTTTGACGTTTCTAAGGTACCGCCACATGATCGAGCACAGCGCGAACAACGTCTTCGGACGTCTTCTCCTCAGCCTCCGCTTCGTAGGTGATGATCACGCGGTGGCGGAGCACGTCCATGGCGATGCTCTTGACATCCTGGGGCGTGACGTATCCGCGACCGTCGAGAAAGGCCAACGCCTTCGCCCCGACCGTTACGGCCAGCGTCGCTCGCGGCGAGGCGCCGTACTGCACCCAGTCGCCGACGGGGATGTCGAACGCTCCCGGATCACGCGTGGCGAAGGTCAGATCGACGATGTAGTTCTTGATCTTCTCGTCGATGTAGATTTCATCCACCACCTTGCGTGCCTCGATGATCTCCCGCGGCGACATGACCGGATCGATGTCGGTGTTTGGGCTGGTCGACGCCATCCGATCCAGAATCCGCCGCTCCTCATCCTTCGACGGGTAATCGACAACAACTTTCAACATGAAGCGGTCCACCTGGGCTTCGGGCAGTGGATAGGTGCCCTCCTGCTCGATCGGGTTCTGGGTCGCGAGGACCAGGAACGGCTCGTCCAGCTTGAACGACTCCTTTCCAATGGTAACCTGCCGCTCCTGCATCGCCTCGAGCAGGGCCGACTGCACCTTCGCCGGTGCCCGGTTGATCTCATCAGCCAGGATGATGTTCGAAAAGATCGGTCCTTTCTGCACCACGAACGTGCCGTCCGTCGGGCGGAAGATCAGCGTTCCGATCAGATCAGCCGGGAGCAAATCGGGCGTGAACTGCAACCGCTGAAACCCGGTGTTGATCCCGCGTGCCAGGCAGGCGACAGCCAACGTCTTGGCCAACCCGGGCACGCCCTCGATCAACAGGTGTCCATTCGAGAGCAGACCGACCAACATCCGCTGCAACAGGATGTCCTGCCCGACAATCACACGGTGCATCTCATCGAGCAGCCGACGGAACGGCTCACTCTTGGCGGATGCCTCCGCTCCAATCCGCTTGACGTCCAGCTCATCTACCGACATTTCGCTGCACTCCTCTTACACTCGAGTTTCTGATGGGGGAAGGAATCTAGCAGTGTGTAGGTAGAGACGCAACCATGCGGTCGGACCGGTCAACATCCGCGCAACGGGCGTGTAACGATGCGGTGGTCTGCCGGAGAACGTACGCGTAGGAAACCTCGCGTACGGTGCGGAGCCGCCCGGACCCGCTATCCCCCGAGCGTCACGGCTCCCAACGGTGCCTTGACGGTCATGGCCCGGTTGTACGTGCCCGCGGCCGAGTAGTACCCCGGCTGAACCCAGACCGTCCCGCCCCAAGGTACCAGGGCCGCCCCCAGTTGGAACGTCCGAAACGGGTAAAGAAACGTCAGGAATACTGCGTGCGCTGTCCGCCTGCTGCTGCTCATGATATTGAGAATTCCACCTTTCGCGGCGTACTCCGTGGAAGCTCAATCTCCGATCGTGACGGTGCCCAGCGCGGCCGTGAACGTCATGGCCTTGCCGTCGGTGCCGGCGGTAAAGGCCCCGGGGTAGGAACCGGCCAGAATGGTGACCGTCGAACCCGACGGAACGACGGCCGCCGCAAAGCCGATCGTATGGAATGGATAGAACACGCCACCGAATTCAACGATCGACGGTGACCACCGGTCCACGTAGTACGTATTGGACGGAGACGCGTTCTGCACGGCGTTGTAGAGCAACTCGTAACCGAACCAGGTCCCGTGGTTTTCATATCCGGCAAGGTAGTCGTCGCACCCGCCGGCTGTGTGAATGCCCACCGTGTAACCGTTGGTTTCCCAAATAATGGGACTACCCGAGTTGGCGGGCATGGTGTCCACCTCGTATTCGTGGGTCGTGCCGGAAAGCTCATCGTAGCGCCCGATGGACGTCTGCTGCGTTACCGAGGCACCGTTGCAGTCGTTATCGCACACGTCGTCATCGTCGATGTCGCAGCACGCCGGTTTCACGCAGGATCCACCTGGGCAATCCGCGTCGATTCCGCATGCAAGCCCGTGATTCGCCCCATTCCGGCAGTGCCAGGCCCCCGTGCCATTGGGCATGTCATCGACGCCGAAACCCGTCACACGCATCGTATGGTCCTCCGACGGAACGACCGTCGTCACACGATAGGCACCCTGGATGTCGTGAGCATATTGAAGCGTCGTGCTATTGGGACCCAGCTTGAAGACCGACCAGTCCTCACCCGTACCATCCGACTCGAAAGACACACTACCGGACAGAACGGGATATTGGTCAAGGGGGTCTGCGGCTACCGACGCCCCGTTCGGAAGCGAGGGCGGGACATTGAACTCCATGATGACCCCGCTCAAGTCGCCGTCCGGCTTGCCGCAGTGCCCGGCTGTCAGTGCCGCGCCATTGGAAATAAGCCAGCCCGTGCAGCCGCCCCAGAAGAGTCTCCCCGCGCGCGCGTCGTTCGAGGGCACACGGTTGTCATGATCGCCGCAGATGCTCCGCGCCATGATATCGGAGTCTTCAGGGCCGCCGATACCACCAGGGTCGACAACCGTGACCTCGGCGATGTCGACGTAGATACCGGTCTCGCCCTTGGCTATGTGCAGCTCGACCTGCACGGTATTCCCATTGAACATCGCGCTGGAGTTGGACCACTGTGGCAGTGTTCCGGCGTCAAGCACCTGGTACCCTCCGTCCTGAGCCGAAGTGAGCGCGATATAACTTTCCGTGCCCAGGCTGTAATCACCGAAGTGAACGCGCAGCAGCGGCGTCCCCGATACCTCGATCGTCTGAGCGAAAACCTGCTCCGTTTGCACCGGCGCGTCATCGCTCGCACGCAACGAGAGCGGATAGGCTTCTCTGTGAAAACCGGTCTGCTCGGACTCCGCCCACACCGGCAGTGCACAGCCCAGGAGCAGAACAACGATTGATGATTGGATTCTTTTTGACATCAGCAAATTCCTCCGATTGGATCTTTCCTCATCCCGGATCCCTCGCCTTACTGGAGGCTGACCAGCACGAGAACGAGTCCTTGCGCGTTCTCCAGCGAGGTCATGGCTTTGCCAATGATGGCACCCTGCGCCTTTGCGTGGTTTCTCACCTTCATCGCATGACCGGGAAGGTCCGCCGTCGTCAACAGGTCACCCGGTTGAACGGCGCCGTTCGACGCATCACACAGGCAGTAGACGCGACCCGTGAGGGCGACGGGATAGTCACCGTTGGCGATCGAGCCCGACTGCCCCATCATCAATCCCGTGTCGACCCCGCCGGCACCGCTGATGATCCCAGCCACCTTCCGGTCATACGCCTCCCGACTAACCGTGAGCTTGCCTGGTTGGGTCGGATCGATCGACACGACCATTCCGGGCACGATCTCATCGTCCTCTTCTTTCACGTCGAACTGCTCGGAGAGGTCGCTACCACCGAGAATGTGAAGAATGTCGGTCTGCATCTCGCTGGCTATGACCCAACCCCGGCCATCCCCATACTTATCCGCATCAATGAAGATCGTAGACGCCGCCCCGTGCCCGGATGAGTTCTTGAGTACGATGGAACCGCCGCGGTAGGGCAGCGTCTCGGCATACATGATGATCCCATAGTTGCCGTCGCCTTTCTTCAGATCGATGACACCGGCATTGGCCCACGACTGGCCGTCCAGCCTCACCGTGCTGACTCCATACTCGTTGCGGAGTTCCAGGACGCCTCCGGCGCTGGTGATGTTCTCCTGGGAATCGATGAAGACGGTCGTGACACCCTCATCATCGTTCATGGTGATCCTGGCTCCGTTGCTCCCGTCATTGGGATCGAGCGTGATTGTGTAGGGGTACGGCCCGATCGTGACCTCACCCCCGCCACCGACCAGGTTCACGTTCTCGTCAACGCTGTTGTTCAGTGCGAGTGAGCCACCGACGAACGTGTTCCATGCATTGATCGACGTCCCGGCGAACTCCATGTGCCCGTAAATTGGCAACGGTTGGCTCATAATCTTCGTGTAAAGGTGCAGGGCGGGCTTCGTCGTGCTCGGCTGAAACACATGCAGCTTGGAGTCCGGATCGCTCACGCCGATACCGACAGGGCCGTTGAAATAGTTCCGTCCGCCAACGAAGTAACCGGCGTAGCCGTCGGAGTTGGCGACCTCGCCCAACACGCCCTTGCCGCTCCCGGAGTGGTACCCTCGAACGCCGGCGCCGTTGGAACCCGTGCTGCTGACGAAGCCGTAGATGCCCGCAGCGCTTGCCCCCGGGGTCTCGGCGGTCAGCTTGCCACGGACACCGGAGGACCCGTTCGCCTGCGATGAGCACTCGCCGTGGATAGCCGGCCACGTGCCGGTCGTGCTGTCGCGGTAGGCAAGTACACCGATATAGTTGGTGTTGACCCGGACGCCGTGTTCGTCGCTCGTGACCACATGGAGCTTCCCTTCAGGCACGTCCGTACCGACGCCGACCCTGCCCGCGTTCGTGTTGAAGATGTCGGCGCCGCTGCCGGCCCAGTATTCACCGGTACCACCCGGTCCGCCGAGGGCATACATCGCGTAGGGCGCTGCTGCGAGCGGCTGGCGTGGCGAAAGCGTGGTGTGAGGTTCACTTGTGCCGTAAGGTCGCACGGCCACTTCCAGCCACAGGGCCTGGCCGTCGAACACGCCGGCGCCAAAGTCGAGCTGAACCGTGAACAGCCCGTTGGTAATGGTGTGTTCGAGGACCTCAACAGGATCACCAACCTGATCACCGTCGCTTTCCTGATCGAAAAGCGTGAACATCAGGTCGTAGTCGCCGTTGGCCGGCGCACCGTCCTCCTTGAGCTGTCCCTGATACGTGAAGGCTGTGCCAACGGCTCCGGCCAGGACAACCGCAGACGCCAATGCGATGGCACATACGCCGACGATCATGATTGTCTTTGTCGCTTTCATTCCTCGTTCTCCCAATAGCCCGGTCTTCTGCCGGTGATCCGTAAGATTGCCAACCCCTCGTATGCGCGCGAGAAAGGCTTCTCGCACGAGCCGTCGG
Organism: uncultured Phycisphaerales bacterium; assembly: GCA_965371725.1. GTDB lineage: Bacteria > Planctomycetota > Phycisphaerae > UBA1845 > UBA1845 > CBDUZO01. The sequence goes on from CBDUZO010000049.1 coordinate 27,034, forward strand.
ATGTCGGGCAGAGCCCGACCTACTTTCTCTATCCGCCTGTGAACGACCCCTGGAACAGCGCCACGTCCAACAGGTCGACGTCGCCGTCCTGATCCACGTCGTAACATCTGCAGTCATAGGTCACGCTGCCGTCCGGGCCGGAAAGACACGGCTTGAACTCACCGTAGTCGAACAGGTCGACGCAACCGTCGGTGTTGCAATCGCCGTCGGCGAGCGGGAACCAAAAGCCCCCGGTCAGCGTGAACGCACCGCCGCTCATGACTCCCGCGTCGGGCTGACCCATGGTCCCGCTCAGCTCGAACTCATCTCCGGTCGTGAACACCTCGCCGCCGCTGTCGACGGTCCATCGCGTCATCTCGAAGTCGCCGGCGATGACGGAGCCGGCCAGGACGATGGCAAGAACAGTCACCGCCTGCATCACTGCGTGTGTGTTTCGATTCATCGCTCACCTCCGTTCCGGGCCCCTGTCAACTGAGCCACGAGTGTTTCGAGTGCTTCCGGCCGATCTCGTAACGCTTCGATGTCGATGGCCGGTACGCCGCCCTCCTTGATCCACCCCCGATCGGCGAACGCCGTGCCGACCGGTTCCAGAGCGCGACGGCTCTGCCTTGTCCCATAAAAGCAGGCGCCGCGAGAATACAGACTGTCCTCGCTCCTGCTGACGGGATCATGGTCGAATCCTCCTCATACCGCTGAAACGGCCGGCCCCATCTGATACAATGGGCCCGTCAAAGTTCCCTCGGCCGGCGGCATCCGCCTGGATGCGCCGCCCGTCATAAATCAGTACGAAAACGGGGACCTGTACCCATCAACCGGAGCGGGAGTTTCCTTCGATGGCGGATCAGCCGGTAGGACTGGTCACTCAGATGCTACGGGCAGCCGGTAGCGGCGACGCGAAGGCGGCCGCCGACCTGCTACCGCTCGTCTATACCGAGTTGCGCAAGCTCGCTCGGGCCCGAATGGCCCAGACGCCGCCTGGCAACACGCTTCAACCGACGGCGCTGGTTCACGAGGCCTATCTGCGGCTGATCGGAAACGATGATCCGAGCTGGCACTCTCGAGCGCATTTCTTCGGCGCCGCAGCCCAGGCGATGCGCCAGATCCTCGTCGAGCAGGCACGTCGCAAGGCCAGCAAAAAGCGCGGCGGGGATCGCAAACGGGTCGGCATCGAGGAGGCTGAGCCGTTCATCGAACCGCCTGCCGAGGACTTGCTCGCACTCGATGAGGCCCTCTCGCGTCTGGAAAAGACCGACTCTCGAAAGGCCAAGATCGTCATGCTCCGCTACTTCGCCGGGCTGACCAATGAGGAGACGGCGGCAGCCCTTGGCATCTCCGTACCAACCGTCGAGCGCGAATGGCGATTCACGCGTAGTTTCCTGTACACTCTCCTATCAAACGACGAGGCCGGCGCGTAAACGGTCAACAGTCATGGACGAAACCACGATCAAAAAAGCGGAGGAAATCTTCCAGCTCGTGGTCGATCTTCCGACCGAACAGCGCGAACGCGCTTTGGCGGAGCGGTGCGCCGGTGACGCTGACCTGAGAACGTTCGTCGAGCAACTCCTGTCACACGACGCCACGGGGATGGGCGAGTTTCTGTGCAAACCGGTGTTCACGCCGGTACCCAACGACGCCGTGCCGATGGAGGAAGCCCCGCCTGAGCGAATCGGGCGCTACAGGATCATTCGCGCCATCGGTGAGGGCGGAATGGGTGTTGTCTACCTCGCCGAGCAGACCGAACCGGTACGCCGCCAGGTCGCGCTGAAGCTCATTAAGCTCGGCATGGATACCAAGCAGGTTATCGCCCGCTTCGAGTCCGAGCGACAGGCGCTGGCCTTGATGAACCACCCCAACATCGCCAGGGTCTACGACGCCGGGGCGACGGAGAACGGCCGTCCCTTCTTCGTGATGGAGTACGTACCGGGCATCGCCGTCACCAAGTTCTGCGACGCGGAGCGCCTGACCGTGCGAGAACGGCTTGAGCTGTTCATGGAGGTGTGTCATGGGCTTCACCACGCCCATCAAAACGGCGTCATCCACCGCGACATCAAGCCTTCGAACCTGCTGGTCGCGCAGGATAACGACCGACCCACCCCAAAGATCATCGACTTTGGCGTAGCCAAGGCGATCAGTGAGCGGTTGACCGAAAGAACACTGTTCACGGAGCAGGGTCAGATCATCGGCACACCCGCTTACATGAGCCCCGAGCAGACCGGCGGCGACGTCGCCAACGTCGATACGCGAAGTGACATCTACTCGCTCGGCGCATTGCTCTACGAACTGCTGACGGGTTCGCCGCCGTTTGACCCGGCCAAGCTACGCCTGTGTCCGTTTGATGAGATCTGTCGTACGATCCGCGAGGAGGAACCGCCCAGACCGAGCACGAAGTTCGGTGAAGCGGTGTCGGGGGCGGCGGCACGGTCAACAGGTCTCCCTCCGACGGAGGCGGCGGACATCGTCCTTCAACGCGGGACGGATGCGCCCTCACTTCGCAAGCAGCTCCGCGGCGACCTCGACTGGATCACGATGAAGGCGATGGAGAAGGATCGCTCCCGGCGGTACGAGTCCGCATCCGCTCTGGCAGCCGACATCCAGCGCCATCTGAACCACGAGCCGGTCGCCGCCGGTCCACCATCAACAGCCTACCGAGTCAAGAAGTTCATCCGCCGCAACCGCGCCTTTGTGACCGGCATGGCGGCTGTGTTCGTCGTGCTCGTGGCGGGGACCGTATCCACGACGATGTTTGCGCTCGGCCAGGCTCGTGCCCGTGACGAAGCGGAGGCCGCCCGTGACCAGGCTCAGCGACAGACCGGGATCGCCCAAGCGGTCAACGACTTCCTGAACTATGACCTTCTCGCAGCCGTCAGTCCGGAGGATCAGGGACGCGATGTAACCGTTCGTGAGGTCTTGGATAGGGCTTCTGAGACCATAGGAGGCAGGTTTGAGAGCGAACCGCTTGTGGAGGCGTCCATTCGAACAACTCTCGCGACCACCTATCGGGAGCTGGGCGAGTATGAGCGGGCGGAACCCCACTTGTTACGAGCGCTGGAACTGCGACACGGCATCCTTGGCGATGAGCACCTGGATACGCTGGTCTCGATGAACGAGATAGCAATCAACTACATGGACCGTGGGAGATACGGGGATGCAGCCCAGCGAGTCGAGAAGATCCTCGAAGTGACCCGACGCGTACACGGAGACGACCACATCGACACGCTGACCACCGGTAACAACCTGGCTGTCTTGTACGCCAAGATGCGCAGGTTCGAGGAAGCCGAACCGCTCTACAAGCTCGTACTTGAAGGGAGACTCCGCACGGTCGGCGAGGAGCACCCGGACACACTCTCCGCCGTGGCCAACCTGGGCACGCTCTACTCGAGATGGGAGCGGTTTGACAAAGCCGAGCCGCTGCTCGTGCAGGCTCTGGAAGCTCGCCGGCGCGTGTTGGGTGATGAACACCCCAAGACACTCGGCATGATGCGAAACCTCGCAATCGTGCAGCAGGGGCTGGGAAGGCTCGAAGATGCCGAATCGCTCTTGTTACAGGCCAATGATGCGTCCCGCCGCGTACTGGGTGAAGAGCATCCCCATGCGCTGCTCGGCATGCACAACCTGGCCCACGTCTACCGGTTGCAGGGACGCTTGGAGGATGCGGAATCGCTCTACGAGAAAACCCTTGACGCTCTTCAGCGCGTCCTCGGCGAAGAGCATCCGGTCTCCCTCACATGCAGACACAACCTGGGCGTGCTGTACGGGGACAACGAAGAGTACGGTAAAGCCGAGCCCCTACTTACCGAGACACTCAACGCGCGGCGTCGCGTGCTCGGCGAGACGCATCCGGATACACTGGCCACGGCGTTCAACCTGGCAGTCACACATGACCACCTCGGGCAATATGACGAAGCCGACACACTCTTTGCCACGGCTGTAACCGGCGCGCGCTCTGCATTTCAGCCAGGAGACAAACGAATCGGAATGCACCTTGCCGCCCACGGCGCACTTCTTATCAAAGTAAACCGCTACGAGCAGGCCCAGGATGCTCTGCTCGAAGCGTACGACATCCTCGAAAGCGCGGTCGGGCCGGCTGACGAGCAGACGATCCAGGTAGTCCGGAACTCGCTAAAGCTCTACGAAGCTTGGGGCAAACCGGATAAAGCCGCCGAGTGGCACGAACTCGCACCGGAGTCGCTAGGGAAACAAGACGACGGCGAGTAACCGATAGCGGATAACGCTAGAGCGGTTCCCGTTTCTGTGTGCCGAGCCGCGGGCTGCCGCAAGGCGGCTTTGCCGCGCCCGCGCGGATTCACGTGCGTCGGAGGGTCCCCGGCGAATGAAACGCCGGAACACAATAGCGAGTTTCGCTCTAGAGCAGTTCTGGTGGTGACGTAGCGAGCCGCGGACTGCTCCCCTTTACACGAAGTGTCAAGGGTCAGTCCGCGCGGGTATTCCGTGTGCCACAATCAGCGACCACCGGCAAAGCCGGTGGTATGAGGAAGACCCCTAAAAGGGGCCATGCAGTCACGCGGTGGGCAGTGCCCACCCTACTGAAGCTCTTTGAGTCGCCCAACGCCCTCTTGTTGTCCCGTAGGGACATGTGAGCAGGTGCCCCGTCCTTTTCGTTAGAAAAGGGTGGGGAATGGA
>CBDUZO010000050.1:0-31291 GCA_965371725.1 uncultured Phycisphaerales bacterium
GTCAGTAGTCAGTAGTCAGTAGTCAGTAGTCAGTAGTCAGTAGTCAGTAGTCAGTCATGGGTTGCTGGTTTGCAGGCTATCTTGTAATCGGGTGTTTACGGGAAAGGGCATCGGTTGCAGAACTTTCGAGACCTGAAGGTATGGGAGAAGGGGCACGCGCTCGTTCTTGCCGTGTACAAGATCACTGCGAGGTTCCCGCGAGAGGAGTTGTACGGACTGACAAGTCAGATGCGGCGCGCGGCGGTCTCGATTCCCGCCAACATTGCCGAGGGTTGTGGGAAGGACGGTGGATCGGACTTTGCGCGGTTCCTCCAAATCGCAGCCGCCTCCGCGAGCGAACTGGAATACCACCTCCTGTTGGCCAATGATCTGGGACTTCTGGAAAGGGACGTGTGCGAGCACCTGACCGGCGATGTTACCGAAGCGAGACGAATGCTCGCGGTGCTCATCCAAAGGGTTCGAGGAAACAAACCGACGACGCGCGCCCAACACTGACAACTGACAACTGACAACTGAAAACTGATAACTCCTGACCGAGGACTTACATATGTCGAACAACCTCGTGAAGAATGCTGCGGGGCGACTCGTGCCGACGATCATCAACGGTCGTGAGGCCGTCCCGTTCAAGGGCGTGGGCGAATACCGCCCCACCGGGAACAAGGCTGCGCCGCCGATCCGCAGTTGCGTGGACTATCCCGCGGACGGCAACAAGGTCGTGGCTGACTTCGCAACCGCGTTGAAAAACGCCGGCCTTCGCGATGGGATGACGATCTCGACGCATCACCATTTCCGTAACGGAGACAAGGTGGCCAACGTGGTCTTTGCCGCAGCCGCCTCGCTTGGGGTGAAGGACCTGCGTTGGTTTCCCTCAGCGGCCTTCCCCTGCCACGAACCGATCATCGCCCACCTCGATAACAAGGTGATCCACCATATCGAGGGGAGCATGAACGGACCGCTCGGTGACTACTGCATGTCGGGCAAGATGCGAGGGATGGCCGTCCTGCGATCGCACGGCGGTCGGTGGCAGGCGGTGCAGGATGGCGAGATCCACATCGACATCGCGGTGATCGCAGCCCCGACCTCCGACCCGTTCGGCAATGCCAACGGCGTGACAGGCCCATCAGCCTGCGGCCTGCTGGGTTTCGGGTTGGTTGACTCCGTTTACGGCGATCATGTCATTGTGGCCACCGACAACCTGGTTCCCTTCCCCTGCATCCCCTGGCAGATTCAGGGCAACAACGTGGATCAGGTCGTGGTGATGGACTCGATCGGCGATCCGGAGAAGATCATCTCGGGGACGACGCAGTTGACGAAGAGCCCGGATCGGTTGCTCATCTCGGAAATGGCTGCCCGATTCGTCCGGGAGGCCGGGATCATGAAGGACGGCTTCTCCTTCCAGGCCGGCGCCGGCGGGACGGCGCTGGCGTTCGCCATCTTCTTGAAAAAGATGATGATTGAGGACGGCGTCAAGGCCCGGTTCGTTCGCGGCGGCAGTACCAAGTATCTCGTCGAGATGCTCGAGGAGGGGCTCACCGATTACATCCTCGACGGCCAGACGTTCGACCTCGACGGCGTTCGGTCGATGCGCGAGAACCCGCGTCATCAGGATACGAGCCCGTTCACCAGCTACAACTTCCACGGCAAGGGCTGTTTTGCGTCGATGCTCGATGCCGTCGTGCTCGGCGCGACGGAGGTCGATGTCGATTTCAATGCCAATGTTGTGACACATTCCGACGGGCGATTGCTGCACGGAATCGGCGGATGGCAAAACTGTCTGGCCGGTCGTTGCGTGATGTTGCCGATCCCGTCGATGCGAAACCGCGTCCCGGTCATTGTGGACAAGGTGACGACGTTGTGCGGACCGGGCGAGTTGATCGACGTGGTGGTGTCGGAGCGTGGCATTGCGATCAATCCCCGACGGACCGACCTTCTCGATGCGGTTCGCGGTTCCTCTCTCCCGATTCGACCCATCCAGGACATCAAGACCGAGGTGGAGGCAATGTGCGGCGGACCACCTGCGCCGCCGAAGGTCGGTGACAACGTCGTGGCTGCCATCAAGTGGGTGGACGGAACCGTGATCGACTGCGTACGGCAGTTGAGGGATTAGCGGCCCGTTGAAGAATGTAGCGTCGCCCCTTGTGGGTGACGAGCAACCGCACTGGGCGCCACCCACAAGGGGTGGCGCTACGCCGGAGCGATCCGACACGAGTTCTTCAACAGGCTGTTATGCGTCCCATAACAGCGGCGGGCCGTCTTGCGTGCCACCGCGTGTCTCTCGTGGGAATCACGTACTCGCACGTGACCGGCGCAAGCCTACCAGACACCCCAAACGCCCCAAGTTGAACGGGACGGGTTCCGTCGAGGCTCGTCGTTTCCCCAGCGTCCCGTAAGTTCTCGTTCTCGGACGCACGTACGGGCGTTGTTCTCGCGATGTGACGTTCCCATAACTTGTCAGGATTCGCCGGGAGCGTCGCATAAGCCGCGCAGTCTCGAAAATATGACGTCGCGCAACGGAGAGTTTCTTGCATTAGATGCTGAACCCGCCTATATTCAGGAGGATTCGGACAGTTCAATATGCTCGCAGATTCGCGCTTGTCGCTTGTTCTTGTAAGCGTCGCGAGAACGTGCCAAGCGAATCCGCAAGTTGTGTTCGGAGGGTGCGAGGGTCGTGATCAAGGGCGTGTCGTGGTGGGCGGGATTCCTGCCTGAAGAAGCGAGCACCGATCGGAGGGCCTTGCATTTCGTTTGATTGGAGTTGTTGCCGACCGGCGCCAGCCCAGTGCTCTTCGTGTCGACGTAAGAGCCGGAGTGTCGATCGTGTCATGATAGCCCAGTTACCGGTTGCTGCGTCGTGGGTTGTCGGCGAACCGGTATGCACGGCCCGGTTTCGCGACCAGGCAACGCCGCGAACGGGTCCGCTCGTGGGAAGCGAAAAGGAGCGTTCACAATGAAACCAAGAAGAACGTTTGGCTTACGAGCCGTCAGCATGGTCCTTGGCGCGGGTTTGATCCTGCCGTTTGTGGGCTGTGGTGGCGACTTCCTTGGTCTGGAGGACTACCAGCGCGACTTGCTCGTCGGTGGTCTTGCAGTCGCCGTACTGTTGAACCAGGGGGACGACGCCGGTGGCGGCGACCCCGGAGCCGGTCAACCGCTGCCCGGTCCGGAAGGCGAGCAGGGACCACTGGGTGAGCAGGGCCTACCAGGTCCGGACGGTCCCGCGGGTCCGGAAGGTCCACAGGGCACGGAGGGCCCGCAGGGCCCCGCCGGTGCCGAAGGGCCTTCAGGTCCAGCCGGCGTGAGTTGCTGGGATCTTAACGGCAACGGTGTAGCCGACCCGGCATCGGAGGACATCAACGGTGACGGCACCGTGGACGCCCTCGACTGCAAGGGTGTCGACGGGGCGTCCGGCGCTGCCGGCAGCCCGGGGGGACAAGGCGCCGACGGCCCGGAAGGTCCGCCAGGCCCGGACTACTTCGACATCTTCATCGACGACTTCTTCACGACGGACACCACGCGCCTCGGTGACTTGCCCATTGTCGTCGTGCAGATTGACGAGCCGTTCATCGGCCCGCCCGATCCCCGGACAGGGGAGACGGGCGCCATCGCGTACCGCGTGGCCATTCCGGACAGCTACGTACCGCACAATGACGTGACCATGCGAATGTTCTTCTATCGCACGGGCGAGGTGGATGACGACTGCTTCGTGTTCACGCTCGACGGTCGCCGGTTGCGGTATGGCGAGGCTGTCGAGCCTTACGGCGATACGCGGTGGATTCGGATTGACGGCGTCGAGCCGGGGGACGCCGATGGCGTGCTGCTCGTGCTCGATCTACCCGTCAACGCGACCCCGGGGCTCGGCTTCGACGACGATCTCGCCGGCGGCCATTTCCTGGCGTTTGAGATCACGACCTACTCCTCCTGGTGGGATCCCGGGTTCTATCAGCTTCTCGGCGTGGAGTTCTTCGAGTCCGCCGACGGGACAGCCTCCTTGTACGGCGCGACGGTCTTCACGTCCGCGGATGATGTGGAATGCCCCGAGCCGATGGTGGACTGCAATGGCAACGGCATATCGGATGAAGAGGACATCGCCTCGGGCACGAGCGACGATTGCCAACCGAACGGCATTCCTGACGAGTGCGACATCGCCGAAGGCACGAGCGAGGACTGCCAGCCGAACGGCATTCCGGACGAATGTGATCTGGCGGGTACCGGTAGCGTAGCCCGTGCGGACAGGGCAGACCTGCTCTTCCCGCTCGACGGAACGTATGTGCTCGTGGACTTCTACGGCGACGGCGCGACGGGTTCGGGCTCGGCCCAGGGCCCCGACCAGCACAATGATGATGACTCCGCGACGGTTCCGCTGCCGTTCTCGTTTGACCTGTACGGGACCTCGCACGACTTAACCTACGTGAACAACAACGGCAACATTTCGTTCGGCTCCTACTACTCGACGTTCACGGCCTCAGGCTTCCCCGTGGACACCTACCCGATGGTGGCTGCGTTCTGGGGTGATGTCGATACGGGCGACTCCACCAATTACGTCGGAGACGTGTGGATGAAGTTCTTCGACGGTGACAGCAGCGGCACCGATGACACGCTTGTCGTGACGTGGGACAACGTCGGGTACTACAGCGAGCACGGCGACAAGCGCAATACGTTCCAGTTGGTGGTCTCCGACGGGACGAATCCCGCGCTGGGCATCGGCAACAACGTTTGCTTCAGTTATGACTCGATGGGCTGGACGACCGGTGATGCTTCGGATGGTGTCGACGGGTTTGGCGGTTCACCGGCCACGGTCGGGGCCAACGCCGGTAACGGTATCGATTTCTTCCAGATCGGTCGGTTCGATAACGCCAGCAGCGATTATGACGGCCCGTTCGGTGAGAATGACGGCGTCTACTATCTGAACGGGCAAACGTTCTGCTTCAACAGTTCGACCACGGACTTCAACATCGCGCCGATCCCTGCGAACTTCCCACCGGGCAATACGGTGACCGTGTTACCGCTGGGCGGGATCGACCTCAACATGGAGGTCCAGTTCCTCAGCCCGGAGGGCGGCCAGACCACCACCGTGACGCACGACGTCCACGTGGTGTCGGGCCCCGGCGACGGTTCCGGTCTGACTGTCACGCACACGCCCGGAAATGTGGCGGCCAGCCACCTTTCCTGGATGCCGGATTGCTCACAGGCGGGCGTGTTTGACGTGGTCTTCACGGCGACGGACGACTTCGTTCCGCCGGGTGTGACCGAGGTGACATTGACAGTCATCGTGGAATGCGAAAGCACCGGGAGTCTGGACTGCAACCAGAACGGTGTTCCGGACGAGTGTGACATCGCCGAGGGCACAAGCGAGGACTGCAACCAGAACACCGTCCCGGACGAATGTGACATCGAGGATGGCACAAGCCAGGACTGCCAACCGAACGGCATTCCTGACGAGTGCGACATCGCGACCGGCAGCAGCCTCGACCTCAACGGGAATGACATCCCCGACGAGTGCGAGGAATGCATCATCGCTGATGATTGCGACGACGGCGATCTGTGTACGACGGATGAGTGCGTCGATGGTGAATGCGTGTACACGGACATCGAGTGCGACGACGGCTTCGTGTGCGTTGATGGCGAATGTATTCCCGAAGGCTAGCGTAATGAACCACACGACGACGCTAAGAAGCGTTTGGCGTGCTGACAAGCTCAACTGAGAAACAGAGGAGCAAAAACCGTGAAATCCATGGGGGTTATGACAAAAGGAGCGATCGGCCTGGTGGTTACGGCCGGTGTGATCTTGACGGGTTGCGGCAACGATTTCCTCGGTCTGGAGGATTATCAGCGCGACCTGCTCTTGGGTGGTCTGGCAGTTGGGCTTCTGCTCGATCGCCAGGCCGATGACGGCGGCGACGCCGGCGCCGGACAGCCGCTACCCGGTCCGGAAGGTCCGGAAGGCGAGCGAGGGATTCCGGGTGAGGACGGACCGGACGGTGCGGAAGGCCCGGAAGGTCCACAAGGACCCGAAGGTCCGCAGGGTCCGGACGGCCCACAGGGTCCAACGGGTCCCGAAGGTCCCGCGGGGCAAAACTGTTGGGACCTGAACGGCAACGGCCAGGCCGACCTGTCCACGGAGGATTCCAACGGTGACGGAATCGTCGACGTGGAGGACTGCGCGGGCGCGGATGGTGCCGCGGGGGCGAGCGGTTCTTCAGGATCGCCAGGCAATCCAGGTCCAGCCGGACCGGCCGGCCCGGAATTCTTCAGCGTTTTTGTCGATGACTTCTTCGCCGGACCGGGCACGCAGTATGGAAATATGCCCGTCGTGATCGTGTCGATCGAGGAACCCAAGCTCGGCTTCTTGGACATTCCGGAAAACGGTGATGCGATCGGCTATCGCGTGGCGATCCCCGAGAGCTACCAGGCCGGTAACGATGTCTCGATGCGGCTTTTCTTCGAGCGAACCGGGCCGCTTTCGGATGACTGGTTCGTGTTCAGCGTCTACGGCGCGCGGGCACGTAACGGTTCCGATATCGCTCCGCTTGGGGGCAAGCGCTGGGTCGAGGTGGACGTCCCAACCGGCTGTGCACGCGACGTCCTGCAGATGTTGATCATTGTCGACCTTCCGATCAACACGGCTGCCGGTCTTGGCTATGCGGACATCGCTTCCGCCGACCTCGTGGCGTTCGAGCTTTCGACCTATTGCGAGGACGGCGCGTGGTATCACCTGCTGGGTGTCGAGTTCTCCGAGGCGGACGCCGGGGCGGCCCTGGTCAATGGCGGAACGGTCTACCTCTCCGAGGACGACTTCGATTGCGCGGGCATGGCGCCCGACTGCAATGAGAATGGAATCCCGGACAACGAGGACATCGAGTTCGGCACGAGCGCCGACTGCAATGAGAACGGCGTACCGGACGAGTGCGAGGATTGCAACGGCAACGGGATCCCGGACGCGTGCGATTTGAACTGCGACGATGTGAGCTGTGAACCGTGCGGGAATAGCTGCATTGGCACGTACCACGGCGAGTTCCATCAGTACTCGGTCGATCTGGGGGGCAATGTACTCGGCATTCTCGAGGCCGACGGCGATCTGTTCCTCACATTTACCTGGGACTCCGGCGCCCTTTTCTATCAGACCGTTGCGACGGTTGCTTTTGTGACCGGCAATATCAATGGCTATGGCGCTGACTTCGATGTCTGGGGTGATTTCTTCTTCACCGACGGGTGTGGCGCCGACGGTTCGTGGTACGAGATAGGCCAGCGCGACGGCAGCTGGTGGATTATCCGTGACGGCTGCACCCCGGACTGCAACCAGAACAGTATTCCCGACGAGTGCGACATCGCCGAAGGAACAAGCGAGGACTGTCAGCCGAACGGCATCCCCGACGAGTGCGACGGTGGGTGCACCGACTAGGCTTGATAACGATGTGGATCAGGTCGCGAGATGACTCATAGGAGCGCGATATCATGACGTTCATGCGGAAAAAGACAACGGTGATGATCGGTCTGGTGCTTGCGTCCGGTCTGGTGTTCAACTCAGGATGCGGTGGTGACTTCCTCGGTCTGGAGGACTATCAGCGCGACCTGTTGATTGGTGGTCTGGCGGTCGGTTTGTTGCTCGATCAGCAAGCCGATGACGGCGGTGACGCCGGTACGGGACAGCCGCTACCCAGTCCGGAAGGCCCGGAAGGGCCGCGCGGTTTGCCCGGCGCGGACGGGGCCGCGGGGGCGGAAGGTCCAGCCGGTCCGGAGGGCCCGGAAGGTCCGGAAGGTCCAGCCGGCCCAACGGGTCCAGAAGGGCCTGAAGGTCCTGCGGGTCTTGCCTGCTGGGACCTGAACGAGAACGGTGAAGCGGATCTCGATTCGGAGGACTCCAACGGTGACGGCGTGGTCGACATTGACGACTGCGTTGGTGCCGACGGTCCCGCCGGCGCCAACGGTTCGCCGGGAGCACCGGGGGCGCCAGGGCCGATGGGGCCTGAGTTCTTCGACATCTTCATTGATGACTTCTTCACAGAAGCGGTCTACCCGAATGGGTTCGGTACACTCCCGGTCGAGTTGGTCGACGTCGAGGAGCCCTCGCTTCAATACCTTGGTGACGCCCTCGGCTACCGCGTTGCGGTTCCGGAGATCTACGATTCCGGCAACGACGTGACCATGCGTCTCTTCTTCCATCGTACCGAGGAGTCCGACTGGCCCTGCTTCGTATTCCGGCTCGATGCGCGGCGACTGATTCCCGGAGAGAATATCGATACCTACGGTGATCCGCTGTGGATCCTGATCGAGTCGCTAATGCCCGAGCCTCTTACGCCCAGCAACGATGGGCTGACGCTTGTCATCGATCTGCCGCTGGGCATCCTGGGCGACGTCGATCCGGCGCTGTCCGCCCGCGACTTCCTGGCGTTTGAGTTGACGACTGTTCTCGAAGACTACAGGGAATACCACCTGGTCGGCGTCGAGTTTTTCGAGGGTTATCCCGGGACGGCTGTCACGAGTGGTGCGACGGTCTTGACGGAGGAACCGGTCGACTGCCCGGGTGGCGACTGATGCCGTAACCCACGGCCCCGCACGGTCAACGCCGGGGCCGCTGAGAGCCGCCTGAACGGCAACAGGCTCGCCGACGCAAACGAGAGCACCGATAGCGGAGTGCCTGAGCGACGATGGCCATCGGCGGTGGTGTATGGTCAGGGGCACGCCAGAGGGGGAACCGGGCTCGCGTCATGGCCCGCGGTTCCGGGCTCACATGGACCCCGGGGGGAGTGCCATGGGCGGTAAACTCCGTCCCCGCCTGGCATTAGCAAGCGTCACCGGCTTCCGGTCTTGCACGGTTCGTGCCCGGCCATTCTCCACGGCGGGCATCCGGCGGAAAAAGGCGTGACCTTGCCCTGCCTCGGACCCCTGGCTGATCGGGGCGGCCGCCGATAAGACCCGAGTTGTGGATCGGAGCGGCCGCGCTTTAAAGGTCCAAAGCCTGGGCTGCAGGACGGAGCCTCGGAGGGGAAGAACAGGCCCTTTTCCCCTTTGACTCCCGTGGGGTTCTGGATAAAATGGGTATCGTGTTCGTGGTGAAGCTGGCGCGTGGACGTGAATCGGCTCACGTCTGTGCCCGGCGGGGGGTACCGGAGGAGTGGCAATGAAGCATCCGCGTGTTTTCCATGTGTTGGCCTGTCTCGGTGTGTTCAGCGTTCTGTGCGCCACTGCGTCCGCGCAGGTGCAAATGCTTGCCGTTGAGTTTGACACGGGGGACGTGTACGGGGTGTCGATGGGAGACGCCTCCCTTACTTACCTCGGTAGCACAGGACTTGTCGGCCTGGGCAGCCTGGAGTTCGCGCCTGACGGGACGTTGTATGCGTTCACGACCGGTACCACTCCAACGTTGTATGAGCTTGCCCCGGGCAATTTTGCCCCGTCCGAGATCGGTCCGCTTGGTCTTGACTTCATCTTTGACGGTTCGCTCGTGTTCGCTTCAACAGGTATCGTCTACGGCACAAACCGTGGGACAACAACCGATCCGGACCTGTTCACGCTCGACATGAGCACCGGCGCGGCGACGATCGTCGGTACGATCGCCATCGACAGTGCCAGCCGGGCCGATATCAATGCGATGGCCTGGCGTAATGACGGCGTGCTCGTCGGATTGGATCGCATCAGCAACTCACTCGTGGAGATCGATCCCGCCGACGGATCCGGAACCGCGCTTGCCGGCGTTACTCCATCCGTTGGTGGCGTGGGCGGCATGGCCGTCTGGGATGATGTCGGTTACTTCGCTACGGCCGGGCCGGGCGCGTTCCCTGGAGGCTCGAACGAACTCTACTCGTTTAATCTCGACACCGGCGTGCAACAGTTCATTGGTAGCTTCGGCGGTACGATCACCAGCGGAAGCGGGATCGCCGGTCTGGCAGTCGTTCCCGAGCCGATGTCGCTGGCGTTGCTCGCCGCCGGCGGGTTGCTCATGATTCGCCGTCGACGCCGCTAGAACAAGTTCTATTTTGATGTAGCGTCCGAATCCCGAAGTTTTCCCGGAGGTTCCTGGCCGTCGGACGCTACGAGATCACTGAAAGCGCTATAGCAGTTCGCTCAGCAAGACTCGACGAATGTGGGATCGGTTGTTCAGCCGGTCTCGCCGCGCATTCGTTCCATCATCTTGGTGGGGAATGGATTGCGCAGCCGAAGGCACCTCGAACAACCGTCCGTCCCCCCTTCGCTACGCGAAGGACGGGTCACCCATGCTGTCGCTGTTCGTTCGGCCCATCGAGTGCCTGAACATGTCAGCGGCGCCACCGAATCGGTGGTTCTTGCCGCGTTGCATCCGTAACGGACCTTGTTTTTCCCGCGCGATTCATGCCATGAGTAGGTCCATACTGAGGAAAACGCCCCACACATCTCGTTGCGATAACAGTACCTGAACCGCACTTTTCGGGCCTGGGAAGGCAGTTCGCGGCAACTGTTGCACGGTTCACCCTCGACATTTCGCGATTCTTTAGAAAAAAAGCCCGCAAGCTGAAAAGGCATCCCGTATCAGACGATGCATAAGTACCGCAAGTGCCGACTCCCGCGCGGCTCATGTTCGGGGTTAACGGTCCTTCGACAGCCGCGCCAAAAGATAGTCGTTCCGCTTTGACGGCTGGTTATGGAGGACAGGTGCTATGAGACTCTTCTGTTGGCTTACCGATCTCTTTGAGGGTCTACGCGAACTCATCTCGCTCGGAATGGAAGGTTAGGAGGACCTGGCGGTGGCCGTGTACCCACTGTCAAACACCGAGGAGAGGTTGGTCACTTGGGCGGCACGCATCGTGCCCGTGGTGGCGATCACAGCCATCCTGGTTCTCGGCGCGATCAGCGTAGCGGCGACGTGATTGTAGGCGTTTCGCCGCTACCGTCGACGTGACCGCCCTGACCTGTGGCCTGCTCAGCGCTAACCGCGATGGGATCGACGGTTTGCAGCCCGAGATCATCGAGGGCATCCCTACCGCGATCCACAACGCGGTGCCGATTGCGGGCGAATTCCACCCAGAAGGACCCGTACATCAGCATCAGGAGCGAGAGGCCCATCATACCCGCGTGCACCGTCGCGTAGTTCTTTGTCACGACCATGACAAAAAACGATACGGCGGACAAACCAGCAAGCGCGCCCCACAACAGCCGGCGCCGTGTGGGTTTCTCAAACGACTTTCGCTTGGCAAGCTTGATGGGTACCAGGCTTCCGGTGATCGCCGCCGCCAGTATGAGCAGGAACGTCGACTGCGGTAGAGGGACCGCGGCTTTGAGATACCGTTTGTCCAACAAACCCGCGACCGCGTCAGCCATCAGATAGCACCCGGGCACGTCGTCGATGGTGGATACGCCGTATCGGACCGCGTACCTGTCCGGTACGAACCCGAAGCGAGCGCGCCGCAGGTCCCCGATAATCAGCAGCTTGTTCGCCACGCGCGCCCGCAACTCCTCATCCGAGTGGGACAACAGCGTGTGATACGGAACGGTCCTCCGTTCCCAGTTGTCAGGCGTTTCCAGCCGAAACCTGTTGCATGCAAACTGATCTCCCTTGCGCGTCCAGGCCTGATCACGTCCCGTCATGAACATGACCGTCAGTTGAAACCGGTCCTGCTCGCGCAGGTATCCACCCGATTGGACCTGGTAGAGGAGATCGACGCGATTGCTGTGCCAGTTAAAGAAACCGGCCTCCTTCGGCCAGCCCAGATCAAGCCTGGTCTCCGGGTGAAGCAGGGCGGCCAGCGTGGTGAGCGGGAGCGTCGGCACGGTGGCCTGCCGCCCGTGCTTGACGGCCATGACGAACTGGCCGGGGCTCTCCGTCTGGTCGCTCGCCAGGATCGCGCCGTGGCGCAAGTGCCACCCCAATGGCTCGACAATTCCCGGGCTAAGGAACGGTCGACCTTGTTCATCGTAGGCGTTGGCTGCGAGCATGACCGGTATTTTGGCCTGCTCAAGCGCCAGGATACCGCTGACGAGGTCCGCATCGCCCGCCCGCGCTGTTTGAAAGTAGTAATCCCAGACGACGGCCTTCGGTCCGGCGGTGGAGAGACGTTCCATCAGGTGACCGTGCACAGCTCGCCAGGTCCTCAGGTCCTTCGAGACATTGTCGATTGCATGCGTGGATGCGAAGTCGACAACGGCGTCAACCGTTTCATCGAACACGCCAACCATGAGGATTCCATCACGTGCCGCGCCCGGTCCAATCAGCGCAGCCGATGGATCGTCCTGCCCGTGATACTGATGCCCCTTTACATGCCAACCCAGACGCAGCGGAGTACCGGCGAAGGCGAACGCCGTGGTGACCAGGGCCACGAGCGCCAACAGGCATACCCAGCGGGAACGAACCGCCACCCCCACGGCAAGCCTCCTGAGACGATAGGGAATCCAAAGCGGGCGCGTCCTGATTCTTTGCCCCTTTCGATAGCGGCCTACATCATCGGCAAGCTGTCGCGCGGAGTCGATCCGGTGGTCGCGCTCCCACACCAAGCAGCGCTCGAGCAACACTTCGAGGTCGCGCCCTCGTGGAAGATGATCGAGCTTCGGTATCCGCGGAAGCTGCTTGCGGATGCGTTCGAGAAGCGCCTCGTGGGCGGGCTTGTCCGGAGTCGCCTTCAGCGGGTAGGGGTACTTCCCGCCGGTCACGATCTCATGGAGCATGACACCCAGCGCCCACAGATCACTGCGTTCATCGATCGAGCCCGCCGCCCCTCCCCATGCCTGCTCCGGTGACATGTACTTGAGTGTCCCGATGACGTCACCCGGATGCGTGATGGTGACCCTTTCCCAACTGCTCCAGTCGGGGGCTTCGAGCGAGCAGATACCGAAATCGAGAATGTGCGGTTGTCCGTCGGAGTCGATCAGGATGTTTCGCGGTTTCAGATCGCGATGGACGACCCCGTTATCATGTGCCTCGGCGACGGCACGGCAGACCCGCTCAAAGACGGCGAGCTTGGCATCCAGATCCGGAGCGGACTCAGCCAGGTACTCATCGACGTGAACGCCCTCGACGCACTCCATCACGTAGTACGCGGCTTCGTTGGTCTCCCCGGAATCCAGACACTTCACGATCCACGGCGAGTCGATCTTCTTGAGGACGGCAATCTCACGCTCGAACCGGCTCTTCTCCATCTCACCCGAGCAGCTCAGCACCTTCAACGCCACAAGCCTGGGCTTGTCCTTCAACCACCACGCCTTGTAGACCACGCCGAACCGGCCACGACCGATCTCCTTCACAACGTGGCAGTGGGGAATTTCCGGGGCAAGTGATCGTCTTCCCAGCTCGACGAATCGGTCCAGGCAGGATCGGCACTGCGCAAGGTGCGCATCCACACGAACGGTCTCTTGGGGCGCCAAACCGTTCCGTGCATGTTCGGTGAGTGTGTCAACTGTTGGGCAGGCTGTTTCAGCAACCATAAGTCATAACCTCCGGCCAAGCGGGCCGAAGATGCACCGCCCCCGACCTTCAACCACGCTACGAACATCCCCCGACAGGGTTCGGGCACCCTGATGATCACTCGGCAGCTACCGCACCGTGAAAAGGCTTTCTTACACATCGGACACGGCCACCCCGCCTCGACACCGGTTTGGACAGGGTCGGACGAATGGTGGTGGGGATTCGCGTCGCTACCGAGAATGCCTTCGAACGGCACGCGGCAGTTTGGGTATTGCAGGTTAAATAGGCAAAGTGACCAGGGCGCGGATTGACATCAAGAGACCAGGTACCGAACGCTCTGCCGACTTCGCTATCCCCGGGCCAGTTCTGCCAGGATTGCCTTGAGAAACTTCCAGGTCTTGGGGACGGAGTCGATGTAGAGACGCTCGTCGGGGCTGTGCGCGCCCATGAGCGTCGGGCCGAGGGAAACCATGTCCATGTGGCCGCCGACGCGCTCGCCGATGATGCCGCACTCGAGCCCCGCGTGAATCGCCAGGACTTTCGGCTCCTCGTTGAACAGTTCATTGTACACACGGCGGCAGGTGGCCAAAATCGGCGAGTCGAGGTTCGGCGCCCAACCGGGGTAGGCGTTGGCTGTCTCGACCGAGGCGCCGGCGTTTGTGCCGATCGTAGCCAGCTTGTCCAGCGCTTCCTGGATGCGCTCCGTCGAGGAGCTTCGGGCAAGGGTTCCGATCACCACACGCAAGGTCTTGCCTGCGTCAACGGTTTCGACGCCGATCGTAGCGACGTTGTTGGACGTTTCCACAAGGTCCTCGACCGAAGGGTGCATTCCAAGGACGCCATGCGGTAGGTCGGCAATGGCAGTGAGGAGTCGCCGCGTGTCCTCGGGTGCTATCACTTGCGATCCGCTATCGAGCGGGACGGCGCTGACGGTGATAGCGAGGTTCCCCTCACCGCACGCACGCGCGGCCTCGTCACAAACCGCCTTCGCCGCTTCGTTCAGCGCCGTGACCATACCGTCTGATCCGACCACGACGGCTTCGGCTTCGCGCGGGATGGCGTTCCGTTTGCTGCCGCCGGTGATCCGGGCGATCTTCAGTGCGTCGCATGCAACCTCCATCAGCGTCCGGGTGAGGATCTTGATGGCGTTGCCGCGGCCCTCGTGGATGTCGCTGCCCGAGTGTCCGCCGCGCAGGCCGCTGACGAGCACGCGTGCGACCTGGTCGCCTGACGCGGGCGCAACTCCCTTGAAGTTCCATGTCAAAGTTGTGTCACATCCTCCCGCACAGCCGATGTAGAGCGAGTCGTCCTCCTCGGAATCGAGGTTGAGCATGCGACGTCCGCGGAAGGAGTCCGCCGTGAGCACGTTCGCACCCGTCATGCCCATCTCCTCGTCGATGGTGAGTAGAAGCTCGAGCGGGCCGTGGACCACCTCGGGCGAGGTGGCGGCAGCCAACCCCATGGCGAGCCCGATCCCGTTATCCGCGCCGAGCGTCGTACCGTCCGCCCGCAGGATCCGTTGCCCTGTCTCGGTTTCGGTTTCGATGACAAACCGGATCGGGTCGTGGTCAAAGTCATGCTCGGTGCCGGCGTTCTTCTCACAAACCATATCAAGATGCCCCTGAAGCACCGTGATCGGGGCCGACTCGCAGCCGGTCGTCGCGGGCACATCGATGACCTGGTTGCCGATCCGGTCCTCGTGCAGCGTTAAACCGAGCGCCGCGGCGAGGTTCCGCATGTGCTCGCGGATTTTGGTTTCCTTCTTCGACGGACGTGGCACGCCCGCGATCTCGGCGAAGAATCGCCACACGGAGGCCGGTTCCAGACCCTTAACGGTACGAAGGTTATCTTCCACGGTCATTTGCAGTCCCTCGGTTTTGTTGCGATGCATTCATGCACGTACGCGCCGCCGGCGGGCCTGGCGTTCGCTCGCGCGGCGAATCACTAGAGTCTGTTCTTGTATAGCGCCCGACCCCCCTCTTTCCCCCCTTGTCAATGGGGGATGAAAGGGGGGTTCCGCTACACGATTCCCGAAAACACCCTAGTGGTATCGTAGTCCGAATTGCCTGGAAGCGAAACCCGGGCAACGCGCTGTTTGTTGCAGCGCGTCGCAGTGCCCGAGAATCCGCGCGGGCTCAAAGCTCGCGACTCGTTGCAATGTGTGTGGTGCGCACGGACTTCAAGATCGGGGCTCGCTCTGCGGGGATTCTCACCCACTGTGTCCGAGTGGAAGCTGATAATCGCCGATGTAATCGAGCTTCTGGAAGTGAGCGAACAGATCATCGAGCGTTCCAAAGACGGCCGTCGCGGTCTCCGTGACGAAAGGTGACGGCTCGATGTCCGGCCGCCAGACCACGAAGACCTCCTTGGTCGATTCGAATGCGTGCTGAAGCTCACGCTCGACCCCGGACGACAGGGCCGCCCTACCGTCCGGAAGCGCGGGTATGTAGCTGACGATCATGTCCGATTGCTCAATCATCTTGAAGTCTCGAGCGTAGATCTGCGCGTCAATGTCGTGCGCGACCTGCGTGATCTCGGTCACGGGCAACGTGATGGCACGCCCGTTGACCTCAATCACGATATGATCCTCTCCGTGCTTCGTGGCCTCGCCCGCCTCGTGCAGGAGCCGCTTTTCATCGAGATCGCCCGGATCGAACGTGATGAAGTGCTCAGCCAGCGCATTACGGAAGGCCCCGATCTGAGCGAGCAGGGAAGGCTCGCCGAGCACATGCGTCATCGGAAACGACGGGTAGGCGCTCTTGCGATCGGGCTCGAACATCAGGCGATAGAGTGATTGGGCTGTGATCCGCGTGTCACCGCGTGACATCACGTAAGCATGTCCGTATCCGGTGATTGCCTCGGCCATTGCCTCCGTAACCACCATCTCCTCCTCACGCCACACGAGGATGTCCTTGAGCGTGTGCCTGATCTCGTGCTCCCGCTCCAACCGCTCGTGCACGGCGTCGATGTTGTCCACCAGCGTGACGTAAAGGTCGGCGTCGAGCTCGGCCATCTGGTTGTGATCGTATGCGTGAAACAGCCCGTGCTTCCAGCGAAACGTCGCGTGCGTGTTGACAATCAGGTTCGCACCGCGCGCCGCCGCCTGAAGGACGTCCTTGAACACGCTTCGCCGGAGGGCTGTCAATCGCTGCCTGGGCAGGTCGAGGATTCGACGGGGGGCGATGTCCGGCGCCTCGGCGCACATGGACTCGCCGATGTTGAACAACGCGACCTCGTGGCCGTTTTTCGCCGCGATGTCGACGACTTGCCGAACGAGCGGCTTCTTGTCCAGCCCAACTTGTCCGGTGACGACAACGCGCACGCCCCGATGCCGCCTGGGCCGCCTCGGACCAAACAGCGGATGCGCGGAAGATGGACTATTCGTCATGGGCCTATTGGAGATAGGTTAGAACAAGTTCTATCTTGATGGTGCGTCCGAATCCCGAAGTCTACCGGAGATTCTTCGCCGTCGGACGCTTGCGAAATCACTGGAAGCGTTCTAGAAGCCCGAAACCGGTTGACCGAACAACTGGACCCAGTAGATCGAATGCTCACCGCCCGCTCGAACGGCGATACCGACCTCCGTCCACTTCGGATTGAGGATCATATCGTGATGGGCTTCGCTGGCCATCCATTCCTTCATGACCTCAGCCGCGGTCTTCTGCCCGACGGCCAGGTTCTCGCCCACCAAGAGGAACCGGTACTTCCTTGTCGCCGCCCGGTCGGCGGGACCATCACCGGTGAACGCGTCCCAGTGGCCGAAAAACCCGTCCTCGATCATCCGGCAGGCATAGTCACCGGCAACCGTGGCGAGCGTGTCGTGCATCGTGATCGGCGGCATACCGGCTGCGGTTCGCTCCAGGTTCACAAGTTGAAGCACTTGGTCGGCCATCCGGTCGGCGTCCTCCTGGGTCACACAGATGGGAGCTTCGCGGACCTTGGCAGCCTCCTCACCCGTGGCGGTCTCCGTGGAGCCGCACCCGGTCGCCATCAGCACGACGCTGATTACCGGAATCAAGGATAGAAATCTGGTTGCTCTCGCGCTCATCACTGCACAAACTCACGAATCGCCAAGGCCGTCAACTATTCATCGGCATTCATTCTATACCTTTCCAGACGGCCCAACAAGCTGTTTGTTAGACGCGATAAGCCGTGACGTAGTTGTTACACACAGGCTTCACCGCGATTCGTCTCAGGGGCCTCGATCCATCGATTCATATACGCGGCGGCACGATTTCTGACACGGGACTCGCGATGCCAGGCCCACGGCCGTTTGGCGGGCATCTGGAGCTCTTCCCCTGTGCAGCGGCGTAGCGGGCGAATCATCGGCCTTGCAGGGCCGCCTTGCCCATGCCCTGTCCGGCGGCTGTAATGGGTGGTCGGCGGCTCAGGTGTGAAGCGCTGGAACAAGCTCCATCCTGATGTAGCGTCCGAATCCCGAAGTCTACCGGAGATTCTTCGCAATCGGACGCTTGCGAGATCACTGGAAGCGTTCTAGGCCGACAGGAGCGAGTAGCCATCCCATGACGAAAACAGGCACGAAGCATCTGACATTGGGGCACAGCCCCGACCCGGACGACGCCTTCATGTTCTATGCCCTCGCAAAGGGGCGTGAGAAGATCGACACGGGAGGCTGGACCTTCGAGCACGTGCTCCAGGATATTCAGACCCTCAACGACAGGGCACTTAGGGCCGAGCTCGACATCACAGCCATCAGCATCCACGCCTACCCGTATGTGGCCGGGGACTATGCGCTGACCAACTGCGGTTCGAGCATGGGTGACGGATATGGGCCGATGGTCGTGACGCGGGAACCCATGACCGTCGACCAACTGCGAGGACGTTTGATCGCCATTCCCGGCGAGATGACCACGGCTTTTCTCGCGCTCAGTCTCATGCTCGGTAAGGGGGCGTTCAAGCACAAGGTGGTCATGTTTGATCGGATCCTCGACTTTGTCGCCGACGGCAAAGCCGATGCCGGCCTGATCATACACGAGGGGCAACTAACGTATCAAAACCACAAGCTCCATAAGGTCGTCGATCTCGGAGAATGGTGGAAACGCGAAACGAATCTGCCGCTCCCGCTGGGCGGCAACTGCATCCGCCGCAGCCTGGGCAAGGAAGCGATGGTCGAGGTCACAGGGATTCTCAAGCGGAGCATACAGTACAGCCTCGAACACCGCCGGGAGGCCGTCGAGCACGCGCTCAACTATGCCCGCGACATGGGAGCCGATCTTGCGGATCGGTTCGTCGGCATGTACGTCAATGAGTGGACGATCGATTACGGCGACATGGGCAGGCAGGCGGTGCGCGATCTGCTGCGAAGGGGACACGAAGCCGGACTCGTGCCTTCCGTCGACACAATCGACTTTGTCGGATAGCCCGTTGAAAAAGTGTAGCGCCGCCCCTCGTGGGCGGCGAAGCACCGTCCAGGCGTGGGCACCGCGCACCAAGAACTGCAGGGGTAGGCGTCACCCACAAGGGATGACGCTACACGATTGTGGCGGGGTCCGCGTTTTTCAACGGCCTGATAGCGGGCGATTCCGATCCCGGCTACTCAGCCGCTTCGGCGGGAGGTGCGGCGACGGGTGTGCTCTCGCCAACGGTGAAATCGGTGACGGCGAGCGCCTCCTTCTCCGTCTCGGCGTTCTTGATCCCGGCGGCGATTCCATACGTACCGGGAGTCAACAGGGGGATTTCCTCAACACCTTGGCCGGCGGTTTTATCAAGGATCACGAAGTTCTCACCGGGCTTGAGCAGCGAGTACTCTTTTCCGATCTCAAACGTGCCGGGGTTGGCACGGATCGCGTACAAGATCATTGAGCCGTCGTCGGAGTCGCGGGTTTGAAGCACGCACTGGAAGTCCTTGGGCGAGCCAATCAGCGGTTCATAGACCTCTACTCGGAAGGTGGGCGACTGGCTGACCGGGCCGTCGATAATCCACTGCAGCCAGGGCTTCCCGTCCCTCTCGGTGAACCGGCCCTCGAGACCGTCGATGTAGATCCAGGCAGCGGGGCGGTTCAGGGCTTCCAGATCGGGCGCTCCGCGCCCGCCCCGTTCCGTAGGATTGGACGGGCCCTTCTTCGTCGAGGTGGCACAGCCGATGGGGAACGCGAATACGGCGACAATCAGCAAGCTGACGATTCTGGTCTTCTGCATGTCGACTTCCTTAAGTCGGGACCTCGCACTCCGTCATAAAGCCGACTCTCATCGGCTGGCAAAGACGTTATGGCCCAACCGCGGCACTGTCAAGCCAGTCCGGGGGCGGCGGTTCGGTGGCGGCGACGGACGCGCGGCTGCTTTACCGTCGGCGGGGAGCGGGTACAGTAGCGTCGAACAGTCGTAATGGATTCGGATGAGGTTCGGACGATGGCTCCTACGTTGACATCCAAGCAGATCAGGCAGCAGTTCCTCGATTTCTTCGCCTCGAAGGACCACGCGATCGTGGGTTCCTCGCCGGTTGTGCCCTTGGACGACCCGACGTTGATGTTCACGAACGCCGGGATGAATCAGTTCAAGGACGTCTTCCTCAGTACCGGATCGAGACCCTACAACCGGGCGGCGGATACGCAGAAGTGCATCCGGGCTGGAGGAAAGCACAACGACCTCGACGACGTCGGGCAGGACACGTATCACCACACCTTCTTCGAGATGCTGGGGAACTGGTCCTTCGGCGACTACTTCAAAAAGGAGGCAATCGCGTGGGCGTGGGAGCTGCTGACCGAGGTCTGGGGGATCGACAGGACGCGCCTGCACGCGACCTATTTCGAGGGCGATCCGGCTGACGGGCTCGAGCCCGATCTTGAAGCGGCGGAGCTTTGGAAGACGGTCACCGACATCGATCCGACGCACGTCCACCCGGGCGGGAAGAAGGACAACTTCTGGGAGATGGGTGATACCGGTCCGTGCGGGCCGTGCAGCGAAATTCATATCGACCTTACGCCGGATAAGTCCGGGCACGCGCTGGTCAACGCCGACGACGCCCGCGTGATCGAATTGTGGAACCTCGTGTTCATCCAGTTCAACCGGGATTCCAACGGCAAGCTGACGCCTCTGCCGGCCAAGCACGTCGATACCGGGATGGGGTTCGAGCGCACCTGCGCCGTGCTCCAGGGTAAGAAGAGCAATTACGACACCGACGTCTGGACGCCGATCTTCGAGGCGATCCGAAAACGCACCGGTGCACCGGCGTACGCGGGCACGCTTCCGACAGACGCTGACGAGCTGCAATCTTCAGATCGCGCGGAGGATACACGCGAGCTGCAATCTTCAGATCGCGCGGAGGATACACGCGAGCCGCGATCTTCAGATCGCGCGGACTCGCCGGATTCCGGGACATCGCGGACGGAAGATCCGCGCGGGCTAAAGCCCGCGGCTCGTTCCGAGTCGGGTGGGGTGGGCACGACTGACCACGAACGCCTGATGATCGACGTGTCCTACCGTGTCATTGCCGATCACGTGCGGTGTCTGACGTTCGCCCTGACCGACGGAGCCGTCCCTGACAGAGATGGTCGTGGGTACGTCCTTCGAAGCATCCTCCGGCGGGCGGTTTACCACGGACGGCAATACATGAACATGCACGAGCCTTTCCTGTGCGACCTTGTCGAAACCGTTGTTGACCAAATGTCCGATGTGTTCCCTGGACTTCGAACAAACCTCGGCAAGCGAACTGTCGAATACACTGCTGAACTCATCAGGGACGAAGAGTCGTCGTTCTTCAAGACACTCGATCGGGGCATCGATACATTTTGGTCATATGCCGGGTATGCGTTTTGGAAGCAAGTGATCGCTGAGAGCGGCGAAAAGAAGAAAGGCGGGCGGAAGGATCTCCTATACGTGGACCCAGCGCACACACGCGCAGTGAAGCTCTTCGAACCTGACTTCGATTTGATGGATCCCGAGACTACCCTGACGATCAGAGGTGACGCGTCTGGAATCCTCGATCGATTTGAACTTTCCGAGTTGACCAAGGAGCGAGTACGCAAGTACTGCGAGAACCCACCCATCATCACTGGCGAAGCGGCCTTCAAGCTTCACGACACCTACGGTTTCCCGATCGACCTGACGGAGGTGATGGCGCGTGAGCGAGGCTTCCAGGTCGATGTCGCCGAGTTTGAACGGTTGATGGAGCAGGCGCGAGAGAAGGCTCGTCAGTCGTCGCAGCGTCAGGTGGATAGTGTGTGGGAGTCCTTGCGAGACTCGCCGTCGTCGTTTGAGGGATCGGACCGTCAGGTTGCCGCGCTTGCCGCGGGGACCGAATTCACGGGATATGACGAGCTTGATACCGATACTTGGATTGCTGCAACCGTTCCGACGAGACGTGACACACCGAGAGCGAATATCGGGCAGCCGATTGAGGCGGGACAATCCGGGGCAGTCATTCTCGAGCGAACTCCGTTTTACGCTGAGAGTGGAGGGCAGGTTGGCGACTCCGGCGAGATCGTTCAAGGGGATAGCCGGTTTCTTGTGGAGAGAGTTGAGCGTACCACAGAACTTGGCGCGCCCCTGTCGCCACACTCTCAAGGTGCTTCCTTTCACGCCCACGTGAGTCACATCGGGCGGACCGTACATGGTAGCATTGTCCCAGGAAAAGAGTGCATAGCCCATGTGGCAACTTCTCGCCATTCCACCACGAAGAACCACACGGCTACGCACATGCTCAACTGGGCGCTTAGGGAAGTGTTGGGCGATCACATTCAGCAGAAGGGGTCGCTGGTCGATCCGGAGAAGACGCGGTTCGACTTCTCGCACAACAAGCCAATGACCGTGGAGCAACTCCGCGAGGTCGAGGCGCATGTCAACCGGTTCATCGACGACGACCTTCCGGTCCACGTTAAGGACGACGCCGTCAAGGACGACGCGATCAAGATCAACACGCTCCGTGCCGTGTTCGGCGAGACCTATCCGGATCGGGTCCGCGTTATCTCGATCGGGGCGGACGTCGATGAGATGCTCGCCTCCCCGGACGACAAAAAGTGGATGCAGTATCCGGTCGAGTTCTGCGGCGGGACGCACCTGAAGCGAACCGCCGAAGCCGAACGGTTTGTCCTCATCAGCGAGGAAGCTGTCGCCAAAGGCGTCCGCCGCGTTGTGGGCATCACCGGTGACGCCGCGAAACAGGCGGAGGCGATCGGGACCAAGCTGCTCGAAGAGGCGAAGGCCTTCGGAGGCGATGCTGATACGAGCCGCGGGCTTCAGCCCGCGCGGACCCGCGCCCACTTGGGCGTCGTGCTTTCCGGATTCCTGCAGCGCGTCAACGAAGCCGTCATCCCAATCCGCCTGCGCCATGAGATTCGCGAGATCACGACGGAGCTTCAGAAGGAAGCCAAAAAGCAGCAGAAAAAGGCCGCCAGCGCGTCCGGCGATGTCGTGATGGACAAGGTCCGCGCGTTGCTCACTAGCGCCGAGACGGTCGGCGACGTGACGGTTGTCGTCGGTGAGGTCCCGGCTGCCCCTGTGGAGGCGTTGCGGGGAGCGATCGACTGGGTTCGCAACAAACGGGGCTCCTCAGCCGTCCTGCTCGCGATGGCGAGTGACAAGCGTGTGACCCTCGTGGCGGGAATGAGCAAGGACGTCGTCGCCAAGGGCGCCAAAGCGGGTGACCTGATCAAGGAGGTCGCGCCGCTTGTGGGCGGCAAGGGCGGCGGCCGACCCGACATGGCCCAAGGCGGCGGAAGTGACCCGAGCGGCATCCCGAACGCCCTCGAGCGCGCCAAGGCGT
The DNA here is from genome assembly GCA_965371725.1 of uncultured Phycisphaerales bacterium. Classification (GTDB taxonomy): domain Bacteria; phylum Planctomycetota; class Phycisphaerae; order UBA1845; family UBA1845; genus CBDUZO01. The sequence goes on from CBDUZO010000050.1 coordinate 23,091, forward strand.
GGATCAACGAGAAGCTCGCTTGATAGGGCAGGAGCGGTTGCCACTGATCGGGTCATACACTACAATGGTCGACGCAGGCACGTGGCGTGCGAGCGCATGCTCGTTAGGAACAACAAGAAGGAACGAGAGATGGTGCAAAAGAAAACGGTCAAGAAAGAGCGAATAACGCCGCGGGACGCCGCGTCCGCGGCAAGCATGTACTTCAACGAGGTCGCAGGCCCTCCGACCAGTCTCACGATCGAGGAGATTGAGTTGTCGGATGACAAGATGTTCTGGTTGGTGACCCTCGGTTACTCAAGACCAGGACTGCCCTTCTACGTCGGGACGGGGGCTACGGACTACAAGGTATTCAAGGTCGATGCCTACTCGGGCGAAGTCTTGTCGATGAAGATCAGATAGGCACGAGTTCCGTCATTCCCAGATTAGCCATGCGTAAACGCGCCGCCAACGCGCTGCTTGTGGACTCGAACCTCCTGCTGTTGTACCTGATAGGCACATACGACCGGGAGCTCATCGTGCGCTTCAAGCGGACCGACCAGTACACCGAGGAAGACTTTGACCTGGTTGCCTCGGTGATCCGCAGGTTTCCCAGGATCATCGTTACCCCACAGATTCTCGCTGAGGTTTCGAATCTGTCTATGCAACTCAAAGGGGATCACGCGCGAGCGTACTTCGCCGTCCTGATTGAGGTCGTGCGAAACTCAGTGGAGAAGCACATTGACAAGGACCTGTTGCTCGATAAGGCGAACCTCCCTCGGTTTGGCTTCACAGACTTGTCGATGCTCGAGGCCTCGAAACAGCATGGATACGTTGTCCTGACCGACGATTTCAAGGCCATGGCGTTGCTCGTGACCCATCGCTGCCGCGTTGTCAATCTGAACCACCTGCGCGGCGCAACTTGGTCACTTTAGCTCTGGAGTTGACGTACGAAACGCACGCCGGCGGAACGCGAGAATGCATGACCATGAATCGCCCCTACGACAAGATTGCGGATTCGGTGGCTGGGTTGACCGGCGATCGGGCTGCGCGGATGCAGACCGCCTACCGAATCAGCGCAGCAACACCCGTTGCACCTTCGGATCGGTTACGGGGTAGCCGGGAACGAGGTGGGCGTCGTCGTTGCGTGTGGGAGATTCGGTGCCGCGATAGCGTTCAATGTCGCCGGCGAGCCAGAGATTGTCACGGTTCGCGCTGTAGATCGGTGTTGTCCTCCAGCGTGCGCTGCCGTCGAGCGTCAAGACCGTCTGGCCCCTGCCTTTGTGCACGGGCGAGTTCGCCGTGTGCGGATCGACCGACTCGTCGAACCGGCCGTCCTTGAACAGCGGGTTCCTATCACTGAGGTAAGCGATGGGCATGGCCGGTCGGAGGTTCGGCTTGGCACCGGAGAGGTTCAGCGAATCGTAGCTCTTGTTGCGCGTCGAGGCGAAATCGTCATAGAAAGCCACGTCGTCGGCACGCATCGGGCTGGCCGTCGAATCGGCCGGGCAGACGAAGCGCTTCGGGTCGGGCACGTAGTTGAACTTCGCCAGCAGGTACAGGTGCCGGCTGTTGGACGCATACGGACGATCCCTTTCCGTTCCCGGAAGCCAGACCGCGCCGGCAATCCGGCCCGCAAAGGGCAATGACTCGTCGAAGGACTGTTGGTACAGACAAACGCCCTGGAAAATTGAGCCGAGGTTGCCGGCACAGATGGCCCCCTGTGCGCGGCCTCGGATACCCGAAAGACCGGGAATGGCCACGCCAGCCAGGAGCACGATGCAGGCGGCCACCGCCAGAATCTCTCTCAGAGGGATGGTGAACGAACGCCTCGGCAGTGCGTCCTCTTCGTAGGGGCTGACGGCGGCGCCCTTCTTCCGGGACGCCTCCTCGACGCCCGCGAGCACCTTGCCGACCAGATTGGCCGGGGCGGGCGGGACCGACCAGTGATCGAGCGGCCGTAGCATCTGCCCCAGCCGGTCGCTCTTGCCACGGAGTTCCACGTCGCGCAGCAACTCAGCCTCGATCCACACCCGATCACCGTCGCCGAGACGATCCAGGTGGAAATCGAGCAGGAGGTCTTCCGGGTTTTGGTCGTGACGTTGCATAGGACGATCCAAGTCTACTACGCCGCGTCGCCTGCGGTTGTTCCGCTCAGGCGGGCGGATTCTTCTCGTTCGACCGGGCCGGGCGCGGTTATCGCTCTTCCCTCGATCGCTCCTCGGCGACCGCCCGATAAGCCTCCGAAAAACGGGCCACGGCGGCGTGCAGGCGGCTTTTCACGGTCCCCAGCGGGATTCCCAGGATTTCGCCGATCTCCTTGTACGCAAACCGGTGGTAGTAGGCGAGAATGAGCACCTCACTGAATCGCTCCGGAATCGCCGCGATGACCTCCCTGACCAGCCTCCGCTTTTCCTCGAGCAATAGGTCCGAATCGGGCGCGGCTTGCTCGCTGGAGATCAAGTCGATGAACCGCTGGCCGCCCTCATCGTCAGCCTCCACGTGGGCGTCGAAGGGCAACTCGCGTTTCCGGGCTCGCCGCCGGAGCAAATCGCGTGCCTTGTTCGCAGTGATGGTGAAAAGCCAGGGCTTGAACCTCCGCGTGGGGTCGAAGCTTTCGGCTGAGGTATGGACTTGCAGGAAGGCCTCCTGCACGACGTCCTCCGCGGCTGTCGAGTTTCCGGTGAACCGCATGGCGAAGTGGAAGAGCTCCTGGGCATGACGGCGCACAAGTAGCTCGAACCCGGCATGATCCCCGGCCAGGTAGTCCCGAAGCAGGTCCTCATCCGTCCGTGCGGTCACCACACCATTGTACCTGTACGCTACGCGAAAGACATCATTCAGACCGCCCGGCGATGATCGCCTCAAGGGTCGCGTGCCTGGTTATCGGAACCGCCTGCCCCCGCAGGGTCCAGCGGAAGCATTGGAGAACACAACCTCCCGCAGAATGCGCCGTTTCGACGGGCGGGCGCTACTCGATCCGGAGGCTATCGCCGGGTCTGAGCGCCGGAAGGTGATCGCGCTGGGCGATGACGTCGGCGGCGTCGAGGGCGAAAGCGGGGGCGATCGCTACCGTCACATCGGGTTCACCGTCGGGTTTGCGAGGCACTGTGACACCCGCGGCTTCCAGCCAGCGGCAGGCACGCCGGACCTGATCGCGCTTCGACGTATCGAGAGAATCGACACTGGTGGCGTTCTTGACCGGAGAGAACTCCTCGGCCCGATCGACTTCAAGTACAAGCGGGTTTCCAGCCAGTGTCACGGCGTCGAAGACGAACGTTTCGAGCTTGATCGCATTGGGCTTGGGTGGGTCGACCCGCTTTCCGTTCTCGTCAATGTAAGCGACCTTCTTATCCGCGCGGCGGAAGGGAAGCTCGAAGGACTGGGCGATGATACGATCGACAAGGTCTACGTTGAGCAGATGGATGGCAAGGTTTCCGGAATCGAACTTGCGTGAACCGTCCGGGTTCCTTGCATGCGCCAGCTCGCTGGGAAAGTCGGAATACTCCACGACGGTCAGCCTGCCACCACACATGCACAGGTTCCCGACGCGTTCGAGATCATCCGTCTTCGGCGTCACCTTGATCGACATCTCGGAGCCGGTTATGGAGTGCAGACCGAGAAAGAGCGCGTCGAACGGTTTGACCAGCGGGTTGTCGACCTGGAAATAGGAGATGATCCTGATCCCTCGGTCCTGCATGTCCTTAAGGGCGCCGCTCTTGACCAGTGCCTTGAGTGAACCGCCGTGGCCGTCCGGCGCGAGCGCAAGACGGTGCGGTTGATCCAAGAGCAAACGACCCGACGGATCGAAGACAGGCAACATGCCCTGACGGAACATGACCACGTTGCTTTCCGGCAAACCGAAGAAGGCGTGCTCCCTGAAGAACTCCACGGTTGGACCGTGATTGGCGGGGCTCGTCATGATGTACCAGGGCATGGGCGCGTCATATCGACGTTGCGCGGCTTTGACGGTTTCAGCAAACAGCTCGAAGAGCGTTCGATCACCGACGGGCGTAACCGCCACAGCCCCCTTCGGCCCGTCGAACCCGAGTCGCGTTCCCTGACCGCCGGCGACGGTGAACGCCGCGACCCGGCCGTCGCGGAGCAAGTGCTGTCCCCGCTCAACGGCCTGGCGGTACAACGCCTGCCGTGCGGCGTCCGGTTTGTGCGGATAGACATTGGGAGGCGTCACGTCGTCATGCATCGCGCAGCGAGGTTTTTGCAGGACGTGCGATTCTATGAGCGGTTCCACCACGTCCCACGGAATCGACTCAATATCGGTCAACAGCTCGGCACGCTGAGCTTCGGTGAGAACGCTCCAATGGCGGAGAACATGCTCCTGGCCACGGGCTTTCAGTGTTTGGAGGCAGGCGTCGTAGCGGGACTCGGTTTCACGATCGGGCAAAACGTCTTCCTTTCCGAGCGCCGTCCCGCCGCCACTCCACAGGCGAGCCGTGATCGGGTTGCACTCGCCGCCGGCTGAATCGCCGTTACGCCCCGCGGTGACAGGGGGCGATAATCGCACGCTCGACGCCACGTCGTCGGCTCGGCCGATCCTAGCGGATGGTCAGGCCGAAAACAAGGCGCGATTGACGCCTATCAGACTGGCTAATGGGCTGCAAGTTCCTGTTTGGCAAATGGTTACGATTTAGGTCATCCGATGAGTCCCGCGGCTCGATCATGTGTATAAAATGGGGTGGTTGCATGGTCGGAGGCCCGTTACCCTAGCACGCCGGGCGGCGATGGGCTGACGGGCTGCGCAGGCCGTGGGCCCGTGAAAGGGCAAGCGACGGCTGACGCGAACGGCAGGGATGACGGCATGAGTGTCGGCGAGGTTCTGCTACAACGAAAGCTCATCACGAGCGCTCAACTCGACCAGGCAAAGTCCCTGCGCAAAGCGTCCGAGCGAATCGAACAGTGCCTCGTGCGCTTGGGGTTCATCAACGAACGCGACTACCTCGAAATCTATGGTGAACAGCTTTCCATCCCGTTGATCGACCTGAGCGAGGTCGAGATCGATGAGGAGTTGCTGCGGCAGACGCCATCGAAAGTCGTCCACCGCGACCGTGTCATCCCGATCGACCGCCACAACGGCGCGATCCGCGTAGCCACCGCCAACCCGTTCAACCTTTACGCATTCGATGAGCTTCGGATGCTGATGGGCTCAAAGATCGAGACCGTGCTGGCGACCAGCGAGGAGATTTCGCGCGTCATCAAGCAGTACTACGGCGTCGGCGGTGACACGATCGAGCGAATGATCGGGGAGTCGGCCGTCGAGGTTGTCAGCGAAACCGATCCCGACAACGCCGATCTGATCGAGCAGGCTCAGGAGGCGACCGTTGTCAAACTGGTTAACGAAATTCTTCTCGAAGCGATCCGTGACCGCGCGAGTGACGTTCACATCGAGCCTTACGAGGATGACCTGAAGATTCGCTACCGGATTGACGGTGTGCTGCATACGACAAACGTACCGCCGGAGATTCGGCGTTTCCAATCGGCCATCGTCAGTCGTATCAAGATTCTCTCCAACCTTAACATCGCCGAGAAGCGCCTGCCGCAGGACGGCGGTTTCAAGATCAAGGCACAAAACCGCGACATCGACCTGCGTGTCAGCATCATCCCCACCGCGTTCGGCGGGGCGGTGGTGATGCGTATCCTCGACAAGCAGTCGGTGCTTTTCTCGCTCGAACAACTTGGGTTGGTTGATGAAGCCCTCGCCGGCGTCATGCACGTCATTTCCCAGCCGTACGGTATCATCCTCGTGACCGGCCCCACAGGCTCGGGCAAGACGACCACGCTGTACGCGGCGCTCAATACGATCAGGAACGATACGATCAAGATCCTGACGATCGAGGACCCGATCGAGTACTACCTCGACGGCATTCAACAGGTCGGCGTCAAGCCGCACATCGGCTTGACGTTTGCCTCGGGCCTGCGCTCCTTCCTTCGACACGACCCGGATGTCATCTTGGTGGGCGAGATCCGAGACCTTGATACGGCAGAGGTTGCGATCAATGCGTCACTCACCGGCCACCTCGTGTTCAGCACGCTGCACACCAACGACGCGGTGACGGCTACGACGCGTCTGCTCGACATGGGCGTCGAGCCGTTCCTGGTCTCCAGCGCGATCAGCGGCGTCTTGGCGCAGCGACTCGTGCGTAAGATCTGCAAGCACTGCAAGGAGGAGTACGAGCCCAACCCGCTCGATCTTCCGAGCGACTTCAAGCTCGAGCCCGGTCAGAAGGTCTTCCGCGGGGCGGGTTGTCGCGAGTGTCGACACAGCGGCTTTCGCGGCCGGCTCGGCATCTTCGAGCTGCTGATGATCGACGACAAGCTACGTGAGATGATCCTCCAGCGCAAAAGCGCGACCGAGATTCTCGAGGTCTCCCGAGCTTGCGGCCTGAAGCTCATGCGAGAGGACGGATGGTCAAAGGTCCTCAAGGGAATCACCACCGTTGATGAGATCGCGCGTGTCACCAAGGTCGACGCCGCCGCGCTCGCACGGTAAAAACCTGTCAAATCCAGACGACCCTCTGTCCGTGCATCATTCGCAGTTGTAGGCTATCCCTGGCGCGCGATCTGCACGTCGCCGCGTGGGAAGCAGGCCCGCGTTTTCGTGAACGATGGGGACCAACCCGCCCTGGTCGTGACCGATCTCAAGCACGGGGTGAGCAGCGGATCCGTCGGTGTGATGGGGCCCGCGAACGGCACGGCCTACTTCTCGAACTTCCGGTACAGGATCGACGACGACCTTGTCTTCGAGGAGCCACCCACTGTGACCACGCCGCCCGGTGTGATCACGGAATGGGAGATTTCCCGACCGTTCGCTGCGAATCAACTGGATAGGGAGAACTATCCCGATTTCTTTGCCATCTTCAATGCCGGCTGGAGAGACATACGCAGTGAACCGCCGGGTCTGGTCAACGTGTCGCGGCATGTTGCTCGCAGTGGGGAGGGGGCGGATTGCATCCTGGCCAGGACGATCGTTCAATCGGGCTGGAAGCGGGAGATCAAACTCTCCTTCGGATACAGCGATGATGTAACGCTCTTTCTCAATGGGAAAAGGGTGTTCTCCGGCAGAAGCGGGTATCGCAGTCGCGATCCGTCCTATGTGGGCATTGTGGGGCTCAATGATGACGTCTACCTGACACTTCAGAAGGGACGGAACGAGATCCTGCTCATTCTCGCCGAGTCCATGGGTGGATGGGGGGTTCCTGTGCAAGGCGGATCGGGAGCCGGACAAACCCGTCAAGGATCACGCGCGACTCGTGAAGGTGTGGGAAACGCCGGACGTGTTCAAGGTGCCCGAGTCCGTGCTTTACGATCGCAAGAGGAATATCCTCTACGTGAGCAGCTTTGACAGGCTCGTGAGGCGGACCGAGCCGACGGGGTTCCTATCGAAGGTAAGGTTGGACGGAGAAGTCGAGGAACTGAAGTGGGTGACGGGTCTCGATGGTCCGTGCGGTATGGGTATTCACGGTGACAGATTGTACGTGGTCGAGGGGGTTCGCTGCAGCCTTATGGAGATTGACATCGAGAGCGGCACGATTCTCAACAGATATCCCATGCCGAATTGCTCATTCTTGAACGATCTCGCCATTGACAAGACCGGTGCGATTTACCTGTCCAATACGTCGCGCGTACCGAAGGCGAGCGACATCTTCAAGTGTGTCGAGGGCGAGTGTGAGGTGTGGATGAAGGGCGACCAGCTTCACCGCTCGAACGGGTTGTTCATCCACGGTGACGAGTTGATTGTGGGCAACACCGGCGACGGCTCCCTGAAAGCGGTCAGCTTGAATGATAAGAGGGTCAGGAGCATTATCTGTTTGGGGGCGGGTGTGATTGACGGGATTCGCGTGGCCAATGACGGTAGCTTTCTCGTGTCGCACTGGGAGGGGGAAACTTACCTCATCTCGCCGGACGGCGATGTGGTCGAGGTCGGCGATACGGGCTCGGCCGGTCTGAACGCGGCTGACTTCGAGTTCATCAAGGAGAAAAACCTTCTGATTGTCCCGACATTCCTGGGAAATCGGGTCACGGCGTACAGGTTGGTGTCAGGCCGGGAGGGCGACTAGAGCGTTTTCGGGAATCGTGTAGCGGAACCCCCCTTTCATCCCCCCTTGACAAGGGGGGAAAGAGGGGGGTCGGTCGCTACGCAAAAACAGACTTTGCACTAGGCTCTGTCTGAAAACAGCAGTTTAAGGTATCGGCGAATCATCGCCAAC
>CBDUZO010000051.1:0-30378 GCA_965371725.1 uncultured Phycisphaerales bacterium
CCGTTCGCACGGTGGTGTGGGAGGACGGCGGGGGCAACCCCGCCTCCTACCCGATCGGCTCCGGCGCACAGAAGCTCCGGTTGTAGGAGACGCTACTCTCCTGTCGTGTCGAGATTGCGGACGCCGCCCTACTTTGCCGCGATGCATCCGGCATCGTACTTTGGTGGGTGACCGATCGACGGATGGAGTCAACACAATGGTCTCACAGGAACAGGCTGATCCCGCCCTACGAGAGGTCGCGTGGGAACTCATGGAAATGAGCTACGACGAGCTACGCCTGCTCGACAAGCGTCTACCACAGTCGACGGATGACGAGTGGCGGGAGTTCCGCCGATTGACAGTCAACGGGGAAACGCTCTACGTTCACGTGCTCATGGGGAGGATTGGCTGGCTTCGCCGGCGCATTAACACTTACTCTGTTGATCCTACCGGTGATCATCATTGCGAGTCGTGAAGCGTTGTTGGCCGTTCCACAGTCATTCCGACACGCAGCCTACGCCCTCGGGGCGACCAAGTGGCAGACCATCCGCTCACACGTGCTGCCGGTGGCGCTGCCGGGCATCCTGACGGGTGTGATTCTTGCTGTGTCGCGGGCCATCGGCGAGGCAGCCCCGCTGCTTATGATCGGAGCACTGACCTACGTCGCGTTCGTTCCCGAAGGGCCGCTGGATGCGTTCACGGCGCTTCCGATCCAGATCTACGAATGGTGCGACCGGCCCCAGACGGCGTTTCACCACCTTGCCGCGGCGGGGATCCTTGTCTTGCTGGGCATTCTCCTTCCCATGAATGCCGTGGCGGTTGCCCTGCGTGCGTGGCACCAGCGGAGGAAGGCATGGTAACCGTTATGGAATCATCGTACAGCTTGCTTAGGAATAGACTCTCCGTCGGAGGCCAACGGTTGCCCGATCGCCCGCCATCACGGGCGGGCATCCCCTGCCCTAATCCTCTTTGCGTCGCGTGCCCTCGTACAACTCGTACTTGAGCAGCCGGCAGTCGATCTTCGCATTGAAAAACTCCATGCGGCGGCTCGCCCGAAGCCCGACCTTCTTCGCGAGTTCGAGGTTCCCCGTGAAGATGTAACCGGTCCACCCCGGACACCGCTGTTTGAAGAAATCACCCATGCGCCTGTAGGTCTTCTCAAGTTCCGCGATGACGCCGAGTCGCTCGCCGTACTCGGGGTTGATGACGACGATCCCCTTTTCGGGCGGGATCGGTGTTTCCGCGAAGTCGCACACGTCGAACCGGATCATGTGGTGCACGCCGGCGGTCTCGGCATTCTTCTTGGCTGCTCGTATAGCGCCCGCATCGATATCGGTGGCGATGATGGCGGCGATCGTGCCTTTGTTGCGGATCTTCCTGGCGCTGCGGCGCATCGACTGCCAGGTGTCGGAATCGAAACCCTTGCGGTGCATGAACCCGAAGTTATCTCGAAGCAGCCCGGGCGGGCGCCCCGAGGCGATCAGCGCCGCCTCGATGGCGAGCGTGCCGCTCCCGCACATCGGGTTGACCAGCGGCACGGTCCCGTCATACCCCGTTGCAAGGATGACACCCGCCGCCAACGTCTCCTGCATCGGCGCTTTGTGCGGCATCTTGCGGTAGTTTCGATCCGCGAGTTTCCGTCCAGAGGTGTTGAGGAAAAGCCGGGCATCGTCCCCGTTCCAATAGAGATGGACGACGAAGTTCTCCCGCTGCGGCCCGGAGTTCGGCCGAGCACCGGTCACCGACGCCACGCGGTCCACGATGGCATCCTTGACCTTGAGGCTTGCGAACCGCCAATCGTTGATGGTCGGCGTGTTCACGCTCGAGACCACACTGAGGTACTCATCGGGTGAGATCATCTCCTCCCACCGCAGCGCGAGCACATGCCCGTACAGCTCGTCCGGATCGGCGCAGGTGAATGTATCGATCAGGACGAGCACGTTGAACGCGGTGCGCAGAAAGAGATTCAGTCGCATGGCGTCATGCATACCGGCTGTGATCTCCAGGCCGGTCGGCCGAGAAGAATCAACCGTGTAACCAAGCTCCTCGACCTCGTGCCGAAGGTAGTCGACCAGACCGGGGGCGCAGGTGATGCGAATCGCTTGCGGTTCATGAAAGCCCGTCATCGCCGCAGACGATACTCGCTCGCCGGCGTCCCGAAAAGCCCGTCGACCGCGCCGCGGGGTTCCCGTACGATGCGGGGGATGGGCGTGAAGTCGAACACCGTGTAGGGATGATCCGGATCACCCACGTACACCCACGCCCGGCCTTGACGGGTTTTCGTACGCGTCTTGTCCTGCACGGGTACGACGGTATCGTCCGTATGCACAACCTTCGATGCCAGTACGTCCTTCACCATCAACCGGTAAAGCGGATGGAGCAGATCCGCACAGGCAGCCATCCAGCTGCACATCGTGGAGCGCGAAAGATCCACCCCATAGTCCGTGTCGGCGACAGAATACCGCTTGCGAGAGACCGCTCCGTTCCCACCGATCCAGATGTCGTTGCCAGTACCGCCCCCGCTCGGTCCCGTCTCGGCGGATCTTCGACATCGTACACCTCCGAGCCCATTATCAGGAATCGGAGGTCACGAAAACAAGATGGGGTTCACAGGACGCTTACTCTACTCTGCCGATTCGCCTCTGAAACGGCAGATTTGTATTACTTATGCAGGAGTCAATAGCGAACCCCCTGCGGAATCGTTGGGGCGTGGCCAACACGCTTGACTCAACCGTCAGGCACGTGTACATTGCTCAACAGTGATTGCGGGGTAGAGCAGTTGGCAGCTCGTCGGGCTCATAACCCGGAGGTCGCTGGTTCGAGTCCAGCCCCCGCTATAAGGACCTGGAGATAGCCCGACGTAAGTCGGGCTTTTTTAACGACTTACGTCGATTTCAAATCTACGTGAAAGACATGAAACCGCGCGCTACGAACCTGCGACCACGCCGTTATGAACCGGCGAAAACGGGTTCATAACGGGTTATTTGTAGTGCGTTATGAGCCCGGAGGGTGGGCTCGTAACGGGGCGGTCGTAGGCTCGAAGAGGACTGTGGGTCCTGAAAACCTCATCCGGGCCCAAAACCGCGGTTTCGGGCATGTTCGCGAGCATTCGCGATTGACCGTTCCTGCACCACGGCTACGCTCGCAGCCGTTCACGCACATAATATGAAGGTAAGAAGTTTGGGAGCGGGGCATGGGCTGGGTACAGGTGATCTTCATTTTCCTCCGGGCAGCGGTTCGGAGCCGAGCTGAGCTGGCTGCCGAAAACCTCGTCCTCCGGCAGCAGCTCTCCGTCCTTGAGCAAGACTCGAAGCGGCCGCGGTTACGAAACCGGGACCGCATCTTCTGGACCTGGATCGCCCGCCTCTGGTCGAACTGGCGCTCCCTCCTCGTCATCGTCCAACCGGAGACCGTGATCCGTTGGCACAAACTGGGCTTCCGCCTGTACTGGCGATGGAAGTCGCGATCCAGGAAACCCGGCCGGCCCAAGATCGACGCCGAGATCCGCAAGTTGATTCGGCGCATGTCATTGGAGAATCCAACGTGGGGTACGCCGAGAATCCGCTCGGAGCTGCGTCTCCTTGGCTACGAGGCGTCGAAAGCAACCGTAGACAAGTACAGGGTCCGCCATCGCAAGCCACCATCACAGACCTGGCGAACATTCCTGGATAACCACGTTCGCGACATTGTGGCGGTCGACTTCTTCACGGTACCCACGGCGACGTTCCGCCTTTTGTTCTGTTTCATCGTCCTCCGCCATCACCGCCGCATGGTCGTCCACTTCAACGTTACGACGCATCCGACCGCCGAATGGACGGCCCAACAGATCATCGAAGCGTTTCCCGAGGATCAGACGCCACGGTTCTTGATCCGGGATCGGGATTCGATCTACGGTGAGTACTTCCGCCAGCGCGTCAAGCACATGGGTATCGAGCAAATTGTGATTGCCTACCGCTCGCCATGGCAGTCACCGTACGTCGAGCGAATCATTGGATCGATTCGTCGCGAGTGCCTTGATCATTGCATCGTTCTCAACGAAGCCCACCTGCGACGAATTCTCTCGAGCTACTTCGCGTACTATCACGAATCACGCGCTCATCTTTCGCTGGAATGTAATGCACCGGTGCCACGTCGAGTCGAGCATCCATCGGAAGGAAAGGTGATCGCGATTCCGCAAGTCGGCGGTCTGCATCATCGCTATCGCCGGGCCGCTTGAGCTCTCGAAGCTGTTGATTCGTGCCGACCATCCGAGATTGAAATATGCGCAACCCTTTCAAACTGCGAAGTTCGCGCCAAGACACCTCGCGTTCCGCGAATATTCGCCGCTGTTGGCAACGAATGTGTTGGCCGGCCCTCGGCTCAACGTGTCCCTTTCCGCAAGGATGGCATTTTCAGGAACCACACCGGGTCCGTCTATGTGTTCGAGTGGGACGGCGCCGCATGGGGGCAGGTAGCCAAGCTGGTTGCATCGGACGCGCAAGGCGAGGCGGACTTCGGACGGACCTTGGGCACTATGGACGACACTCTCGTCGTCGGCGCTGCGTGGGACGACGGCGTGGAAGAGGATCAGGGCGCCGTCTATGTCTTCCGGGACACGGGGGACTGGACGGAGGAGGCGAAGCTCGTTGCGCCGGTCGCGCAGCCGGGCGATCGTTTCGGCAGTTGCGTTGCGCTCGCGGAGGGACGCATCGTCGTCGGCGCCCTTGGAGGCAGAGCCTACGTCTTCGGAGAGGATCGCGCCGGCTGGACGTTCAAGGACGAACTCGTGGTGTCGGGAGCAGAGGAAGACGATGGATGGGTCGAGTCGGTAGCTGTTTCCGAAGATGGAACGACCGTTCTAGTCGGAACACCATATGCCGATTTCCTGGCGGAGAACTCCGGGGCGATCCACGCGTTCGTCCAGGTGGCGGATGATGAGTGGGTGTCGAGCGCCGAGCCCCTCGTGCCGGACGGCACAGAAGACGAGTACTTCGGCGATAGCGTGGTGCTGCGCAACCATATGGCGGTCGTCGGCGCCCCTCAGTGGGATGTGGGCGGGATCGAGGACGCCGGGCGGGTGTTTGCGTTTCGTGATGATGACTGCAACCGGAATGGGATACGCGACGCGCTTGATATGTCTGAGGGCACCAGCACGGATGCGAACTGTAACGGGCGTCCTGACGAATGTGACACCGGCGCGGATGCAGACTGCAACGAGAACCTGATCCCCGATTTTTGTGACATCTTGTACGCAACCAGCGAAGACTGCAACGAGAACGCGATCCCCGATGAATGCGACATCGAATCCGGGGCCAGTGGCGACTGCAATGCCAACGAGACGCCGGATGAGTGTGAGGCCGGTGGCGAGTCCGACTGCAACTACAACCTCGTCCCGGATTTGTGCGATGTCTTCGACGGCGACAGCGACGACTGCAACGAGAATAGTGTGCCGGACGAATGCGAGAAACTGCATTGGCCTGGTGGAGATAGACTCACAGCACCGGATGCGGACCGGGGTGACGACTTCGGTTCCTCCGTGGACACCTCCGGGGAATGGATGATCGTCGGAGCTCCTTATGACTATGATGCAGTACGCCAGGGAGGTTCAGCATACGTTCTCAGAAGGGTAGGGCCGGATTGGACGCACGACGCGAAGCTCTATGGATGGGACACAGCCGAGTATGACCACTTCGGAAGCGCCGTGGCGGTCGCAGGCGATGTGGTCGTCATAGGCGTCTCCGGGGACGACGACAGCGGCACGAGTTCAGGGTCGGCTTACGTGTTTCGGCATGTGGGCGGTGAGTGGATCGAGGAGGACAAGCTCCTCGCCTCTGACGGAGCGGATCAGGACTCGTTTGGAGTGGACGTGGCCGCGACGAACGACCGAATCGTCGTGGGTGCATGTTGGAACGACGGTGGCAAAGGGGCCGTATACGTCTTCGAATGGGATGGTGTGGCTTGGGCGGAGACGGCCAAGCTGACGGCGCCGGATGCGACCAGGTGGCACTACTTCGGGAGTGGGGTTGGCGTCGCCGAGGATACGATACTGGTCGGGGCGTATGGTGCCGACGGTTCCGGGGCAGCTTATGTCTTCACGTACGACGGTATGGCGTGGACTCAGTCAGCGAAGCTGACGCCCGTCACGGAGACGGAGGACAGGTTCGGCATGTTCGTGGCGCTGAACGAGGAGGGGACGACGGCTGTCGTCGGGGCACCACGCGATGATACGGCGTGCCCGGGCGATGAGTATTGCGACTCAGGTGCCCTCTACGTTTTTGCGACTGACCCGGCTCGGACCGGCCCGTGGCAAGAGGTGGCCAAACTCGTTCCCGCTCACTCAAACGAGGGGGATGAGCTTGGCGAGTGCGACATTCATGGGAACACGATCGTTGGCGGTGCCTGGAGCAACGATGATTTCGGCTATCGCTCCGGCGCGGCGTACGTTTTCTCAAATGTGGCGCAGCAATGGCGCCAGACGGCACACTTGGAACCCTTGAACGGTGACCTCAACGAAGATTACCATTTTGGATGTGCGGTGGCCGTGGTGGACGCGTCAACTGTTGTCGTGGGTGCCAGGGGCGCGGGCCTTGCCGGGGTGCCAGGAGACGCAGGGGCGGTTTACGTGTTTGAGCTGGTCGACGGAGACTGCAACGAGAATGGCGCAGTCGATGAGTGCGACATCGAGGATGGAATCAGCGAAGATTGCAACGCAAACGCCACGCCGGACGAGTGCGACATTTTCGTGGGCACAAGCCAGGACGTCATTCCACCGGGCGGCGACGGCACTCCCGACGAGTGCCAGTGCGAGCTCGTCGCAAGCACGCCTCCGGAATGTGCAGTTGACGCTCGCCAGCCGCATTCGGTGAACAACACCATCCCGATGCTGGGTTGGGATTCGATCGAGCTGAGCTTCACCTGTGGAACCAGCGCCACGCCTTCATATGACTCGGCTGATTACATGGTTTCCGACCCCACGTTATACATCACCAATGTCGATGTATTGGGCAACACGGCAACGGTCACATTCAACCGCGTGATCACGCCCGGTATCTGGACGTGCATCACTTACGACCTTGCGCCCACGCCGGCGAAGACCTGCCTTGGTTCCCTGCCGGCCGACGTGAATGGTGACCAGACGGCCGCGCCAGCCGACATTCTGACCTTGATCGACTGCATCAACGGTGTAGCGACGATCCCGTGCGACAGCTGGCAGGTGGACGCTGATCGGGACGGCGACCTGGGCCCAGCGGACATCCTGCGGGTGGTCGACCTGTTGAACGGTGCCGGCTCCTTCGATCCGTGGTTGTACGTGTCGCTGCCGGCGCAGGCAGAATGTCCAGTCCCGTAGCGGTGCGGCAAAACGATCGAACTTGCCGCCACGGCATATGGGTCAGATCGGCGAAGTAGTCACGGCGGCGTGGCGGCTTTCCTTGGCCCTCTCGCCGCCCATCGGCTACAGCAGCTTCAGCAGATTCTCTGGTACCGTCCAAAAGCTCGATCGCGCCCCGAGGCATGACTGCAATCCCCGGGATGGAGTGTGAAGCCGGTTGGCGCGAGGCGCTGAACGCTCACACCGCTTGCATACCTTTCATCGGTCCGAAGCCTCGCAGCTCGGCGTGCTTGTGTGCGCGATTCATGGCGAGGCTGCTTCCGAAGGGCCTACGTGCGTCGCCATTCAGCGACGCCGAAGCCTGACCACATTTGACCACCTCGAGGTGGTAATACCACCACAGAACGCGACAAAACGCGATTACTTGCGACGGTTTGCGAAAGTCATAGGATCACGCTAAGCTCTTGTCGGACAATGGTTTTCTGTGCCAATCGGCGGTCCCGCGACCCGATAGATCGCCCGGTCGACCGAACGCGCCCTTCGCACTTGTTGATCATCCACCCCGCGACCGTCGCACCCAAGAGAGAACGCAGAGACCCTGTTGTGCCGGACGCTCTGAGACACGATGTCCGCCCATGTCAGAGGAACTACGGACCTGTCAGGGCCCTGTGGAAGCGGACGGAAACACGGTGAAGTCGGCCAGATCGACGTCGCCGTCTTGATCGCTGTCGGCGGCATCGCAGCCGGGAGCAAGGTCACCGTTCGACCCCGTGAAGCATCGTTGAAACGCGCCGTAGTCGAACACGTCTACGTCCCCGTCGCTGTCGAAGTCTGCAAACGAGCCGATTGAAGCCTCACCGGCGAGCGACCCTACCCCGGTGGAGAGAGTCAAGCTGTCAACGGCAGCCCCCTCTCGGTTGATGATCTCGACGGTGTCGACTCGCCAATCAGCCAGGAAGAGCAAGTCGTCGCCGATGCCGGCCAGCGCGGTCGGGCGCGTCGATGGCGCAGGTAGCGTGTTGGTCAGTCCGCCCGATCGCGGGTCGATCTCGTAAATAACGCGATCATTGAAGGCCTCGGCGATGTAGATGCGGCCCGGACCCGCCAACGCCGCAATCCCACCCGCGAATGTAATTGGCGTTGCTCCTTGCGCACGCAGTGTGCGAAGATAGCGGCGCTGGGCAGGGGCCATCACGTGAATGCTCTGGGCCGGCAAGTCGAGCAGAAACAGTTCACCGGCCAGCATCACCGCGTCGCTATAGATCCCCGAGCCAGGCCAGAGAATATACTCGTCGAGCACCTCGCCGCTATCGAGGGCAAGGCTGTAGAGCTTTGGGAATTGTCCGGTGCCGATGTAGTATAACCCGCTGCCATCGTAGGCGATGCCCTCGGCACCGCCGAAGCGCTCCGGGGCTGTGAAGCTTGTTGTCACTGCGCCGGTGTCGGCATCGAGCACATCAATTACATTGGATGCGTCATCGAGTCGTGTGGCCAGCAGCACCGGCGGTCCTGTACCTTCATCGGCCGCGCGGCCTCCAGCCAACCCGCCGAACCCAGACGACACTCGCCCTGGTGTCAGGACGATGGCAATATCATACGTTCCGTCGGCCCACCCGTTGCCCAGACAGGGGATCGTCGGATCATAGTCTGCGTAACAATCTCCAGACACTCCGACATAGTACATCCCAGGTGCATCGAGTGTGGCGATCAATACCTCGCCGGCGTCGTAGTAGTTGTGGTCACAGACATGCTGACTGGCAATCTTCTGGCCCGCCGCGTCGAACACGTGCACGGAGTACCCATATTGCGAGTCGTCTCGGCAGGTGGACACCGTAACTTCCACAGAAGCCGGTGCTTGAACAACAACGAATGACAAAACATCAACATCCAACCACGGATCAGGGCACAAGGAATCACCGAGGTAGTTGTTGGTGCAAGCGTAAATACCCTCATCGACAATGCCTGTACTCCTAGCCGTGCTAAGCGTATCGTCGGGTTCGCTGCCGCAAGCAGTGTCGGATGACGCGGCGCGGATCGTAAGCTCATACGCACCGGTACTCCCAGGGCCGTCGCCCGCCGCGAACTCATCGAGCCGGTTTGCGCCGGGATAAGGAACCAATGGATCGGCCGGGAAGCGTTGTTGCGTTCCCATTACCAAGATGTAGGCCACCGGCGCGTCACTTGCCTCGTTGACGCAGGTCACCGGCGCAGTCAAGTGGGCGTTGGGGCTGTCGCCGTCATTGTCGCCGACTCGGAGACGATTCCCCTTGACGTCATAAAGGGCCACGATGGGGTCGAGTTCGCTTCCGGGAGCCGGGATCACGTCAACGGTAAGAATCTTGCCTTCGTCGAGCACGCGGACTGCGTAGAAGTCGCGATCGCCGCGCGTCTGGGCGTAGGGGCCGTCTCCCAAGAAGCCTTCCGTTTGATACACTTCCGGCCTGGGAAAAACGAAGATAGGTACGGGGGTAGCCGTAAGTATCGAATCATTCGGCTCGTCAGGTCCGCCTCCGTCGATGGTGGAGACTGTGACGATCAGATCGTAATACCCTACGCTACCGATCTCACCCGTACCGGCATGGGCTGGGTCATACCGCCGGTTGTCCGCGCCGGACACCATGATGTATACGTCCCCGGCTTCGGGCACACCCACCGCCAGCGCAGAGTCAACGGAGCCGTCAACCCCATCATCGTTGGTTCCCAACGCACAGAAATCAGGCCAGGTCGGCTCCTCAATGGAGTCTTCGCAACTGCGCAGTCGGACGATTGGATCCAGCGGGGAATCGATCGCGGCCGCATGTACTTCAACGTCGATCCGCGCCGGCCCGGTCAGGGTGAGCAGATACGTATCGATATCTCGGCGGCCGTACTCACCGTCACCGATGAACTCATCCGATACGACGAACGATACCGAACCCATCGGCGTGGCCGTGCTTGCCCTGTCGTTGGGCTCGTATGGGCTTGACGGCCACGTGGCTGCTTCGGTCGTAAGGGTCAGCGTGTACAAGCCCGTTGGACCGGGCCGACCACTGCCGGCGACCGTGTTGTCATAGCGCGGATTGGCCGACGAACTCACGCCGACGTAATACACGCCTGTTTCGAGCAGGTAGGTCTGCACACGCGGATCGAAGTCTGAGAAGCTCCGGTCATCGTTGTAGGCGAGCTGAGTTCCAGCAGCATCGAAGAGCCGCAGGTACGTATCCAACGAGCCTAATGATGGGTGGACCTCGATCGTCGCGAGCACGGGCACCGACGGCTCGTCGATTTCGAACAGGTACAGATCGACGTCGCGATCGGGAAACTCGCCGTCCCCGATGAATGCGTCGGACACAGTGACGCTCCCAACACCAACGAGCCCCGTAAGTGTTGCCGTTGCCAGTGTGTCGTTTCCGTCGATTGGATCAGCGCTGCCACAGTACGTCACGGCCGGCACTATCTCCTGGTACGTGGAAACAATCCCGGACACCGGCGTCGTATTACCCGGGCCAAGCTGACCATCCTCAGACGGCTTGGCACGTGCGGTCGCCGCAACGGGCGCGATGATCCCCGCAATCAGAACCCACATAGGTATTCGTTGCTGAAACATGAACGTCTCCCACCTGCAAAGTGAGGCATGATGTCGCTAATCGCTTTCCACGCAATCCTCGTAGGACGGCCGCCCGCTGCCGGGATAGTGAAGCCCCGTCAGGACGAGGGGCGCCGGCAGGGTATCCTTCTGCCAGCCGTCGCCCCGAATGATGATGCACCGGTGCTGTTCCTGTAGGCTCTGGTCCTGATGGACACGCGGATTTCGGTAGCCGCGCATGTAGATCCAATCCGCGTGGCCGTCGACAAAGGTCGCGCCGAATGTCCAATCCTTACCGTGCCAACTTCCGACAGATCCGGGGACCCCCTGCCCAATCCACGAGCAATCCGGATTTTCCTCTGCCACCGCCCAGGCCCATCGACTGTTGTTCTCCTGATACGCCAGGGTGTTCCTCGGATTCGGGACGCGCGAGATCGGACGCAAGTAAGGGGAGTTGCTCTTCATCATCCCCGCCTGCGGCCCGCCGCTGGACCCAACCATGAACACATTGGCTGCGTAGCTGTTACCGAAATGGTCGTAGGAGGTTCGCCCGTCGGAAGCGAAGTCCGGACAGTGGGCACCGGTATAACCCGTGTCCGATGGGCACCTGTACACATCGAGCTCAAGTTGGGTATCCGACCACGCGCCGTCTCGGTCGTAGAACGGGTGAAGGTAGTCCGGGAATTCTTGTGGGTAAAGGATGTGATTCAGGGCTCTGCTCGCTGGGCCGAATCCCGCTTTTGTTCCGAACTTGCTGGTAATCCACGCGTAGTCCCCTTCGGAGGGGCCTTCCACGAAGCCCGGCCGGCCGGCGCCGCTCTTGCCGCCCCATTCGTACGCGCCGATGTACGCGGGGTCTTCTGGATCCTGCGCAAACTGAAGTGCGTGGGCCGGGATGGCCCAACCATTCGGGTCCTCCGCGGCGTAGAGAAGACTCGCATGGCCGATCTGTCCGAGGTTGCTGAGGCATCGACCTTCCTTGCTGTCTCTTACCACCCCAGCCATCGCCGGTAGCAAGCAAGCCGCCAGCACGGCGAGTGTCACAAGCGTGACGGCTGTCTCCACCAGGGTCAGTGCACGTCGCTTGGCCGGTCTTGGCCTCACGGAAGGTCTGAGTCGGTTGTTCATCGCTTCGGTTCCTTAATGTCACGTCACGGGCATATACCGTCGCTCTCCGGTAACGGCGTCCCGTTCCACGGGACAAACTCACCGGCGCCGTTGAGCAGGTCGATTACGCAGAGGATGTCCGCTGAATCGCACGCGCCGCTGTGATCAGCATCGCAGCTATACAGATCCCACAGCGGCGGCCGCACGCCGTTCAAGACGTCGATCACCGCGAGGATGTCAGCCGGAGCGGCGTTACTATCCCCGTCCACGTTGGCGGGGTGTGCGGTGAAGCGCCACGTAGTCTCGCTGCCATCGTAGCTGCGATACGTAAGCGTTGTGACCGCGCCGGGCGTGATCGGGCGGGCGAGGCTGATCGTGTGTACACCATCACCAACGTTGGCAGTTCCCTGGAGTTCGTTGGGTGAACCGGCATCATCCGTTTCACAGAGTGCCCAACAACAGATATCGTCGCTCCCCTCAGGTCCATGGAAAGTCAACATGTCGATGCCCTGGACCGTGTTCGAATCGTCGACCGGGTGCGGCTGGCGAGCGTCGACCACGCCGTCGGGTGGGTCAAGCCACGCGATCGCCCCCGGCGGACATGCGGGCAGCGGGCCCTCAGCCGGGCAGGGCGATTCGATAGTGAGTTGACACATCCCTCGATCAACGTGTTCCAGGTTTGCAAGTTGAACGTAGTAGGTGTCACCTGGGATCAACCCGGCCACGCAAAGATCGGAGCTGGATCCATCGCCGCAACCCGGGCTGTCGTTGTTGCACGCCAGCTCCACCAGCGTGTTGCAGGCAGTCTCCGGCGTAGACGGGTCGTCCGCACGATAGACGGCCAGGATCGAATCGCTGTCTGGGAAGTCGGCCTCGCACGTGTGAATTCGCGCTGTGGTATCCGTCGCCTCGAACGTGAACCAGACGGTTCCACGGCCGGTTCCTCCGGGGGCGGAGGGATAGCAGCAGTAACCTGGATCGTTGGTGCCCACTGTCGCGTTCCGGTTGCTGATGATTGTCGCGCTGTTGGCCAAGACCGGCAATGCGCCGCGCTCAGCGTCTAAATCCCAGCAGACATCATTGCCCGGCGGGACCTCGCAAAACGTCTGCGCCCATCGAACGCATACGCCATCCCATTCCACGTCGCAGCACCACGGGTCAAACAGACAAACCTCATCGCAGCACTCGGCGTCCCGGCACCCGAGCCCGCCGTTGTCGATCATGCAGTCGCCGTTGGAAGCGTAGCAAGCCCAAAATGGTGGGCAGTATTGACCGTCCTCGTTGCAGAACTGTCCCCGCTGCCAGACTGCGCTGTGCCCCTCGGGATCCTGAATGGCGAGGCAATCCTCCTCGAACAGGTTCTCGCAAGTATCATCGGGTTTGCAGCACGCCGACGTACCGCAAGGCGGGTCGAACGGGTCTGGGTCGCAAGTGGCATTGTCCTTCCATCGTAAATGCGGCCCCCCGAAACAGCTACTATGAGGCAGGTTCTCGTAGCATGTCGTTTCCGGCTCGGTCATGTCACAACAAGCGCTCGTCGGAACCTCGCCGAGACACTTGACCGTGGCATTGAATCCGGCGAACGGGTCGCCGCCAAACCAGTAGTAGATGCACTGGTCGCCGTCGTACACGGCATACAGGTCCTGCCCCCCCCCGACCTCGGGCTCACCCGCAATAAGCGGGCCGCAGCCCGGCGAGTCGAATTTCCAGGCAACCCAGACTGTGTCCGTGCCAAGTGGGATTCCGTTCGACTGCTCATCCAGCATCACGAACCGCACAAGCTGGGGGCTACCCGTGTCAAAGCCCTCGTGGGTCTTTTGCGTACCCTCGATGACATGTTCCGGACCGCAGAATTGGCGCCACAGCTCAACCTCGACGGTGTAAGGCCCGGAGACGCATTGCACGCCCACCTCCAGAGAACTGAGCTCGCAGTCGTCGATCATGAGCTCAACGTCATCGGCAACCCACTGATCCACGTTGACGACCCAGACACCGCCATCGAGTTCGGCGTTGTAGTAGGCGATGAACTCCTTGGTCGGGTTGTCGTTGCAGAAGGACTCGAAGTAGAAACCGGCGTAGTAGGGCGTGCCCTGGAAGCGTGCCACGCAGCGGAGATAGGGCCAGTCGAAGAAATCGCCGGTAAAGCCCACAGACGCCGGTGCCCCGGTAACCCAGCCGGCTTCCCATGTGTCGAACATCACGGCGAACCAGAAACCGTTCTCGGTCTGGATCTCACTTCCGACATGGTCGACCTCGACGAGATGGAGCCCATCATCGGGAAGTGTCAACGACCCCTCGGACCCCGGAATGACCTCACCATCCGCTCCGGGACATGCGTCGTACATTTTCCAGGAGACCGTGAATGCGGGGCCGGTGCCGTCACCGCCGCCGCCGACCATGAACCGGAAACCGCTGCAAGCGCAACCACCGACGGCAACAGTGTTGATATCGTCGGCGACCCACCGACCCGGTCCCGGCGGCAAAGGCACCGTGCCACCAGTGTTGCTGTAGACCAGTTCACCTGTCACGGAGGACTCTGCGTTGCCCCCGCCTGTCAGCATCTTCCGGCCCACACTTGGCGACACGTAGTGCATTTGCGGCATGAGGTCGCTTGTGGGAAGAAACGCCGCGTCACCGAGATCCACGGGCGCGCCTCCATCCAAGATATACATGTTGTCAACGCTCGGTACGGTTAGCTGCGGACCGGCTGGCTCTCCCGCTGTCGAAAAGCTCGGTTCAGACGCAGACGGCCTCGACTCGCTGCACAGCGCGGGGGAAGCCCTCGTGTCGGTCTGAGGTGCAGCCTGGATCTGCACCCATGTACCTGCGCAGATGGAACAGATGAAGACAGGGAGTGACGAACAGAGGCTGGACATGATTCTCTCCTCCGATTCCTCATTTTCTGAACCCGAGGTGATCATCGTACCCCCAGAAGCCGCTCAATTCAAGCAGCGTTGTGGAATCCAGCGGGATTCCAGCCCGCTGACACGGGAATGCACCATGAATGGGACGGCGCGCCGCCGGTCAGAGTCCCAAGCCCGCGCTCTCGAGACAAACTGCCCAGGGTCCGTGACAGAATCGGCGGGTGGGGTCGCAGGCTGAAGGCCTGCTCTGTCATAGCCGGGGGCAAGCGTAGCGCCGCCCCCGGATGACGCCGCCACCAAATCACCCGACCCTGTAAGGGTCGTCTATTCTCTGCGGCGTGTGCGACGGAACGTTTATGCGACCCCTATAGGGTCGAATGGAACGGGTGTTGGGGGTACCGTGGGTGGCGTCCCGCCTCGGCGGGACTTGCCCACGGCTACTGTAGGTCAGCCTTTCAGGCTGCATCAGGGCGCGGCGCTGAAGCTGCCGAAAGTGTCACGGACCCAACTGCCCAGACTGTCATGCACCGACGCCTCGGGCCGAACAACCACGCTGAACGGAGGTCCGCACGTGCAGATGGGTCGGTCGATGCCCACGATGCGTGTCGGGCTCGAGGAAGACCTCCCGGTTGCGCTTGATTTCACTGTCTTGCGACTCAACAATCAGTAATGAGCATCGCCTCCGACCCGTCAACGGATACGGACACCACTACGTCGACAACACCCGCTCTCGACTGGGATCTTGTCCCGTTCAAGGTTGAGTGCGCGCGTTGCGGACAGGACCTGAAAGGTCTGACCGACCCGACCTGCCCTGCGTGCGGCCTCGACTTCGACTGGTCCGACGCCGTCCCGCTCGAGGAGCTGACCTGCCTGCACTGCGGCTACCACCTCTACGGCTTGACCAAGACGCGTTGCCCCGAGTGCGGCGAGCGGTTCACATGGGAAGAGGTGCTCGATGAGTTCCGACGACACAGGAAGCCGTTCTTCGAGTATCAATGGCGACGTCACCCGTTTCAGTCGCTGAGGCGTACGTGGCGTTGGGCCGTTTGGCCTCCCAACTTCTGGCGCAGGTTCGACATTCACGATCCGCCGCAGGTCGGCCCGTTGCTGTCCTTGGTTGTCCTGTCGCTGGCGGTGTTGTTCGTGCTGATCGTACTTCTGTCCGGATTGGACAAGTGGGTCTGGATGAGATTGTGGGTTTCCCGGCGGGTGGGTGCGACAGGCGGGGCCTGGGGCGACCTGCCGTGGTATCTGCTGGGGAAGATCGCGGCGCGGGAGACCTACACGACACTGCTGACGGCCGTCGCGTGGGTGGGCATGAACTTCGCCGCCTTGATGGTCTTTCGCCAGTCGATGCGACGATGCAAAGTGCGAACCGTCCACGTGATTCGCGTCTGGGCACACGCCACCTCGCTCATGTTGCCCGTAGTCGTCATCATCATCTCCTTCACAGGATTCACGATCGCCTTTGCGGGCATCCGTCATATACCCGGAACCGAGCTCATGGTGACGCTGTTGTTCCTCGCGCACGTCACGTGGTCGGGTTCGTGTGCGTACCGGACGTATCTGCGCATGCCGCACAGTCTTGCCGTTGCCATCGCAGCCGAGACGATGGCGGTTCTCGCCACATTCGTCCTCTGTCTCGCGTTCATTCCCTGGAGTTTCGGTACGACCATCCTTGATCAGATCGCGGATTTGCTCGGGATCTACTGAGCTTGAAGGGCTTTGGGCCCCACGTTCACATCCACGGGGTCAAACAAACGAGGACAGGGTCGATTGTGGCCACGCCCGCGCCATGTAGAATACCGGCATGCGCGGTCGCGACGATGGTTCAACACCCGATCCGCGGTCCATCCTGGTCGTCTTGCCGACATGGGTCGGCGACTTTGTGATGGCCACGCCCACGCTGCGCGCCGTCCGCGACCGATTCCCCGACGCCCACATCACCTTCCTGATGGAGCCCAATCTGCGCGATCTTGTCGCAGGCGGCGACTGGATGGATGCGTGCGTCGAATGGCCGGTAAAGGAGAAACGTTCACCGTTCCATAAGGAATACCGCAAGCTCGTGCGCGACCTGCGCCGTCGACAAATCGAATGGGCGGTACTTCTTCCCAATTCGTTCCGCTCGGCACTGATCGCCCGATTGGCGGGGATCAAACGGCGAATCGGATACGACCGCGATGGACGCGGGTTCCTCCTCACCGACCGCATCCCCGTCAAGAACCGCCGGGGTGACGTGAGCACGCAGCAACGCGGCGCGGACAGACATGAGCCTGCCCGTGGTGCGGGATCGTCGGATGAGACGACGGATCGCCTGCCGTCGAACCTCCCCGTTTCGCCTGGACCCTTCCTCCCCGTCCCCATCGTCGAGCACTACGCCGACCTGGCGGAGGTCATCGGCTGTGAAAGACCGGGTGACCGGCTCGAGTTGTTCACGACACCCGATTGTGATCGATCGATCCATGAGAGGCTCGAATCGCTTGGCATCGCAAGCCGTCGTCCGTTGGTGGTAATCAGCCCCGGCGCGAAGTATGGAGCCTCCAAGTGCTGGCTGCCCGATCGGTTCGCGGCTGTCGCCGATGCGCTGACGAAACGGAGCGATGCAGCCGCGGTTGTCACGTGCGGGCCTGGCGAGGAACCGCTGGCACGTGAGATTGCCTCTTACAGTAGAGAGAGCGTGCATGTCTTCGACAGCCCGCGGCTTTCGCTCGGCGAGCTCAAATCGCTGATCGAGCGGAGTGATCTGTTGATCTGCAACGACACGGGCCCGCGACACTTCGCCAAGGCCTTCAACGTGCCTGTCGTCACCGTGTTCGGCCCGACGCACCGGGAGTGGACCGATACAAGCTACCCGCACGAGCGCATCATCCGAATCGATGTCGACTGCGGTCCCTGTCAACAACGCGTCTGTCCGCTCGGGCATTTGAAGTGCATGACCGGTGTCACGGTCGACGCGGTGTTCGAGGCGGCGACCGGGCTGCTCCAGGCCCGCGCGGAGACGCGTTGTGGTGGACCCACCAGGGAGTGAAGCCGTGGCGGATGGCAAGGGAAACGCCCTCGTAAAGCTCAACGACCTCACCGTGACCGCCGGGTTCGAGGAGTTGTTGCAGGAGAACTGTCTCGACTCGCTGAACGCTTTGTTCGTGACCCCCGATGCCGAACCGCTCAACAAGCCCGGTCTGGCGCTGTGGCGAGAACGACTCCGACTGACAATCACCGACCGAGGTTCCGCGCGGACCGTTTATCTCAAACGCTTCCACAAACCGCCCACTCGCGCGCTTCGTGAGCTGCGCCGCGGTGCGCGTGGCATAAGAAGCCTGGCCGGGCTCGAGTGGGCCCGGATGAGACAACTCGCAAGCGACGGCATCCCTTGCGTTCAACCGATCGCCTTCGGTGAGGAGCTGCGCGGATCGCGCGAGCGGCGAAGCGCGATCCTCACTGCAGCCGTCCCGGGGGATTCACTCGAACGATGGCTTCAACGCTGGGGCAAGGACGATCGCAGGACCGTGTGTGGGCTGCTCCAACCTCTCGCCGCGCTGATCGCCCGCTTCCATGCAGACGGATACATCCACCGCGACCTGTATCTGTCGCACGTGTTCTTCGATCCAAACGGCGGCGATTCCCTCCACCTGATCGACTTGCAGCGCGTGATGCGCCCGCGTTGGCGACGGCGGCGGTGGATCGTCAAGGACCTCGCCGCGCTCAACTACTCCGCCCCCCCGCGTCTGGTCTCACGAACCGATCGCCTGCGATGGTTGAAACACTACCTCGGCGTGTCTAAGCTGGACGCATCGGCCAAACGCCTCGCCTATCGCGTGGCGGGCAAGACACAGTGGATCGCCGGGCACGACCGCCGCCGTGCGGCGGGACTTTCGGCGCGGGACTCATCTTCGTGAAAGTGGCGATCATAGCGGAATGGCTGGACCCCTGGCGCGGCGGCGCCGAGACCTCGACCCAACAGTTCATCCATCATCTGATGGAGAGTGGCGTCGAGCTTCACCTTGTCACGCGCAGTCGCCCCTCACCTACACCCGGCATGTGCGTCCACACGATCAGCGGCGCCTCCATGTCTCGGACCCGCGCGAGCGTGACCTTTACACACCGGGTCGAGCGGTTTCTGGCCACCGAACCTTTCGACATTGTTCATGCCATCTCGCCCTGCCTGTCGGCCGACGTCTATCAGCCGCGCGGTGGCACGGTGGCTGAGACAATCGAGCGCAACATCGCATTGCGCAGGGGACGCATGGCCCAATCGCTGAAACGCCGCGCCGACCTCTTCAACCTCAAGCGGCATTACATGCTCACACTCGAGCGAAAGCTGATGACGCAATCCGACCGTCCCATCGTGGTGGCCATTTCGGATTATGTCGTCCGACAGCTCAAGCGACATTACGGGCTGGACGAGTCCAGAATCCGCAAGATCTACAATGGCGTGGACCCCGACGAGACCGCCCCCGACGCAAGAGCACGTAACCGGGCGGACATCCGAGAGGAGTTCTCCATCCGCCAGACGGATTGTCTCGTGCTGTCCGTGGCCCACAACTTCCGACTCAAGGGGATCGAACGCTGGATGGAGGCGTTGGCTGTCTTCGTCAAACGCGGCGCCTCCGACCTTCGATCACTCGTGGTTGGCAAGGGAGATGGCGAACGATGGCACCGGTTGGCCGCTCGCCTTGGTCTTGCCGATCATCTGATCTTCACGGGCCCCAGCGAGCGCGTCCAGGCCTTCCGCCACGCCGCGGACATCCTGGTCCACCCCACCTACTACGACCCGTGCAGCCGCGTAGTCCTGGAATCCATCGCCGCCGGACTTCCCTGCATCACAACAACGTGGGACGGTGCATCCGAGATGATCCGGGACGGCGAAAGCGGGTTCATCCTCGATGATCCGTGGGACGTTGAAGCGCTCGTCGAACGGGTCGATCGCCTGCGCGACCCCGCACGGCGACGCCGATTCCGCCAGGCCGCCCAGCGGATCGCTCCGAGCATCAGCATGGCCGAGCACACACGAAAGATGCTCTCTCTGTACGAGGAGCTTGCCACGGGAGGCTAGAGAGCGACCCCGCAGGCAGGTGCCCACGGGGTCGCACAAGTGACTGTTTCGTTGGCCGGCGTCGTCTATTGCCGTAGCGAGGCGATGATTTCCGGAATCAATTCAGCTACCGTTGGGTTCGGGAAGCTCATGTGCGGATCGTGCAGCCGCCTGGCCAGGTCACGGCGATCCGGACGTGCCATGTGGGTGACGCACCAGTCAACAAGGCCCATTACGGTCATCCGGATGTCAGGCGGCGTAAGCCCCTCCGACCATGCACCACTCGTCAACATACGCACCATACCGTCGGCGAAGGATTCAGGCGCGTGGCACTTCAAACGAATCGTAACAGTTCGCTGTAACTCGGAGGCGAAACGCGCTCTCAACGTGCGTTTGACAACTCCCGTGGGGCGGCGCCCGCCTCGTCACCCAGATACACGTGGCGCAAACGCGGCTCGATGTGCCTGGGGATCAGGCCTTGGAAGCAGTGATAAGCCATGCGGATTTGGGCCGCTCGCGCATCTTTGCGTTGCACATCCTCCTCGTACTTCTCACCTTCGATTCCGTCGATGGCCGCACGCGTTCTTTCGAGCCAGGGGATCCAGAGATCGTAGTCCGTGTCAAACGCCTGAAGGGGGATCATCTCACCAAGCTCAACTTCGGAGGCGATGTTGTGATAGTAGATCAGCGGCGCGTAAAGGATGCTGAAGAGGATACTCAGGCCCACGTTCAACCTGTAGTTCTCGCTGGACATGGCAACCTCTTGGACCGTCTTCGTCGTCAACCCCTGTAGAATGCCCCCGGCCAGCACGCCGCCGGACATCTCGTCAATGATGGCCTCGACCTCATTTGTGAAGCCATCTTTCTGAACATTCCATCTTTTCAGGAAGACATTGTGAGCCCTGCGCACTTCCCGGCGATGATCACTGGAAACGCGAGGGCTACACTCACGCCAGTGACTGCGGAAGCGTGCTGAGCCGGTTTGAGTGGTAAGTGGACCGGACGGTGATCGACCGGGCACGAGACGCCTCGGAACGGTACTCAAAGGTGGTGCCCCATGCAGGCTAGAGGCACACATTTCGGGCACGAAATCGTTTTCACGGCCTGTTGGGTTGCAGAAATCCTCGTTTTTGGTATCAAGAACGCAGAAGAGCGCTCGTAGCTCAGTGGATAGAGCATCGGTTTCCTAAACCGGGGGTCGCAGGTTCGAGTCCTGCCGGGCGCAGTGTAAGACGTTGTTACATAAGGAGTTATGGGTTTTCGGTTTTCGGCGGATAGCGGGCTCCGCCGTGGTGCTACGGTGGGCACAAAACCAAGAAAAACGTGTTGCACGGCCTCGATGCCTACCCGCCAGGGCCAAGCTGGCGTTCGGCGTGGTTCCTACACGCAGGCTGCAGGAAAGGCCGGCCGTAGGGTCTGGGTACGACTTGGCTGCATCCCATCCTAACGGGAAGCCGGACTCATTGGCGGGCACAGTAGGCCTCCCCGGTGACCGCGCTGCGCTTGCTCAAGAGACATCGCCCTGTCGCCGGTGACGTCTCGTCTTACGAGGCGTTGCGATCAATCCGGCACGACGCGGTAGACCTTGTCATGTTGCCGCGCGTGCTCGACGACCCGTACGCCGATCTCGTCTCCGACCTTCGCTACCTCGACCGGCGCCCGGTCAACTTCCATCGAGTCGAGCGGCTGGCTGAAGTCCGACGTGTGCCCGACAACGTGGATTGTATCGCCGATGTGAAGTTCCCCCTCGGTGATCTTGATCGCCGCCACCTGGACCTTGCCGAAGTAGTGGGTCACCTCTCCAACGAGTTGCTCAGCCATTACATGCCTCCCTACGAAACGTGGATCCAAGTCGACCGGGTGGTCCCTCTCTTCAGAGACTCGCCGGGGGTGCATGGCCCCGTCGGTGGCGACGTTCGTGGTGGGCGGTGCCCACCCTACCCGCTGCCCTATCATCGCTCCCGCACGTTTGAAAACGTGGGCCACCCAGCCATTTGACTCTATCTCGGACGTCCTCTTCTACCCAATTTGCAGGAATCGGCTGAGACGCATGGTAGGAAGTTATCGAAACCGGTGCAAGGACTCTGGGAGTGTGGGTGTGCTTCGCTGTCACGCACAGGGGGCGCACATGGAAGAGATCGGGCAGACAGCGCGGGAAACGGTTGCGGGGACAACCGTGTCGTCGGTCAAACGCCGATCGCCGTTTGCTGACCGCTGAAAGCTTCTACACCTCGTTGAGTGTGTGACCCATCTTCTGCTTCTTTGTTCTGAGGTAGAACTCGTTGTGGTCGTTGGGTGTGATCTCGATGGGAAGCTGCTCGGCGATCTTGATGCCGTAGACCTCGAGACGGCTGGTCTTCTTGGGGTTGTTGGTCAGGAGGCGAAGTTGCTGCAAACCCAGATCACGAATGATGTGCGCACCGACACCGTAGTCGCGCCGATCGACAGGGAGGCCGAGCTTCTCATTGGCTTCGACCGTGTCGAACCCGTCGTCCTGGAGCGCATACGCCGCCAGCTTGTTGTGCAGGCCGATACCGCGGCCTTCCTGGCGAAGGTAGATGACGGCTCCCTTGCCCTCGTGCTGAATCATCTTCATCGATTCGTCGAGCTGCTCGCCGCAGTCGCACCGGGCGGAGTGGAACACGTGCCCGGTCATGCACTCCGACTCGACCCGCAAAAGCACCGGCTCGTCATGAACGATCGTGTTCCCTTTGGCGTCGACGTCGCCGATCCCACCGTAGCACAGGGCCAAGTGCGGCTCGGCGTCGATGGGCGAGTGATACTCGATCAGCTTGAACTCGCCGAAGTGTGTCGGAAGCTGGATGGTGGAACCGCGCGTCACAAAGGTCTCGCGCTTCATTCGGTATTCGATGATGTCCGCGACAGTGTACATGCGGATTCCGTGCTTGTGGGACAGCTTGCTCAGATCGGGGACGCGGGCCATCGTCCCGTCGTCATTCATGATCTCGATGATGGCCGCCATCGGTCTTAGATCCGCGAGCCGACACAGATCGACCGAACCCTCGGTTTGCCCCGCCCGCACGAGCACGCCGCCGTCGCGAGCCATCAAGGGGTTGACATGTCCCGGCCGGACCAAATCGGTCGGGCGAGTGTCGGGAGCACAGGCGACCTCGATCGTTTTGGCGCGGTCGTGCACGGAGACTCCGGTTGTGACACCGAACCGGTTATGGGCGTCGATCGCCACGGTGAAAGCCGTTCCGAACGGGGTCGTGTTCGAGGGGGTTTGTAGGTGGAGGTTCAACTCCTCACACCGCTGCCGCGTCATGGGCAGGCAGAGCACCCCGCGACCGTGCTTGAGCATGAAGTTGATCGCTTCCGGCGTAATCTCCTGGGCGGCGATGACCAGATCGCCCTCATTCTCCCGATCCTCGTCGTCAACGAGAATGATGAAGCGGCCGTCGCGCAGATCGTCGAACGCCTGCTCGATCGGTGAACTACTCATAGGTCTGTAACCTCCGAACCCTGCCGGGATACCCCAGGAGGCTCGATCAACAAACAGTATGCACCTGTGATTGCCACGGCACCTGCCAAGGCAATCGGCCCCACACCGCGAATCCCGTTGCAACATCGGTGCCACACGGGAATCAGCGTGAAAAACCAGCCAGCGGACATTGTATCACCGGAGTCGTCTCTTCCCAACCCCGCCCAAATCGGGCCACGGGCGGGGTGAGCGGGTGATTCCGTGGATCAAGGTTCGGCTGCCGCCGTCAAAGACGCGTTGTCGGCGGTAGGACGTGGCGGGCGGCTTTTCTCCGCGAATTGGACAATCTGCTCGGACGAGATCGGGAGTTCCAGAACGTGGCACGTGCCATCGGGATCGGCGATCACGAGCGCCGGCCATTGTGTGATCCCGAAGCGCTTGGCCTCCCTCCTGCCGGACGGCCAGAGTGAACTCAGGCGACAGTGCACCAGGCCGGAAAGTCTCCGATGCACCTCGCGCCGATCGAGCAGGTTGTCCATCCGGTTCCAATCACGCGACCACCATCGATGAAACACGAACAGAACAGGTCTGTCCTCTCTCGCGGCCGCGTCATACGCCGTGCTTGGCGAGCGATGCCAGGAATACTCCACGCGACGCGGGACGTACCGGTCCCACACGGCCTTTGTCCCGGGAGCATTCGCTTCGTCAAGGAACCGGGCGATGGTCGGCGGTGTCAAAAGGCCGCTCAGCGAATGGTACGTGCCGTCGTGATGCACGACGATGAGCGATGGGGCACGCTCCACGCCGAACTGAGCCACGTAACGCCGATCAGGTTCATACTGTTTGAACAAAT
Organism: uncultured Phycisphaerales bacterium; assembly: GCA_965371725.1. GTDB lineage: Bacteria > Planctomycetota > Phycisphaerae > UBA1845 > UBA1845 > CBDUZO01. The sequence goes on from CBDUZO010000051.1 coordinate 24,152, forward strand.
GGCAACAGACATACCCCTTGAACCGCCGCTTGATGTCGCGGTCCTTCAGTGCCTTGACGGTGTCATCCTTCACACCGGGGCGTGTGTCCCTGTAGTAGATCAGCAGTTCGCGGCCCGACTCCGCCGAGAGGCGCTCCGCCGTCTCGTAATCCGCCACGACCGTACCCAAGGCCTCCGTCCAACGACTGGGGTCCCAGCGGTCAAGTGTGGCACAACCCGAGTTCATCGCCAGGAGAGTGAGGCCGGCTAGAAAAGGCAACATCAGGTTCTTGAAGCTTCCGTTTGCTTGCATCATCGAGACGAATCCGTTTCACAGACCAGACCGACTGCCGCATCACGCGTACGGTGGCGACGGATTGTTCCGCCCCGAAAGATCTCCTTCCCCCACCCTTCGCTGCGCGAAGAATGGGGCACCTGCCGCACGGAGAACGAGGCACCCACCTGTGATGCGGCGGTAACCACGCTGAGGGAGAAGTGTAAGGCTCGGCGCTGCGACGGGCAACCACCGGCGAAACGCGATATGAGCCTGCACGCCATCGGGCTGCGGCATGGCCTGTGAAAGGACGCGGGGCGAGGTCGGCCTACAGCCTTCCTCGCCCCGCTTGTCCTTCGTTACTCAGCGGGGTTCAGTCCCCGCCGACGCGCGAGCGGTCACTACTTGCAATATCCTTTGTGGCACCGGTTAGAGCAGCACTCGCTGTCCAACGTACAGGACGCTCCTCTGGGAAGACAGGCGCATGCCGGATCGCCTTCACAATCCGAGTCGTCGCAGTCCGTATCGGTATCGCAATCGTTGTCGATGCCGTCCGTGCAGCTTGTCTCGGTGGTGGGCGGCGTGCCGCAGTCCTCCGGGCAGTTGCACTGATCTTCGTCGGGATCACAGTTGCCGTCACCGCAGTAGGGCGGCGAACCGCAGTCGATCTCGCAGTTGTAGCTGTCCTCGATGCCCGTGCAGAACCCGTCGCCACAGCAGTAGGGCGTGCCTTGCGGCTCCGTCGTACACGACCAATCGCCCTCATTGCAGCGGCTATCGCCGCAGCCTTCGGTAGCGCCACAGCAGAAACGCCCCGATGGTGCACCGGTCGTCTTGCCGTTGCAGTCAGCCGAGCAGCTACGGCAATCTTCGCCGTCACCGGCCTCGCAAAGACCGTTGCCACACACCGCCCCGCCGCTGCCACTGATACAGTCGTTCGGGCAGTTGTTGCAGTCCTCACCCGACTCGCATGTGCCGTCATTGTCACAGATGCACGCGGGATCGGAATCGCAATCGCTGTCATCACAATCCGTGAACGTATCGCAATCGTTGTCCAGACCGTCCGTACAGGTTGAACCGGGCACCTCATTAGGCGGAGGCGTGCCGCAGTCCTGTGGGCAGTTGCACTTGTCTTCGCCAGAATCGCACGTGCCGTCACCACAGTAGCCTTGACCGGGTACGAGCGTGTCCAGGCTTGTTACGCCGGTGCTGCCGGGGTCAAGCCAGGTACTCAGACGCGACGAGGAGGTTCCGCCGCCGGTCCACGACACGGAGAACTTGCCATACCAGTCCGAACTGTCGTTTCCGCAAGCCGCATAACCGCCGTGCAGTTGCCCGATGGCGTGGTGGTTCTGATTGAACAACGGTGATCCGGAGGATCCACCCTCGGTCGTGCCCAGATCCCAATCAATCAAGCGTACGTGCGTGCCATCGCCCGGAACACTCGTACCAAGGTAGCTCGTCGTGGTGGTGGAGTCGTACTCGAAGCTGATACGCTTCTCGTCGCAACTGGGATGATGAATCCCAACGGCCATGCTCGCATCGGCGCCGGATCGATCCCAGCCGGCGAAGGTCACGCCCCAATCAGGATTCGGAGCCGAATCCATCTCGACCAGGGTAAAATCGGACGTGCTGTACTCCGCTCGGAAATAGGAGCCTGACTGCCAATCGCTCAGGCTGCCGTTCGGCGTACCGCCGCAGGAGGACGTCTCATAGTTCCAGTAGGTAACCAACGATGCGGCATTGTAGGACCGGATGCCGCAGTGGTAAGCCGTTTGGAAATACGGTGTTTGGTCTTCCGACGTGTTGTTCACCATGAACCCGGTGCAGAAAAGGCTACCACCGGTCGAAATCACGGCTACCGACGGAATCTCATCCCACCAGGAATCGCCCTCCGGGCAGACGACGTCGATGTTGCACAATCCCGACTTGTCCGCACCCACTTTGGAAAAGCCGCGGTAACCTACGTTGATGGACGCCAGCTCGAGTTCAAGTTCATCCCGTACTGACGCCGGAATCGTGACTTCGACCACAATATCGTCGGTGGGCAGGATCGGTGTCCAAAGCTCACCGTGCTGCGCGTTATCCACATGCGTAAACGGGCGGAGAACCCGGGCGAGGTCTGAGGAGTAGATGAACAGGCGTCCTCCTTCCGGCATGTGATAGCGGGTAAAGCCGAGGTTCAGTGACTCCGCGCCGGGAGAGGACACGCGCAAACGCCACACAAGCACGTCATCACCGATCTTCTCCCAGACTCCATCCGTCTGAGGCGTTACGGAGACGGGGTTGGCGATGGCAAACCGCGGAGCCAGACCCGCCGCTTCGCGCTGTTCATCCTCCAACGCAACAGCTTGGCGATCGACCGGCGGTGCTTCACTCACCGGTACCGATTCCAGGTCGGCCAGCGAATCCGCATGGCCTTCTGCGCTCGGTTGAACCTGCACGGGCGAGCGAGCTTCCGCCCGAAGCGAGCCCGCCCAGGGCAATAGCCCGACCCCAACAGCAAGAAATATCGCTCTAGCAGCTACGCACTTACCCTTCATCATGTGATCCTCCTTATTCCGCGGCGTTGCCACACCGCATCCCTAAAGATGAACGAACGATCCGACAAGAACCATGTGAACGGATGACGCCGTGTTGAGAGCCCGCACGCGGCTCAGGCGGTTAGAAAGCGCACGACCACCCTTGCCCGACGCGATCGCCTGAGGGCCTCAACGCAGACTCCAGGTTATCAGAACCGATGTGCGCAGGTCAAGCATGAGTCTGTGAATATCTTCGCTCCAAGGTGGGCTTCCGTCGTGCCGATCGCGTGTGCGGTCCGAGCTTCGAGAAGGCCGCCCTGCTGACATCCTGCGTTTGGTGCCGGAAATTGAGAGATTGTTGGCGTAGCACGGTGGAACGCGACGGAGGGAGTGCCGATACGCCGTCTGGAACAGATTCCGGGATTACGCACTGGGACCCCCTCTTTCCCCCCTGCCAAGGGCGATTCGAGGGGGGCCGCGAGCGGCACAAGAAACCGGAGAATGCTCTAAGAACAGGCAGTCGGCGCAGTGGCGGGCTCTGCGGTTGCACCGTCGCAAGCGGTGTCCGTATCCTCGTCCACGCCGTCGGCGAGATCAGCCGCCAATTGCTCGAACGCGCTTAGACACCGCGTGAAGGCATCCACGACATCCGGATCGAACTGTGATCCGGACGCCCCGGTAATGATCTCGGCGGATCGGGTGTGCGATATGGCGTCCTTGTAGACACGTTCGGTCGTAAGCGCATCATACACATCGGCAACCGCGGCGATCCGTGCGGGCAGCGGGATCTCCTCACCGCTTTTGCGGCGTGGATAACCTTCACCGTTGAACCATTCATGGTGGCCGTGGATGATCTGCTCCGCCATACGGAGAAACTGTACGCCCGGGGCGCGTTCCACGACGGGGTGAATGACTCGGGCGCCCACGGTGGTGTGGGTACGCATGATCACGAGTTCCTCGTCGGTGAGCCTCCCGGGCTTGTTGAGGATATGATCCGGCACGGCCACTTTCCCGATGTCATGGAGCGGCACGGCCCGTTTGAGATCACGAAGGAATGCGTCGTCGATGGTGTCGCGGTACCGCCGTGTGGTTCTCAGCTCTCGCGCAAGAAGCACACAGAACCTGGTCACCCGTTCGAGATGCCTGCCGGTGTCATCGTCCCGACACTCAGTGAGTTTCGCCAACGCCACGACGATCGAGTCTCGTGCCTCATCACGGGCCTGGCGCGTCAGGAAGGCATGAATCGTGGAAGCTGCGACGTTTGCGATCAAGTCAACATGCTCAAGGTCGCGAGGTTCGAAGGGGTGTCCACCCTGTCGCTCCGTGATGTTCAGCACGCCGACCACGTGCTCCGACGTGCTCAGCGCGTGCGACAGCAGCGGCGCGCTCACAAAGAAATCGGAGTCGTAACGAGGGCCGTGCGAAGACGGTTCCTCCGACTCGTTGATGACGATCGGTGTTCGTGACTCAAACACCTTCCCTGCGATCGCACCCCCTATGGGCACGCGAACCTGGGAGACGATATCCTCGCTGATTCCGCTCGACTGGGCGATCTTCAGGAATCGGCCTTCGTCGTCCGGCAACATAATCGAGATGCGTCGGCAGCACGTCAACTCACCTGTCACCTTGATTGTCTCTTCAAAGACCTTGTCGAGGTTCTCGGCGATCGTGAGTCTGTGTGAGTAGTCCAATAGCAGGGCCATCACCCTGGTCTGCTCACCCCGGACTTCGTTACTCTGAACCAACTCCTGCATGCTGCGATGAAACCGAACCATGGATCGAACGCGAAGCGCGAACTCCTTCGGTCTGATGGGTTTGGTGACGTATTCGTCCACGCCGGCCTCGAGCGCGGAGACGATGTCCTCCTGCCGTGCGCGGGCGCTGGCCATGATGATCGGGATGTCGCATGTGGCCGGGTCGTCCCTGAGCCTTCGCGTGCAGTCCACTCCATTCATGTTGGGCATCATGGAGTCCATGATGATCACGTCCGGATGGAAGTGGTGGACTTTGACCAGCGCATCGAGCCCGTCAATGGCCTCCTCCACCTGATACCCTTCACGGGCCAGCAGTCGAGCACAGAGCGCCCGCATACTCACGTCATCATCGACAACGAGGACCTTACCGGCGGTAGCGCCGTGTGCTCTTGGGGCGGGTGCGATGGGGCTTGCGGAATCGTCCTGGATCGCGGTTTCATCGTCCCCCTCACCGTTGTCCTCACTCGCGCAAGCCACGCGGTTTCGCCCGGCTTTCTTCGCGGCGTACAGCGCGGCGTCAGCCACGCTGAGCAGATCATCGGGGTCGGCCGTCTCCGGCGTCCGCTCGGCAACGCCGAGGCTGATGGTCACTTTTAGTTCCATGCCGTCGGACTCGACCCGACGGACCTCGATGGCCTTTCGCATGCGCTCCGCGGCGACACCCGCCATCGCTTCCGTCGAGCCGGGGGACAGGACGACGAGGAACTCCTCTCCGCCCACGCGACACACGCGTTCGTCGGACCGCGAGCAGGCCTTAAGTGTGTGGGCAATCTCCTTGAGAACGAGATCGCCGATCGCGTGGCCGTACGCGTCGTTAAACTTCTTGAAGTGGTCGATGTCCAGCATGATGCAGGAGAGCGATTCGTCGCGCCGACCGGAGACGGCCCAGGCTTCGTCAAGGCGTACCATCGCCTCACGGCGGTTCGTCAGACCGGTCAGCTCATCGGTCGTGGCCATCAGGTTGAGCCGCTCGTTGGCTCGCGCCAGATCCGTGTGGGTGATGGCAAGCTCTGCGTTCGCTCGGTGCATTTCGCGGCGGCGGCGATTAAGATCCTCCTGCAATTGGATGATCCGTATGCCGGCGTGCAACCGGGCCAGCAGCTCACGCCGATTGAATGGTTTGCTGAGGTAATCGTCCGCGCCCGCATCGAACGCCTCGACGAGACGATCTTCGTCGCTGTGCGCCGTTAAGAGAATTACGAATGCAAACGAGATTCCCTCGTGGGAGCGGATCGCGCGGCAGAACTCCACCCCGTCCATCTCGGGCATGGTCCAGTCCGTGATGATCAGTGGCGGACCCTGCTCGAGGGCAACACGCATACCCTCCATGCCGTTGCACGCGGTAAGGACCTCGTGCCCGGCCGACTCGACGGTCCGGGCGATGAGCGCCAGGGCCGCCAGATCGTCGTCAACGACAAGCACGCGTACGTTCTTATCCGGCGTCATTCCAAGATCCCTGAACCGCGACAGGCGTCACGGCTCCTGTGCATCGGAAACCCAAGTCAACAGGCTGTGCCTCTGGCGTTATCTCCGGCGAGTTCCCCATCCCCTGCGCCTTGCCCGTACTCCGATAAACCCTGATGTGGTGGTCGTGCCCTCGTGCCCCAACCCGTTTCATCGTCCCCTGCCCTTGTTGGGGTAAGCTAGACCCAGAATAAGCGAGCGCGGGTTGTTTCGCGCGTTAGAAAAGGCCTTCAA
>CBDUZO010000052.1:0-30172 GCA_965371725.1 uncultured Phycisphaerales bacterium
CAAACAGGCATTACCGGGGCGATTCTCCAGTAACTAATTCGGAGGAGAACCTTTATTATTACTCCGTCGGTGGATCGCCTGCGTTGGAGGACCTGCGTTTCCAGTGGACGTGGTGGGATCGCGGCGAATCCAGGGACGACCGTAAGGGTGTATGAACTGGTTTCCCGTTGAGTGAACTGAAGAGTTTCAGTCAAAAGGAGGTGCAGTGATGCAGAGCACAAGATTGTCATATTGGATCGCGGCGTGTGTTGCGTTATCGGTCGCCATGGCGGCAAGCGGAGAAATCCTGTACGTGGATCATGCGGCGCCCGGGCCGACGCACGACGGATCGAGTTGGTGTGAGGCGTTTGTGTACTTGGAGGAGGCCCTGACCGAGGCCGAGGCCCCCTACTCCAACGTCACCGAGATTCGCGTTGCCGACGGTGTTTATACGCCGCACGACTTGTGGCCCAGTAAGTCGTTCGAACTTGTCAGGAACGTGACAGTCCTCGGCGGGTATGCCGGGTGCGGCGCGCCCGATCCCGATGAGCGGAACATTCAAGGCCACGAGACGATCCTGTCGGGCGACCTCCTCGGTGATGATGCCCCCGTAGCCTGCGACGAGGACTCTCCGGATTGCGATGCCTACGGTGGTCGCTGCGGAGAGGGTAACATCTGTTTTCTTCCACAGAACACCGACGACAACAGCTGGCACGTCGTTGTGGTCAATATCAGCGGTGCCGTGCTCGACGGCTTCACCATCACTGGCGGAAACGCCCATCTCGGGGGCGAGCCGAACAACCGCGCGGGTGGGATATTACCCAAGAGCAACGCGGTCTTGACCGTTCGGAATTGCCGGATCGTAGGCAACTCCGCGTCTTACGCGGGCGGCGGCGTGAGCCCGATCGGTTACGCGGACGTGACGTTCATTGACTGCACGCTCGCTGGCAACCACGGCGGGTACTACGGGGGCGCCGTGGGTGTCAAGGACTCCAGTGTGACCACCATGATCAACTGCGCGGTGACCAACAACATCGCTTTGGATGTCGGTGGCGGGATCTTTCTTCAAACGGGTGGGACCAATGTGTTCACAAACACGCTGGTGGCCGACAACGTGGCCAGTCAAGTCGGTGGAATCGCGGGGTCAAAGCTCGTCCTCAGCAACTGCACCATCACCGGGAACGAGGCGACGGGAAGTGCGTCCGGCGGTGTGTTCTGCGGGGCGTCGACGATCTCCAACTGCATCCTCTGGGGCAACCTCCCGAGAGAGTCGATCGGGAGTCAGTTGACCATCGTGGGTGACACGACCGTTCAGTACAGTGACATCGAGGGCGGGGCGGGCCTTGTCTGGGATTATGGGTCGGCCGACCTGAATTGGGGGCTTGGCAACATAACGGACGCTCCGAACTTCGTGAATCCCACCCAGGCGGATTACCGCCTTCTTTCTGATTCTCCCTGCATTGACGCGGCGAGTGATCTCCAGGTCCCGCTGGACACCGACGACCTTGACGAGGACGAAAACACGACCGAGCGAGTGCCGCTCGGTTTGGGGGGCGTTTCGCGGTTTGTTGACGACCCGCTGACACCCGATACGGGCGTGCCCGACCCGCCGGACTACCTCGAGGTGGTGGACATGGGAGCGCACGAGTATGACATCTGTCGCGGGCAGGCGATCGTCGAGTCCTGGCCTCCGAGTTGCGCGGTCGATGCGCGCCAGCCCTCTGATCCGGATGGGTCCAACCATGCCGTCTTGGACTGGACGCTTACGATGACGGGGGATTTGAGATACCTGGCGAGCGATGAGTTTAGCGTGTCGTTCGGTCCATACCCGACGATACACCCGCATTTTTATGACGTTACGGTTCACGATGACGCCGTGACGTTTGCGTTTGATCCGCTCTGGTATCCCACTCCGGTATTTACCGGCGACTGGATGCAGTTCACGCATGATTGCAGCGAGACAACTACTTGCATCGGGTGGTTGCCGGCGGATGTGAATGGGGATCTGACAAGCGCGCCGTATGACGTCCTTGCAGTGATTGACCATCTTAATGGTGTGACTCTTCGCCCACACTACTCCGTGGATGTGGATCGCGACGGTACACCTGCGCCGGCAGACATCCTGCGCGTCATCGATCTGCTTAATGGAACGCAGACGTACAGAAAGTGGGTGAACGTGAGCTTGCCTGAATGCCCGTGCAACGGGCGTGCGGGCGCCGGTGGCGGAGGCGCTTACCCGTGTGACGCGGGAGACGACGGCGAGGGGGATGGTGAAGAATCCTTCGCCGACGGTATGGTGCGCATGTTGACGAGCGATGCATGGTCGGACGGGCTTACGCCGCCTGACATCCGGATGACCGTAATGGGCCTTGTTGACTGGTGCGTCACCCACATGGCACGTCCGGATCGCCGTGACCTGGCCGGGCGGCTGCTTGACCCGCACATGAGCTTCCCGAACCCAACGGTGGCTGAATTGATTCCGGAAATCATCGCCGCACTGTGGCAATAGAGCAAAGTTTCTCTTTGTGTAGCGATCAACCCCCTCTATCCCCCCTTGCCAAGGGCGGATAGAGGGGGGTTCGTGCAGCGGTTTCAGGCTCGAGAGTCGCTGTAGCACACGGGATACCCGCGCGGACTCGCTACAAGACCACCGAAAGCGCTAAAGCGGAGGAGGGGCCCACTTCACCAGGCGTGTTCTCAGCAGGATCCGCGTAGGAACGTGCCCAGCGTTCGGAACAGGATAATCAGATCCAGTTCGAAGGACATGTTTTTGAGGTAGTAGAGATCGAACTGGAGCTTCCGCTTGGCGTCCTCGACGGACGCGCCGTAGCGGAAGCTGATCTGCGCCCAGCCGGTGATGCCCGGTTTGACCAGATGGCGCTCGGCGTAGTAGGGCACCTTGACGGCGAGGTCGCCGACGATATCGGGGCGTTCGGGTCGCGGTCCGACCACGGACATTTGCCCCACCAATACGTTGTAGAGCTGTGGCAGCTCATCGAGCCTTGTCCTGCGGAGGAAGCGGCCCACGGGCGTCACACGTGGATCGTTCGGCGACGCCCAAACGCTCTTGCCGTTCTCCGCTCTCGGATGCATCGTTCGGAACTTGAAGAACTTGAAAATCTGCCCGTTCTGGCCAACGCGATACTGCGAGTAGAAGACCGGCCCGAAGTCGCACAGCTTGATCGCCAAGGCAATCAGCGGCCAGAGCAGAGCCGTCACACACAAACCGACCCCGGCTGCGACCAGGTCAAACGCCCTCTTGACCGTGGCATACCGATCGCAATGCACCTTCAGGTCGGCGAAGAGAAACCACGCCGGAGTGATTTCATCAACGAGAATCTGTCCCGTCGCCTTCTCGTAGAAGATGGCTTCGTTCGTCACGCGGCAACCACACTGAAGGCAGGGAATCATCCAGGACATCACCTGCGGATCACGCGCCGTGAGGGCACCGGCCACGATGTCCGTAATACGTTGCTCACGAAGTCTCGGGATCAGGTTCTTCACGTGACCCCGATAGGATGGGTCGGTGGATGAATCGGCTGACCTCTCATCCGTATCGGCGTAGCCAACAAGGCGATACTCCGAGAGAAAACCATTCGCCTGGGCCTGCTTGAAGGACTCGTACAGAGACCTCGATCCGACAACCAGCAGGCCCCGGTGCACTTGCCGGATGGCCACACAGGCGGCCAACCGGATGCCCGTCCCGCTAACCAGAGACAGCGCCATGACCAGTCCGGTCACGCGCCGGCTCACCGTCGCATACATCACTACGTAAATAATGGCGTAAACCACGACCGTGGCCGTGCCCACCGTGAGCAACATACGCGTCAAAACGCGCGATCGGCCCAAGAGCGTCTCATGTTCGTACAATCCGAAAACGAGCGCCGCGGTCGTAAGGGCAAAGGCGAACACGGCCAGTGCCTGCCACAGCACGATGTGGGGCGTGGTCTCGAGCTCGGGTGGTGGAAAGACGCGGTAGGCGATGCACAGACCGATCACAAGGACGGACAGGTCGAGCAACAGCCACGTCGAGGTCGGCAGTCCGAGAAAACCCTGGCCGACCAGGCGCAAGGCGCGCTGCCCGAGCGACCCAAGCCCTCGCCGGGTTGCAACACGGGCATCTGCGCTTGTCTGTCCTAAGACCGGTGCCGCGGCGGTTGACCCGCCCGCGCCGGCCACGGCTTCAGCGCGCATAGCGCTACTCCTGTGACTGGACCCTCAGGTGCATCGGTAGGCATCGGACCCAACGTGAGTTATCGGGATGGCACGGGGGACCGCACGGTAAGACGGATCGAACGGCCGATAAGCTGATGGCCTGCACATCACCACACGCCCCACAGCTTTTTTTGGGCCAGTGCGTTCGGAAGCGACCCGATATCCCAAACGATGACCAGCTTCGTAGTACCCCACTCGGATCGGGGTATGCCCAAACAGGGAGGCCTACGCCTGGAACATGCGCAAGGCGACTAGATTGAGGGCGACAACGATCATGCATTTGACCGCGCTCGCGGTAGGCGCGCTGACGCACGGATGCGCCGAGAAACACGTCGACGCCTGGACACCCAAGCCACTTGTGCAATGGGCTGACATCTCTGCGCGGGGAGTGGCCATCCCGACAAACAGCTATGAGATCACCACGCCCAAACCCACGCACGGCCTCTTCCCCGCTGCCATGAGCGTGTCGCGCATCGCGATTACCGACGGCGACGAGGAGAACCCGATGCCGCGACCCCGCCTTCTGCGTGATCCGCGTAATGAGGTGCTGCAATGGAACTCGGCGTTCGATGATCAGATGGCGATCAGTGAGGTTTTCCCGATCGCCCAGTGCGACCTCGGCGGTTCCGATGCCTACCCCGAGCAGGTCCTCGCGGCCATGCACGCGCTGAACGCTCAGATCGGGCTCGTCTATGGAATGAACGAGCTGAGCGAGAGCGAGACCGAGATGATCGGCGTGCTGTTCGAGACCTCGTCCGGCAAACCGGTCGCCTCCTTCCACGCCCAAGCAGTGTCCAAGCATCCGTCCAAGGAAGAGCGGGATCGCGATCCGGAAGACCTCTGGGAATGCGACTCGAAAGCCCTGGTCCGGGAACGCTTCGAGCGCATCGTCCACACGTGTGTCCGCAAGCTGATTGCCAACGATCTACCGGCGGATGTCGAGACGCCGGAAGGGTGGATTCCTGCCGGCCCCATTCGTCCCGTCCGGTGGCCGCCGAACCCGTACGTGAGACGCGGAGCCCCTTGACGCGCCGGATGACCGAGCCCAATCGCCCGGGTGCCGGTTCGAACGCTCGGTGACAGGCACCAAGTACGGATCGATGAGCACAGACCAGAAGAGTCATCCAGCCGCCGGTTTCCTCGTGCGTCGCCACATCGAGCTTCTGGCGACGCTGGCCATCCTGTTCATCCTACAGACCGGGCTTGTGCCCTTCGATTTCGCCCGCGAGCAGGCTGAAGAAGGCTCAACCGTCTTTTTCAGTGCCGCCACGAACCACCTGACGTTCCCCGACATCGTCAGCAACATCTTCCTGTACGTTCCGGCCGGTCTGCTCCTGCACTGCTGGTTCTGCCGCCTGCTGGGCAACCGCCTGGCGGCGGCGCTGCTGGCAATCGGTTCGGCGGCTGTGCTCAGCGGAGGTATCGAGTGGATTCAGGCTTACTCCGCCGCCCGAGTCTCCTCGATCATCGACCTCACCTCCAATGTCGTCGGAACATCCATAGGCGTCTTCGTCTCGCTGACGGCGCGAACGATCGTGCCGCGATTCCTCGGCGCCGCGTTGTTCGAGTTCCATGAGCAACCCGGCACCGTATTCGTGAAGGTGTATTGCCTGGCGCTGATCGTGATGGCGGCGCTGCCATTCTCCTTCTCGTTTGATTCGACCCGGCTGAAACAGTGCTTCAAGAAGGCGCGAATCGTGCCCTTCGCCGTCGTCACGGAGGACGCAGTTGCCGCCGACGAAGCCCTGGCGTCAAACGACCACCGGAGCTGGTCACTTGCCAGATGGCGGAGTATGAAGCACGGGTCGCGGTGGGCTGCGGAATGCGCATCGTTTGCGCTGCTCGCGTGGCTGCTTTGGCCCATGCTCCGGAAGCGGTATCAGTTTTCCGAACGAACCACGTGGGTCCTTGTGTGCTGGATTGGCGGGTTGTTGGCCGTCGGATTGAGCCTGCTCCAGCTCCCCATCCTTACGCGCGGGTTCGACGCGACGGACATCCTATTTCGTCTGTTTGGGATCGGCGGCGGTCTGGTCACGCTGGCGATGTACAACCGCGCGAAGGAACATTGGACACCCCGGTATCAGGTGGAGCAGTTGCATCGCCTTGCACGGGCCGGGTGCGTCGCGATGCTCGCATACGTCGCCTATGCGGGCGTAATCCCCCTGACATTCAACATCGAGCAGAGTGGTCCGGTTGCCTCGATCCGCTCGGAGGGTTTTCTTCCGTTCGTCGCCTACTTCGCCACGCGGTTCGATCTGATGATGGACGACGCCATGGAGAAGTTCATCTCCTTTGCGTTGTTCGCGGCGTTGCTGGCTATAACCTGGCCGCGCGCCGCGTCCATGCCGATACGGTCTCGCGTGCTGGCGATCAGCATGATCGGCGTGGCTGTCTCCATCCCCATCGAGATCGTCCAGATGTTCATTCCCGTCCGCGTTACGAGCCTGACCGATCCGATTCTGGCCTTCTGTGGCTGCGCCGTCGGCGTGCTCGCCGAGGATCACGCGGTCGCGTTTTTCCGGTTTGCCACGACGCACGAGATGTTCGGACCCAAAGGCGTGCGAACCGGACGAGAGACGCCTTCCGAGCTCGCGCCCGCCGATGCCCTGATCGCAAGCCTGTCCGAACCGCGTCCCGACGCCCCCACAGAGCCGTCGCCCAAACGCCGACCCACGCGCCAACGATAAACTCACAACCCGCGGCTCGATCCGCGTTGCCCCACGCCGGACAGTGGAACCATCGCCCTTGGCCGATACGACTGTTTTCGTCATAATCATCACCGGAGGATCAGCGGTCGACTCCCAGGTGCCATCCGGTCCGATGTGGGCTCCGAACGAAAGGGCAAAAGCGTGGGCAACACGATTCAGAAGCTTTCCAAACAGGGTCAATCGGTCTGGTGCGACAACATCAGCCGCAGGATGATCGAGTCCGGCGAGCTGCACCGCTGGATCGATCTCGGCGCAACCGGCGTCACGTCAAACCCGTCGATTTTCCAGAAGGCCCTCTCGGGCGGCGCCGACTACGATGGCCTGCTCAAAAAGCTGATCGGTCGACATGATGATCAGATGGCGATCTACGAGGGATTGATCCTCCCCGACATCGCGGACGCAGCCGACACGCTTCGACCCATCTACGATCGGACCGGCGGCGCCGACGGTTACGTGAGCCTCGAGGTCAATCCGAGACTCGCCTATGACACCGAAGCCACAATCGCCGAGGCGCATCGGCTGTTTGACGCGCTGGGAAAACCCAACGTGCTGATCAAGGTGCCCGCAACGGACGAGGGCATTCCGGCGATCGAATCGCTGATCGGCTCGGGCGTTAACGTCAACATCACGCTCATCTTCTCGCTTACCATGTATGACCGCGTGATGGATGCTTACATCGCCGGGCTCGAACACTTCCACGGCGCAGGCGGCGATCCATCAAGCGTGGGGTCCGTGGCGTCGTTCTTCGTCAGCCGCGTCGATACGCTCGTCGATAAGCTGCTCGAACAGAAACGCGAGTCCGGCGCTAAGGTTGACCATCTGCTCGGGAAGGCGGCTGTCGCCAACGCGAAGCTCGCCTATGCCCGGTTCGAGGAGGTCTTCCAGAAATCCGACCGATTCACCAAGCTCGCCGGGCACGGCGCGCATATGCAGAAGCCCGTGTGGGCAAGCACCAGTACGAAGAACCCCGACTATCCCGATACGCTTTACGTGGATGAGCTTGTCGCCCCGCACACGGTCAACACCATCCCGCCGGCCACGATCGACGTCGCCCTCGATCACGGACGATCGGACGTCACGATCCGTGATAATCTCGATGACGCCCGTGGGTTGTTCCACGAGCTTGCCCGGTTGGGCATCGACATCGACGACGTGACGGACAAGCTCCGCATCGACGGTGTCGATGCGTTCATCAAGTCCTTCGATGACTTGCTGGGCAACCTCGAACGGAAGCAGAAGACGCTCCAGGCGACCGTGTAAGCCGCACGGCGCGGCGCCGCTCCCGGCATCCGTCTTGCCAACCCCATATCCTCCCCCGGGAAGGGGGGATACAGGAGGGTCGGTCGCTGGGATAACAACACAGCCGCCGGCCCGTCTTGACCGTGACGAGGAGGACTGACTTGTCCGTATCTACCAACAAACCGAATCCCTGGTTTCCCTGGTGGGCGAAGCTACTGGTGGGTATCGGTATCCTCGCGCTGATCGTGCTGGTGCCCGTCTTCGTGCTCAGCCGGGCCGCCACCGCCCGGTGGGAGCGATACGCCAACGACCTGCGCGAAGGCGGCGTACCATTGACCTACGAGGAGATCGAAGCCCTCCGAACACCCATCCCCGACGGGCAAAACGGTGCCTTGGTGATCGAACGCCTGGCTGAGCGGCTCAGCAAAGTGAACGCCGAAAGGTACGTGTTCGTCCTCGGTTCGGCGAACAAAGGCGGTGACTTCTTCACCGGCATCGCTCGTCATCGCATCGAACCCTCGCGCGAGTTTCTGGATCAGCACCGGGATCTGCTGGACGAGCTATCCGTCCTGCGCGACATGCCACACGGACGGTGTGAGCTCGCCTACGAAAAGAATCCGTTGGCAACCTTGTTGCCTACGCTGAGTCCTCTCCGGACTGCCGCAAAGCTGCATCTTGTGAGCAGCATGCTCATGCTCGTGGACGGCGATCTGGAGGGGGCTGCCGCCAACGCTCACATTCAAGCGCATCTCGGCGCCACGCTCAATGAGTTTCCGACGGTCATTGGTCGGTTGGTGCAAATCGCGAGCGACGCGTTGTTGGTGCGGGCCGTTGAGAACGTCCTCCGTGTCGGTCAGGTTGGCGAGCCGGTGCTCCTTCGGCTCGATGAGGATATCAAAACGCGCCTGACCGGCGGCACGATGCGATGGGCTTTCCTGGGCGAGCGGGCGTTCTTTGTCGGGCTCTGCGAATCCCTGGCCTCCGGAGACGTCTCTCTTGCCGACCTGATGAACGGAACAGGCGACGGAGGGATCACGTGGCTGCCTGAGATGCTCATCCGCAAGAACCAGATGCGCGGCGCGGAGATTCTGACCTGGCTTGTTGATGCCGCGGACGACCCCAAGGCCATGATGCAAGCGGGCCAACGCATCGACGCTACGGTCCCGACCGAACCGATGACGCACGTGCTTGTCAGGATGCTGCTGCCCAGTCTCTCACGCTCCGTCGTTCTGCACCTGCGTATCACAGCGCAGTTGGAATGCACGCGCGTCGCCTTGGCTGCGGAGCGGTTTCGGTTGAAGACCGGCCGGCTGCCGACGTCTATCGCGGAGCTCGTCCCCGATTATCTCGATGGTGTCCCGGACGACCCCTTCAGCGACGGACCGTTGCTCCTTCGAGAAACGGAGGACGGCATCGTAGTCTACTCGGTCAACGAGGATGGTGAAGATGACGGCGGGATCGTGGCTCGACAGGAGGACGGACCGCCGTACCTCGACATGGGGTTCAGGCTCCACAGGCCTGACCGCCGCGGATTGCTCCTCCTGGACGACCCGCCGCCGGAGGACGATTGATCCCATCGGCCTTGGAACCGTTCCCGTTGCTGCGCATCGCTCAACCTCCCGCCAACCGCCCCTTGCTAATCCTCCTCCCGCGGGAAGTCGATGTCATGGAGTGGCACTTCGATGTCCATGGCGCCGGAAGACACCAGGGCGGTTTGTTGCTGGAGCTGCATGCGGACGATCTTACCCGGTCGTTCGAGTGACCGGATGAACACTTCGTCTCCTGCGCCGAGCGCATTGACCCACTCGGTCCAGCGCTCGAAGGTCTCTCGTGACTCCTTCAGCTCGTCGGCTCGCCGCTGATACTCCTCATGGCTGCGCTGCGCCTCGACTTCCGCCTCGCGGGCGGTTTTCCGGGCCTGTTCCGCCTCGCGGCGCGAGCGAAGCGTACCGGCGATCGCCCTGTTCAGCGCCTGCGCTCTGTCCGTCAGGTACCCTTTGGCAAGCTTGACAAGTCGCGCGGACATGCCGAGGCGTTTGGCGATGATCAGCGCGTTGCTGTTGCCCGGCTCACCCAGACGCACGCGGAAGGTCGGCATGAGTGATTCCGGATCGAACTCGACGGCTGCGTTGTCGACACGATCCGTCGTAAACGCCACCGCCTTCAACACCGAAAGATGCGTCGTCACCGCCGCCTTGACCTTGAGCTCGAGCAGTTCCGCGATGACGGCCCGTCCGATCGCCGCCCCCTCGTCCGGATCGGTCCCCGCGCCCAGCTCATCAATCAGCACGAGCGACCTCGGCCCGCTTTCCCGCAGAATCTCCAGCAGCGTGGCCAGGTGCGAGCTGAACGTGCTGAGTGACTGCTGCAGGCTCTGCTCATCACCGACGTCGATAAAAATCTCGCGAAAGACGGGCATCCTTGCGCCCTCGGCAGCCGGGATCGGAATGCCACACTGTGTCATCAACGAAAGAAGCCCGACCGTCTTGAGCATCACGGTCTTGCCGCCGGTGTTCGGACCCGTAACCACGAGAATGTCGAAGTCATCCCCAAGCCGCACATCAATGGGTACGACCTCACGCGGCGGCTTGCCCCCTCGGTCCTCTCGCGCGAAGAGTTCGATCAAAAGCGGATGCCGGGCGTCGTGCAGATCGAGCACACCGTCCGAGTTGATGTCCGGACATGCGCACTTGCGTTTCTTGGCATAACGACACTTGGCCGAGATCAAGTCGAGCACGCCGATCGCCTGAAGCGTACGCAGGATCGTCTTGGCGTTTGCGTTGATCCGCTGCGAAAGCCCGCGAAGGATTCGGGTGATCTCCTTGCTCTCCTCATCACGCAACCGGACAATCGTGTTGTTCAGTTCGACGGACTCAGACGGCTCGACAAAGAGCGTCGCCCCCGAGTCGGACGCCCGATGAATGATGCCGGGAATCCGCCCGCGATGCTCCGCCTTCAGCGGAAGAACCATCCGATCGGCGTGGAACGTTGCCCCGGCGTACTGCAGCATCCTGGCCAGTGAGGTCTGGCGCAGGATACGGTCGAAGACCTTACGGGTTCCGGCCTTCGCATCCTCGATCGCGCGCCGGATCGACGCCAGCCGCGGCGACGCGTAGTCTCGAACCTCGCCGCGCGGGTCGATGGCCTCGTCAATCGCTTCGGCTATCGGGCTGAGGTTCACAACGCGCTCCCGAAGCGGCACAAGTGACGGCGCCGCCTCACCAATCCGCAGGAACCACGCACGGATACCGGCTGTGGCGCTGAGCGTCTCGGAGACCTGAGCCAGTGCGTCAGCCTCCAGCGGCGCCGGGAAGGCCGCTGCCCGCACCTCCTCACGAACATCGTGCACGCCGCCCATCGGCGGCAGGTTAAACTCATCAGCCACGACCATGAGCTCGCGAACCTGCGCCAACCACTGGCGTGCGAGCTTCACCTTGGCAGTCGGCGTCAACGCGAGGGCGAGGCTTTTGCCCAGGCGGCTGCCGCAGTATCCCGCCAGCACCTCCCGGACCTCGTTGAACTCCAGCTTGTGAAGCGTCGCGTCGTTCACGGCATCAAGCACCCGTCACCACCACGTAAGAAATCGTCAGCGCGGCAGGAACGTCCGATTTTGCAAATGATTTATCGAGCCGTCCCACGGCTACCGAGATATAATACACGAAACGACGCGACTTGCAGGTCCGCGTCCGATGCAGCGAGGGTCTCGATGAATCGCACACATTCAACCGGTTTGACCACAGCCCATTGGATCCTGGTCGTACCGATCCTGGCCTTTTGCGCGATCCGGCCGATTCCCACCCTCGCAGGCCCGCCCGATCGATATGAACCGGTTGACCTGAGGGCGCTCCAGGACGCCTTCGTTGAGCTGGCTGACGACGTCCGCCCCAGCGTCGTAGCGATCCGAACCTACACCGTCCATGACTCCCGCGTCGCCGAGCGGGGCTTCATTACCAGCCCGCTCAACCAGGGCAGCGGTTTCGTCATCGACCCCAACGGATACATTGCCACGAACCAACACGTCGTGGCTGGAGCCGGAGCCATCTCGGTGATCCTCGACACCGGACAGACGTACAATGCGACGGTCCGACAGGTTGATCGCCGGAGCGACCTGGCGGTCCTCAAGATCGATGCCAAGGATCTCAGACCGGTGCGTCGTGGCGATGCCGGCAAGGTCAAGGTCGGGCAATGGGCCTTCGCCTGTGGGAACCCATTCGGTCTTGCCAACCGCGGCGGCCAATCCTCCGTCACCGTGGGCGTCGTCTCCGCCCTCGCCCGCGAGATGACCGACCAGCTCAGCGTCAACGAGCAACTGCGCTACTACGGCAACTTGATCGAGACGTCAGCCGCCATCAACCCCGGCAATAGCGGCGGACCACTCTTCAACATCGACCACGAGGTCATCGGCATGATCACCGCCATCGAAACGAGCACAGGCGTTAACGAGGGCGCCGGGTTTGCGATTCCGATCAACCGGAACACTTGGCACATCCTTCAGACGCTCAAGGACGGGCAGGTGGTCCGATACGGGTTCATGGGGGTCAACGTCGATGACGTCCCGCAACCGCGGTCCAGGGTCGTCGCCCATACCCGGGCCCATCGCGGCGCGAAGATCACGGGCATCAACCCCTCAAACGGTCCGGCGGCGAAGGCCGGGCTGCGGCGCGATGATATCGTGATCGAGATCGACGGGCGGACCGTGCAGAACTCCGACCATCTCGTCCGGCTGATTCAATACTCGCCGGTGGGCACCGAGGTCGAGATTACCTATCTGCGCAGGGGCGTGAAACGCAAGACCACGGTCACGCTCGGCGATCGACACGACCTGCTCGGCCTGGCACGTCGGGACTAGAGCATTTCCCGTTTCTGTGTGCCGAGCCGCGGGGTCTACAGCGGGCTGCGTCTTCCGTGTAGCGCGGTCGGGCGAATGCACTTACGCACCCGGGGCATGGTCAATGTGTGAGTCCGAGTTCTCGTGAGAATCCCACGTTCGCCGCATTCCTGGTCCGTCACGCCGAAAGAGGCCGTCGAGATTCAGCGCCGGCTTGCCGAACGCGTCATCAGGAAAGGGCGCATCCGCGGGCTCAGACTGGCTGCCGGCGCCGACCTGGCGTTCACGCCGGATAAGCGGAAGTGCGTAGCCGGGGTCATCGTCTGGGACGTAAAGGCTCACGAGATCGTCGAGCAGCACGTCGTTCGACAACCGGTGACGTTTCCATACGTACCGGGTCTTCTCTCGTTTCGGGAAGCGCCGGCGCTGGTGGCTGCCCTGCGTAAGCTCGAGACCGAACCCGATGTATTCCTATTCGACGGCCAGGGCCTCGCCCATCCCAGGCGGTTCGGATTGGCGTGCCACGTTGGCCTGCTGATCGATCGGCCCAGTGTGGGATGCGCCAAGAGCGTGCTCGTCGGCACATGCGGCACGCCCGGTTTGGCCCGCGGCTCGACCACAGCCTTGGAGCACAATGGCGAACACATAGCCATGGCTCTCCGCACGCGCGACCGGGTCAAGCCCGTGTACGTGAGCCTAGGCCACCGCCTCTCACTCGACGCCGCCGTCGAAATCACCCTGAAATGCTCGGTGGGATACCGCCTCCCCGAGCCCACCCGCCTGGCTGACCAACTCGTCAACCGTGAACGGGCTCGAGTCTGACTGCCCGTTGAAGAAATGCGCGGGACGGGGTTTCGGACCTATCAGCCACTCACGCAAGGCATGGGTGCCTCGTCCTTCGCGGAGCGAAGGGTGGGAGATGAACGGTTGTTCGAGGATTGTAGGGTGGGCATGGCCCACCATCGGCGGCGATGTTCTTGGTGGGCGGTGCCCACCCTACTCGCTCAATCCGTCCCCCACCCTTTTCTAACGAAAAGGACGGGGCACCCGCATGAGACTTGTCAGGCCGCTGCAGCGCTGCTACATCAAGACTATAGCGCTTTCCGTGGTCTCGTCGCGTCCGACGGCTGAGAATCTCCGGGGAAACTCTGGGATTCGGACGCTACATCAGAATAGAACTTGTTCTATGCCACAAACCAAGGGTGATCGATGGTTCTACTATCCCTCGCGGGAGGTCTACGCTCAACTGGAGGATGAGGGGATCGTCGCGCATGAGTCGGTGCACTTCAGCAGCGGCGGCGCGCAGCTGCACGGCTGGTTTCTACCCGCCGAGGGAAATCCAAAAGGCACCGTCGTCCATTGCCACGGCAACGCCGGAAACATTACGGGCCATTTCAGCTACGTCGCCTGGATGCCTACGATCGGTTGGAACGTGTTGGTTTTTGACTATCGGGGCTTCGGTCAATCCGAGGGCCGCCCCACCCGTGAAGGCACCATCGCCGACGCCCATGCGGCCATCGACTACGTCCGCGCGCGCGAAGACGTGGATGAGTCGCGGATCGTCCTGTTCGGTCAATCGCTCGGCGGGGCGGTCGGGATCGTTGCGGCTTCGCAACGGAAGGACCTTCGAAGCGTCGCAATCGAGGGGGCGTTCAGCGAGTATCGCCGCGAGGCTCGCTTTGTCTGCAAACGAACGATCCTGCTGTGGGGTCTTAGCCCACTGATCCCCTGGTTCGTCGGACCCGGTTATGACCCAATCGACCACGTTGCCAAGATAGCGCCGACGCCGACGTTTTTCATCACGGGAACGGCTGACTCCGTCTGCGACCATCGCCAGACGCTCGATCTGCACGCCGCCGCCGGCGAGCCGAAATCGCTCTGGGTCATTCAGGAAGGCCACCATGTCGGCGCGCTTGTCGACACCGACGGCGAGGGCCGACAAAGGCTCGATGCGTTCTTCAGCAAGTGCGCGGGAAGGTGATCGCGTTTCTTCCTCCCCTCCTTGACCAGGAGGGGTTGGGAGGGGATGCGATACACGATAACGGAAACATCTCCATAACCCGGTTTGTCCGCACAGGCGCTCGAACGTACAATAGCGCCGTTGTGCGATGTGGTCGGCAGGGGGCGAAGTGCTCGCCATGCAGCGGCGGACGGTCTACCTCGAAACGATGGGCTGCCAGATGAACGTGCTCGACAGCGAGCTCGTCCTGGGACAACTACGCGCGCTGGGCTACGAACCTATCGACGACATGACCCGGGCCGACGTCGCGCTGATCAACACGTGCAGCGTCCGCGATCACGCCGAGCAGAAGGCGCTGTCGCGGCTCGGCGCCCTGAGGAAGCCCAAAGCCATCCACGCCGATATGATCGTCGGCGTGATTGGATGTATGGCCGAGCGCGACCCGGACGGGATCTTCAAGAAAATGCCACACGTCGATCTGGTGTGCGGCCCGGGCGAGTTGAACAAGGTCCCCGCGCTGATTGAGGAGGTGCGGGCGAACCGAGCGAGGGCGATTGCGCTGTCGCAGTCGATGTCTCGCAGAAGCACGCCGCTCCAACGTGCCCTCGAATATGACTCGGTCGAGGCCCTCGATTTGTCGCGCGCCCCCGGGGCGGGCCGAGGCGTCCTGCAACCGTACATTCGGGTCCAGCGCGGTTGCGACAAGTTCTGCACATTCTGCATTGTACCTTTCACGCGCGGCGCCGAACGGAGCCGACCGCCGTCTCAAATCATCGACGAAGCCAGGATGCTCGCCGACCATGGAGCCAAGGAGGTCACGCTGCTCGGCCAGACCGTCAACAGTTACATTCACCAGGAGAATGGACGGACCGTTCGATTCGCGGAACTGTTGGACCGCGTCTGCGGGGTGAGCGGGATCGAGCGCGTCCGGTTCGTGACGAGCTACCCCGGTGACTTCACCGACGACATTCTCGAGGCGATGCGCGATCTGCCGGAGGTTTGCGAGTATCTGCACCTGCCCGTTCAGAGCGGGAGCAACGACGTCCTCAGGCGGATGCGCCGAGGTTATACGGTCGAGCAGTACGTCAATCTGGTCGACCGGGCGTGCGAGTGCGTTCCAGGAATCACGATCGCGAGCGATTTTATCGTGGGCTTCTGCGGCGAGACCCAGGAAGACCACGAGGCATCGATGAAGCTGATCGAGCGGTGCCGGTTCAAGAACATCTTCGTCTTCAAGTACTCGCCCCGCCCGGGAACCGTGGCTGACAGAAACCAGAAAGATGACGTACTGGAAGACGTGAAGCGACGCCGCAACATGGATCTGCTCGCGTTGCAGGAGTCGATCTCCTTGGCCGACAACCAACGGCTGACCGGTTCAACCGTGGAGGTGTTGATCGAGGGGTACAGCAAGGCGGCCCTGAAGGCCCAGGAGGCGGAACAGTTGCGGGGCGAGGAGGTTGACTGGCGGCGTTCGGACCAGCTCGTCGGCCGAACGCGACGGGACCGGATCGTCGTCTTTACGGGCAAGCGCGAGCACGTGGACCGGTTCGCCGACATCCGAATCGATGCCGCAACGGCGCTAACGCTGCACGGTACGTTGCTGGAAGAGACACTGCGCGACGAATCGCGCTAGTGTACCGCCACACTTAAGTTAGCGGATGCCACTGCTCGATTAGAAGGCCACTCTGTGGCCAGTGCACGGACCCTGCGGAATCCGCGATCGGTACTGCTTGAAAGCAGTGGCACACAATACGGCCCGTCGCCCCCAAAGGTGGAGCACGGCTGACGGGGCGGGCGGCCTCGGGTGACCTGACCGGTTTCGACGCCGGACGTCTTGATTGATCAGCCGTTTCTCGTATCCTTCACGGAAGGGCGGTATCAACCGGACCGCAGAGCGGTCGAGACTGTTGCGTTGATGGAGAGATTCCGTTAGGGAAACGGGCCATGAGCACGACGATCGAAGTGGCAGAAGGGCGAGCAACAAAGCTCGCTCCGGAACCCCGGACTCGGAGAAGGAAGCAACCGCTCTATCACGTGATCCTCCTTGATGATGACGACCATACCTACGAGTACGTCATCGGCATGTTGCGCAAGCTGTTCGGCCTGGCAAGCGAGCAAGCGTACCAACGGGCCTGCGAGGTGGACGAGACGGGCCACGTCGTCCTCGATACGACTACCTTGGAACGGGCGGAGCTGAAGCGAGATCAGATCCACGCCTTCGGGCGAGACTGGCGCATCGAGCAGTGCCGGGGAAGCATGACATCCAGGATCGAGCCGGCAAGCGAATGACCCGTTAGAGCAAGCTCTATCCAGCTGTGGCGTCCGATTGCGTGTTTCGCCCGGATAACGACCGCCATCTGGCGCTACACTTGCCTTGAAAGCGCTATAAGGACCGAGAATGGACAGTCACACCGCGCGGGAGCGGGCGTTGACAACCCCACCCGGGCTGTGTAGGCTTAGGCGTGACAATCCAATACCGCGCGGGTGTAGCTCAGTGGTAGAGCGTCACGTTGCCAACGTGAATGTCGTGGGTTCAAATCCCATCACCCGCTTTCGATGACAGCCGTTGTCCACGGGCGACAACGGCGTCCTTCTTTCGACGGGGGCGCGAGTTACGACGATCCCACCGCGCGTCCGCCTTCCCCCAGAAACACCGTTCGTTTTGACAGCAAGTGACCAGGATTGACGACAATGGACGCGCGTACGTGCAAGGTTTAGTGCAAGGTAACGGAATGGGTGGCGGCTACGGGGCGTGCTTTGGTCAACGAAGACCGCCCTACGAGGCCCTCGGAATTACATCGGAAGTGGCACCATCAGCGGGGGCAGGCCACCAACGCCTTGCGTGGATCAGGAGGTGGCCCGGCGGCGGATTGGGCGTTCTACGTCAGACGCAGTTGCGCCGGTCCGAGCGGCCTTGGGTGGGAGTGCCAGAGCGGGTAGCGCGTCGAGGGCTCCTGCTACGTCGAGCAGCTTCGGATCGGTGTAGATGTTCGCGGTCAGCTCGGGTTTGGAATGCCGCATCGCAGCTTGAGCCGTACGGAGTGAAACGCCGGCAGCGGACAGATGGGTGCCGAACGTCACTCTGAGCGCGTGAACATCGACGACGCGGTTCCGTTCATCACGCTTGGGGATGCCTGCGGCAGCCAAGTCGCGGTCGAGGATACGCGCCAGTCCGGAAGGGATGTGGAACAACGGCGTAGAAGCCGGCAGGCGCGCCGGTATCGGCTTGCGGCTCTTGCGGGCTTCTTTCTGCAATTCGCCGAGCCGCTCCTCAAGCCACGAGGACAGCTCAGTCGCCAAGTCCGCCCTCAGAGGGATGTTCGAGCCTTGGCGGTTCTTCTCGTCGGCAGCATTCAGGACGGCGTACGCCACGCGACCACCGAAGTCGAGTTGGCCGACGGTCAGTGACGCCAGTTCCCCCTTCCTGAGGCCGGTCAAGACGAGCGCCTTGTACGTCAACGCGCGCTCGTACCCGGTTCGTTCCAGCCGTGCGATCAGATCAGGATTGTCCTCGAGCGCTCCTCGCGCCCGCTCCGCGGCTGTCTCGATGTTCTCGGGTGTCAGAGGTTTGCGCTTCCACGTTGCACGGCTTCGAGGTGATCGCTTGGGATCCGCCTTGGCCGCCATGATCTCGCGGCCGAATTCAGCCAGAGGGCGCAGACGTGCGACCGTAAGGAGACGCATCAGCTCCGCCTCCGTCAGTGCCCGACGCTGATGTCGCCGGTCCACGTTCTGGTCAGCCCGCGGAACGTCGCCGAAGGGGTTGTGCGTCAGCCGATGCGTGCGGCGGCACCAGTTGCCGAAACAGACGGCGGCTTCGCGGTAGGAGTTGCGGGTTGATGCGGCCATGCCGGCATCGGCCTGTTCGACGAGCCACCGCTCGATGGGACCGGCTGACATCTTGTTGAGCCTGGAGAAGCGGCAATCACGAACCAGCCGCTCGAGTCGACGGCGAAGCATCGAGATGCGGCGTGGATCGCCGCCCCTGGCCCGGAGGTGCCGTTCGTATGCATCCAGGTGCCTCGACAATGACTGACCCGCGTAATCGGCTGCGTCATCCTCTGCGGCCGTCAGAACGCCTGCACGGACGAGTTCAGCGCGGCGCTCGAGTTGTGTCAGGACCGCCCTCGCCGCAACCGCTTCTTTGCATCCCGTGGCAACCTCAACGATCTCACCGCCCCCGTCGCGATAGCGGGCCATGTAGAGCTGAGACTGACCACGAACGCGCACCTTGCCGTCCTTGCCGTTGACCACCTCCGCCGAGCGATGCTCCCCGTTCCGGAGCCGCCAGCGGGCCACGCGCCGTCCGTCGCGCTCGGTGATCTCCGCACCGGGCGGAATCGGCATCGTGTACTGTTTGCGGAGTATCATTCCCATCTTCAGGTCTCGCCCCGGGACCATCCCGGGTCACCTCCACTGAGCGGCAAGTCGCCCGGGAAGGCAAGGCGACCTAGCCGCCTTTCCTCCGGCCTTTTTCGCAGTCCAATGACATCCCACGCGGTCGGAACGGCGTGCGGATTCCGCGGCCGCTCCCGTCGTAGCCCAGTCTACCCAAGCGTTCGCACCGACGGTCATGTTACGCCCTCATCTCCAGCCGCATCTGACTCAGGGCCAGGGCCTTGAGCGTCGCGCTCAGATTCGGGGGGAATTGCTGTCATCGCTGTCATTGCTGTCATGTATCCGCCTTTCGAACCTTCCTGAACAGGAACGCTGTCATCGGCGGCCGTGTCGCTGTCACAGAATGGCGATCCGCTGTCATTACTCGGACCCACTGGGCCCCCGCTGTCGGCTTCGAGGGCGGCTTCTTGCACGCCAGGTGACAGCAGTGACAGCGATGACGGCAAATCCGGGGCTTCATCATTCTTGCGGATGGTGATCGTCCGACGCCCCTCGTTGCGATCAAACTGCACCTCGATGCCGAGTCGACGCAGGTTCGGTGCGACTTCCCGGAGCTTTGTCCCGAAGGCCGGCGCTCCTTTGGGCCAGTCGCGATGCTTCAGGACCTTGTCGTCCTTGTCGGCCGAAAGGAGTTTGAGGATCTCCGTGGCTGTCCCCTCGATGTCGCCCTCCAGTTCGACCCGGCCCCTGACGGCACTTGCGAGGGGACTCGCCTCGATGACGAATTCGTCGGCCTCCCGGCGTTGGTCATCAAACGCGGCGATGAATAAACCAGGTGCCCACGGGCACACACCTTCGGCAGCGACGACCCAACTGGCGAAGTCCGCCATCCTCGGGAGCTTCGTGAACCGCACAGCGGCTTGGTCCCGGAGTGCAACGCTGACAGCATCGAGAAATGCGCCGAGGATTGCCGGCCGCTGTTCTTCGATCGCTAACCAGATGGTCTTCTCGGTCCGGCGTCGATGTTCAGGGATAATGGGAAGTAGTAATCGAACGGCGCGATCGACCAGATCGCTCCGGTCGGCGATATCTCCTATGCCGTTGATCATAACCGGTCTCTTCGCGTCGAAGATGGTCTCGTCGGCGTCGGTGTAGAGCTCTCGCGTTGCGAAACCACCACCTGTGGCAAGCCGGCAGAGCGCGTTGGATATCCGTTCACTGACGCGCGACATATTGTCAAGGCCGATCATCCACGCGTTGTTCGCAGCGATCGCGAGATCGCGATCGTCTCTCGGTTCGCTGCGGAGAGGTGCCTTGTTCGGATCGATCAGAGCCCGAATGAAGCGGCAAAGCGTGGACTTGGCTGAACCCGGTTCACCGTTCACGAGCAGGATCGGGAATGGCCCGCGCGGGTTAAAGCATCCTAGGATGAAGGCGCAGACGAGGATGAAATCGCCCTCGGTATGGACGTTCATGAAGGGACGAAGATCCTTGATCGAGCCACCGGGAATGGGGGCCGGGAGCGCAAGCATACCGCGGGTCCTGCGGAACCGAATAGGCGACTCATTGACGATTCCCCAGCCGTCTTTGCCGATCACAACGACGCGCCGGCGCTCATCGCACAGGTCAAGGACAACGTTGCCTTCGTATTCGCCAATCCGTATGAAGACCATCTCCTCGGGGCCTTCGTAGATGGCGAGACCCTCTAGCGTGGCGATGGCCTCGGTTTTCGCCATAGACGGGAGACCTAATCCGGTAGCCCTGTAATACCGCAGCCCAAGGAGCAAGCTGTATTCTCGTGACTTCACAGGTAGCGTTCTCGCGACTCGCCCTTCCCGCACGACTACGAATGCTCGGTTCTCGTTGTCATGGAATAAGTGATCACCCGCCGCGGCACAGAGGCGCAGGAGCACTGCGCGGGCACCGCCATCGGCTTTGCGCGCTTCGGATGATGATTCCGGCGGGTGTTCCTCAGTTGCCGTAGCGAGAAGGCTCTCGACAAGCCGTTTCCCTGCTTCCTGGCACGTCTGCTCGTCGTTGACGTTCAGGCCATTCGCGTGGAGATCCTCCAGGTATGCGCGGATATCCTTGTGTTCTTTCGGTGGAAGTGCCCAGCGAACGACTTGCTTCCACGTCTTGGCCAAGTACCTCGCGAGCTTTTCGGCACCATCGCGTCCGGGCCAACTGCCTGCGGGTTTCTGATCGTTCTCACCAACAACGAGGACCTCTCGCCCCGCAAGCAGCTTCGCGATGAACATGCCCCCCGAAGTATTACTCGGCCTGCCGACCGACGCGAGACCGAGCGTCTCGCACGCGGCAACGTCACTCGGCCCTTCGACGAGCATGACTGGATCGGGCTTGGCAAGCAGCGTTGAGGGAATGATGAGTCCACGTTTCGCACCGACCTTGCCGCTCGGCGAGCCTTTGCGCCCATCGTCAGCCCGGAAGCAAATGCCGACGACAGCACCAGTCGCATCGCACTCGGGAAAAGAGGATACAAGGAGTGGATAGGCCTTCTTCCACCCGCCACCGCTTGCTCGAAGGCGCCTGAGATCCTTTTCATCCGCTTGTCCGATGCCTATGCTGTCGAGCGCCGCCACGTTCACACCGAGTTGCTGGGCGATGGTTGTCTTTCGTTCCGATGAAAGCGCGGCCTGGAACTTGCGATCTTCGGCGGCAAGGTCGACCGTGATGACCGACTGTTCTCCGCTCTTGCGCGAGCTGCTCCTCTTCGAATTGTCGGCCTGCCGATCTCCGGAGCGCCGATAGACCGTGAAACCGGCGGGAGTACTAGCGATGCGCTCGTACCCGTTCACCTCCGGCTCGTCGATCCGATGGCACTCCTGAGCGCCATCCGCCGTGCGCCGGCACCAATTCTCTTTGCCGCAGATGACGCACGGCTCGGTGCGAGTGACGGGCCGGAAGGTATCGGGCCCACTCATCTTCCGGTGCCCTTCGCGGCCCCGATCGGCTGGCAGCCACCATCGATCCAACTCATGACCTCCACGCGGCGCCAACGCACTAGGCTGCCGAGCCGGATCGGGCGTGGTATCCGGCCGGCGTCGGCCAACCGCCGTACAGTCCGGGCTGAGCACCCACACAATTCGGCAACGGATAGCACATCGAGCAATTCCGCGGACACACCCGGCCGCTGGTCCGGACCGACAGCGCGGCCATCGGTGGCGTTCATGGGCGTCAACATCTCCGCCTCTCCGCAGGCTGGGGCGACCCCATTGCCGCCCGAGCTACCGGGAGTGGAACGCGCGGTCTGACACACAAACTGCGACCGATATGTTTGTCACGAAGAATCTGACGGGAGGTGACGGCAAAAGCCCGTTCTTGCCTTCACGTGACAGGGGTCGAAAAATCTGCGTGACAAACCAAACGGCGCTTGACAGAGGTATGTTTGTCACGGTTTGTTGTTGCGTCGGCGGCGCTGCGCGAACCAGTTCATGCACGTCGTCAAGTGCTTCAACGAAACACCTTCATCGACACAGAAGTCCTTCTGACGAACGCCTCCAGCCTTCGCCCGATTCCATCGTTCTACCAGTTGTTCCCGTTTTCGAGCTTCGCACTTTGACAGGGGTGGTCTGCCGCCCGCTTTCTTGCGCTCGGCCCTCGACTTGTCGACGAGCCGGTCCACCGGCTCCGGATCGGTCGTAGGTTCGCCACGCAAGAACCGCTCACCGCGGGAGGTAATGCGACACCAAGCGCCTCCGTTACATGGGGTGGACACCATGAAGCCTTCGCCCAGGCATTCTGTTTCCGCTTCGCGGAATGCGTCGCGGCTCACCCCCTGGTGCCGCGCCCAGGAGTACAGGTCGGAGTCCATGACCTCCCGGTCCCTCACGCGCGGGTCACCGCGGTAGCGAAGTTGAGAGTCGTGTTTGGCCTCATAGAGAACATGCAAAATGACGCGAATCGCCTGGTTTGGGTCACTTGTCGTCGCTTCTGGATACACGGGCTCTCCGTCAGGACCGTAGCCGTACGCTTGGCTGCCACGCCTCGTACGCCTGAGGATGTGCTCACCATCCTCGGTCGTCGCCCATTCGATCCAGCCCCTCACGATGCACTGCTCGACCGCGCCTTGGACCTCGTCGAACGTGGTCGGGCACGCATTCTCGTTCACGTCGTCCACCAGTTCCTGCAGGCAGAGCTCCTGCGTGTTCCAAGGACGGTGATTCCGGTAGGTGCTCTGGAACCGGCTGACGTACGTGACAACAAACCGCTCAATCCCGTTGCATTCGAGATACTCCGATCCGCCGGCGTGTTCGCTACGTTTGGTCATGCCTCTGCTCGCCGCCCTCTGAAGGTCGTGCTTGGCAGTGGCGGGAACATCCGAAGCTTGGCTGGGATGAGGATCCGAGACCATCTCCGCAAGTAAACAGCACGCATCCATGTACACCTCGGCCCGAATGCGCGAATGCTCCAAGCAATCGGCCTCGTCATAAGAATCCTCTCTGTAGGCTACTTTCCCTTCGAGGCGCCATGCGTATTCGCCGTGTGGGCATTGGGGCGTCCAACGAAAACCCTCGGGTAGCGGTTTGCCGTCCTTGTACCATTGTCCGTACAGCGGCTTCCCATCCTCGCCCAGCAGTCGGCCTTCTTCATCGGTGGCAACATGCGCCCAGTCCCATTCGGCGGCGTCGTGTCGAAACCGTCCGGGGAAGCGTTCCGCAAGCCACGACCCAATCGCGGTGCTCCAAAGCTGGAAGAAGAACTCCGCGTCCGACTCGTAACGAATGAAACACCCTTTGCCATCATCGTATGGATGTAGCGGGCTCTTGCCGTCGCGCCACCAAGACTCCCCCTCGAAGGCGCCCGCTTCGGCTGCGTCTTGAAGCAAACGGCCGGCCCGGATTCCGGTTTGGGCGATATTCGTCAGCAGATGACGCGACTTCTCGGCACGGCGGGCGAAGTCCTGAAACCGGCTGGCTAGTAGTCTAAACCCCGCGGCAATGCTCGGAAGACTCGTTTCCGTCATCACACCTACCTCAGACTGGGCCGGTCCGGGCAAGCTGTCGGCGTAGGTGCAATCCGGCAGCCGCGCCCGGACCGAGGCGGGAGCGACCCGCAACCCGGCGGATCCATCCTAACGCAGGCGAAATCGTGCGGAAAGCGCTGGCTCATTTCACAGGTTGCCCCCCCCGCAGCCGCTCTTGTCCGCCAGCCGCTGGTACTGCATGATATGCACTCCCGGGTGACGCTGTGGGCATCGTGACGCCAGGGCCTCAAATCGCAATCGGAGTCATGCGGAATGGTGAAGCGGGCGGTGAAGAAGAAGGCCAAGGAGAAGGCCACCCCGAAGGCGATAGCCAAGCAGGGCGCCAAAGGCAAGGGAACCGCCAAGAAGCCCATCGAGGCCTACGACCACAGGGACAAGGCGCGGGTCAACTACCCGCCGGTCGGCCTCGTCACTCCCGATACCGATCCCGACGCCGGCAGGCAGAAGACCTACGAGCACGATCCGCACCTCGACCCGAAGCTCGTCTGGGCGGGCAAGGCAGAGCACACCAGCTTTGATGTTTCCAAGCATCTCTGTGAACGGACGGATGGCATCGGACCAAGCCGCCCCAACGCATGGTTGACTCAGTCAGGAATGGCATGAATGCACCTGTGAGAATCCGGCCAGGACACATAGTCAGCGGCCCATTCCTGCCCGAGCCCATCGAGGTCATCGCCGCGATCGAGATGGGTGAGTCCATCAAGCTCATCGGGAAGGGACTCAAGACCGGACTGGCCCACGACCCCATTCTCGCCCCTGCTCAGATCGCCCTCCTCCATGTTTCGGCGGAGCGAGAACCGTTCGACGCTGATTCGCGCCTGTTTCGGCTGGGCGTCGAGGCCCATCGATTGGGGTTGGCGTTCGAGTATGACCCGTACTTCTCGCTCTCCATCGCCCGGGTGGATCCGCTCCCGCATCAGCTCGAAGCAGTCTATGACTACTTTCTTCGGCTCCCGCGGATTCGCTTCCTGCTCGCCGACGATCCCGGCGCCGGCAAGACGATCATGGCCGGGCTGCTCTTGAAGGAAATGAAGGCACGCGGCCTGGTCCAGCGCACCCTGATCGTGACCCCTGCTAACCTGAGCTTCCAATGGCAGCGCGAGATGCGGGATAAGTTCCGAGAACGATTCGAGGTCATCCGAAGCGACGTCTTACGCGCCAATTATGGCCTCAACCCATGGCAGGATCGCGACCAGGTTATCACGTCCGTTTCATGGGTCTCGCGTATCGAGGACGCGAGAGAGAGCCTATTCCGCTCCCGATGGGACCTCATCATCGTGGACGAGGCGCACAAGATGAGCGCCTACGCCGACGATCGCAAGACGCTCGCCTATCGCCTGGGGGAGTCTCTGTCGAAGATGACGGATCACTACCTCCTCATGACAGCCACCCCACACAAAGGCGATCCCGAGAACTTCCGGCGGTTTCTCGCCCTCCTTGATGCCGACGTCTACGGCAGCATCAAGAGCCTAGAAGAGGCCATGCGCGTCAACGAAGCCCCGTTTTACTTGCGGCGAATCAAGGAAGCGCTCGTCACGTTCCCGGATCCAGATACCGGCGAAGTGAAGAAGCTATTCACAAACCGGGAGGTTCGGACCGCGGCGTTCCAGCTCGATGGTGACGAGCTCGACTTCTACGACCAGCTTACGCGTTACGTGGAGGATCAGTCGATCCAGGCGTCGGCGGAAGACTCGGCGCGCGGTCGCGCCGTCGGCTTCACGATGGCCCTACTTCAGCGACGTATGGCCTCCACGATCTACGCCGTCCGCCGCACGCTCGAACGCATGCGTGACCGAAGGCAGAAGATCCTCGAGGATCCGGAGGCACACCGTCGTGCACAGATCGAACGACGCCTGCCGGATGACTTCGAGGACCTGCCAGAGGAGGAACGCGAAGAAATCGTCGCCGAACTTGAGGAAGTGGTCGCCTCGGTCAATCCGGAGGACCTGAGGGCTGAGATTGCCCGGCTCGATGTGCTCATCGACCAAGCACGCGTCCTGGAGCGCCGCGAGGTTGAATCCAAGCTCACGAAACTCCGGGCCGTGCTGAACGAGCTCGGCATCTTCGCCGACCGCAACATGAAGCTGATCGTCTTCACCGAGCACAAGGACTCTCTCGACTTTCTCGCTGGCGATGGCAAGGACGGCCGCCCACTGGGCAAGCTGGTCGAATGGGGCCTGGAAGTCACACAAATCCACGGCGGTATGAAGATCGGCGACCGCGACACGCCACGCTCGCGGATCTACGCGGAGCGCGAGTTCAAGGAATCCGCCCAGGTGCTCGTCGCGACCGAAGCCGCCGGGGAGGGCATCAACCTCCAGTTCTGCTGGACCATGATCAACTACGACATCCCGTGGAACCCGGTCCGGCTGGAGCAGCGCGTTGGCCGCATCCACCGCTACGGCCAGGAACGCGACTGCATGATCGTGAACTTCGTCGCTGAAAACACGCGTGAAGGTCGCGTGCTTCAAAAGCTACTGGATCGCCTGCGCGAAATCCGCAAGGAACTCGGCACCGACCAGGTCTTCGACGTTGTCGGCGAGGTCTTTCCGTCGAACCTTCTGGACCGCCTGTTCCGCGATCTCTACGCCCGCCGCATGGATCTTCCGAGCCTGGAGGACCGCGTTGTCCGCGAGGTCGACGCCGGTCGTTTCCGCAGTATCACCGAATCGGCGCTGGAAGGCCTTGCGAAACGCGAACTTAATCTGTCGAACATCATCGCCAAGTCGATCGAGGCCAAAGAGCGGCGCCTTGTTCCCGAGGTGGTCGAGCAGTTCTTCGTCGAGGCCGCGCCCATCGCCGGCGTCACGCCGAAACCGGTCGCCAAAAACGCGCACCTATACCGCGTCGGCAAACTCTCGCGGTCCTTGCTGCCCATCGGCGATCGCCTGGAACAACGCTACGGCCGCCTTGGCCGTGAATACGCCGTGATCGCGTTCGACAAGGCTGAGCTTCAGCATGATCCGGCGCTGGAGTGGGTCACGCCGGGTCACCCGCTTTTCGAGGTCGTGCGCGCCGGCGTTCTGGCACGCACAGAGGATCACTTGCACCGCGGCGCCGTGTTCTATGACCTATACCGTACCGCACCCGGCCTGCTGGACCTCTTCGCCGCCTCGATCAAGGACGGCCGTGGCCGGACATTGCATCGTCAGCTCTTCGTCGTGGAGACGAATCTCGATTGCTCGCGAAAACTCCGTGCGCCGACCGTATTTCTCGACGTCTCGCCGGCGCCTGCGCGTACGGCCGTTCCCGATTGCGACGTCGCCGTCTACGACCGCAACGCGTCCGAGTCGTTCCTGCTCGAAACACGCTTTCAGCCATGGCTTGCGGAGGCAGTCGGCGACCGACACAAGCAACTTGACATGGTCGCGCGGCACGTCGACATCAGCCTGAATGCACTGATTGACCGCCAGCAACGACAGCTCGGTGACTATCTGAACCGTCAGATCGCGGGCCAGACGGTGACCGGCCTCGACGGGCTTATCGCTCAGGCCGAACAGCACCTCGACGACCTGAACAACCGCCTCGACTCGCGCCGACAGGAGATCGAGCTCGAACGCCACTGCACGATCGCCGACGTCACCCTTTTCGGCCGGGCGTGGGTGCTGCCACATCCAGATCGCGACAAGCCCGAGGTCGCCCGCATGGTCGGCGATTCCCAAATCGAGCAAATCGCGGTCCGCGTCGCCACCGAGCACGAGGAGGCCCGCGGCTTTATGGTCGAGAGCGTCGAAGCACAAAACCGCGGGTTTGGTCTCATCTCGCGCCGGCTGCACC
The DNA here is from genome assembly GCA_965371725.1 of uncultured Phycisphaerales bacterium. Lineage (GTDB taxonomy): Bacteria > Planctomycetota > Phycisphaerae > UBA1845 > UBA1845 > CBDUZO01. The sequence continues at coordinate 28,050 of CBDUZO010000052.1, forward strand.
CGGAGGACCCCCACACCGCTGTGGAGGTGCGCTTTATTGAGGTGAAGGGCCGCGCCGGCGTCGGCGAGGTCGCCGTGACGACCAACGAATACCGTTCAGCCGAACGACTCAAGGACGACTACTGGCTCTATGTTGTCTTCGACTGCGCCTCGACACCCAAGCTGCACACGATCCGGAATCCCGCGCGGCTCGGCTGGCGGCCGATCGTCAACGTCGAGCATTTTGCATGTGATTCCCAAACGATCCTCGCCGGGGCAAATACCGATGCCTGCTAAGGTCTTCATCAGTTGCGGGCAAGCCAATGACGAGGAGAGACGCGTGGCCCGCGCCGTGGCTGGCTGGCTGCAGGAAGCTGGGTTTACGCCCTACGTGGCGATCGAGGCTCAGAGTATCCAAGACGTCAACTCGGGGATAATCCATGAGCTGAAGTCGGCAGATTACTACCTGTTTATCGATTTCCGTCGCGAGACGTTGCTGGATGCCAAGGTGAGCCGGGAAGAGCCGGTGTTCAGAGGGTCGCTGTTCACCCATCAGGAACTCGCGATCGCCCACGTTCTCGACTTCCCCCACGCGATATTCCTCCGTCAAAAGGGAACAGAACTCGCCGGCCTGGGCAGGTACATGCTGACCAACGCGAAGGAGTTTTCCTGCTCCACTGAGGTTGTCGGCCTTGTGAAGCGACTTGTCACCGAGAGAATGTGGTCCTCTTTTTACTCGCGGCACCTAGTGATAACCGACTTCATTCGACACGAGTCCGAGGAGAACGTTAATGAGTCGAGGCACGACGACTACAAAGAGTACCATTGGCTCGCGTTCGTTGCTAACCGCCGACCTGACCTCCGGGCAACGCGCACGATAGCCCGCTTGGTTGCGGTCTCAGATGTCTCGGGCGAAGAGATCGAGCTTCACAAAAAGGCACAAGCCCGATTATCGTGGCCCGTGATAATGGACGGATATGTGATAGGCGGAAACATACATGAGGTCGACTTACTACCGGGAGAGTCGGAGGCATTCAGGGCATTCGTGACCCGCTCTGGGGAGCGACCCGGGTGCCTGTCATGGGACGAGGACGTTGTGCATATCGGTTACGGATGCATCCAGGGACCCGGGGAATATCGAGTACAGTACCAAGTCCTGGCAGAGGGTTTTCCACCTTTGGAGTTCGCCGTGGAGATCAACATAACAGGCAAGGCCGAGACGGCAACGGGAAGGTTGCGCTAGTGAGATATCCAAAACGACTGATTGAAGTCGACCTACCGATCGCCAGAATCTCGGCGCATGCGCGGCGGGAGAAGTCGATTCGGCATGGGCATATCTCGACGCTGCACATCTGGTGGGCGCGGCGGCCGTTGGCAGCGTGCCGGGCCGTCATCTGCGCGTCGCTGTGGCCCGATCCGGAGGATCTGACGGCATGGTTGAATGAAACGGCGGCTGAAGGTCCCATGGGTCCGGAGATTCGGACGCCGCGTGGGTGCAAGCCGACCGAGGGCGTGCTCATCCGGCCCCGGCGCTTTCTTGACGAAGCTCGCAAGCAGATGCGGAAATGGGCCGAGCGGCATGCCGGGCATAAGGGTGTCAGCGAAGAGTCGTTCGGCCGCCTGGTCGCGATTCAGAAGAACTCCACGTTGCTCGACGACCCGGTCGAACTCCGCCGCGTGCTGCTCGACTTCATCGCCGACTTCGCCAACTGGGACAACTCGACCGACAAGGCGTTCCTGGAGGCAGCCCGGGCGCTGACGCAGGCGGCGCACGAAGCGCTCGGCGGCGAGCCGGGCACGCGGCCGCTGGTCGTGGATCCATTCGCGGGCGGTGGCTCGATTCCGTTGGAAGCCTTGCGGGTCGGGGCCGACGCGTTCGCTTCGGACCTCAACCCCGTCGCCGTCCTACTCAATAAGGTCGTGCTGGAGTACATCCCCAAGTATGGTCAGAAGTTGGCCAACGAGGTCCGCAAGTGGGGCCAATGGGTAAAGGAGCGGGCCGAGAAGGAACTGGCGGAGTTCTACCCGAAAGACCCTGACGGCGCGACGCCGATCGCCTACCTGTGGGCGCGGACGATTCTGTCGGAGGCCCCTAGTGCTTTGTCACAGCTAAGCATTCGGGTTATCCTGCCTTCTTGTTCTTGA
>CBDUZO010000053.1:0-30170 GCA_965371725.1 uncultured Phycisphaerales bacterium
AAACAGGCATTACCGGGGCGATTCTCCAGTAACTAATTCGGAGGAGAACCTCATTAGAAGGGGGATGATTTCCGTCCGCATCGGCATGTTGCCGGAAATGAAAACGATGGATCCGTATTCTCCCAGCGCGCGGGCAAAGGCCAGTGCAAAACCCGTAAGCAACACCGGCCACAATTCCGGTAGAATTACACGCCAGAGCGTCTGCCCGCGTGGTGCTCCGAGACTGGCGGCGGCCTCTTCCACCTCCGGATCGAGGTCCTCCAAAACCGGTTGCAACGTTCGCACTACAAAGGGCAGCCCGATGAATGTGAGCGCAACCACGACGCCCAGCGGGGCGAACGCCACGTTGATGTGAAGCGGCTGAAGGTATTGGCCAATCCAGCCAGTATGGGCGTAGATGGCGGTCAACGAGATGCCGGCCACCGCCGTGGGCAGGGCAAAGGGCAGGTCGATGAGTGCGTCCACCAATCGCCGTCCCGGAAAACGGTAACGTACCAGAACCCAAGCAACGATCGCACCGAACAGGACGTTGACCGTGGCCGCGATCAGGGACGCTCCGAAGCTGAGCCGATAGGCCGCCAGAACGCGCGCGTCCGTGACAATCGCCCAAAATTGCCCCCAACTTAGTTCGGCTGTCCGTAGAAAAAGCCCGAACAGTGGGATCAGGGCGATCAGGCTCAAGTACACGATTGTAAACCCGAGCGTCAGGCCGAAACCGGGAAGAATGCTGCGCTGTTTAAGGACGATCTTCATCAGGTATTGCTCTGCGCTTCTCCAGAGCGAAACCCGTTATTGTGTTCCGGCGTTTCATTCGCCTGATACCCTCTGACGCACGTGAAACCGCGCGGGCGCGGCAAAGCCGCCTTGCGGCAGCCCGCGGCTCGACACACAGAAACGGGAAATGCTCTAGCCACGGCACGACCACTTTCGGAGGTTTGAACGTCATTGACCCGGTAGGTAAATCCGATCGAAGGTCCCTCCATCGGCAAAGTGCGTTTTCTGAGCTTGGTGCCAGCCGCCGAAGACCTCGCCGATCGTCAACATATTGATGTTGGGGAACTTATCGGCGTATTCCTCCGCGACGGATTTCATGCTGGGGCGATAGTGGTGCTTGGCGGCGATCTCCTGGCCTTCCTTTGCATAGAGGTATTGAAGGTAAGCCGTAGCCACATCCCTCGTCCCGTGCTTCGCCACTACTTTGTCCACAAGTGTCACCGGGGGTTCACAGAGAATGCTGAGCGAAGGTACGACCATCTCCACCCCGCCCTTGCCGAGTTTCTCCACGGCGAGAAACGCCTCGTTCTCCCACGTGATGAGGACGTCTCCGATGCCACGCTGAACGAAGGTCGTGGTCGAGCCCCGTGCGCCTGAGTCAAGCACCGGCACGTTCTTGTAGAGGCGAGTCACGAATTCTCTGGCCTTCGCTTCGTCACCCTGGTTGTGCTCGAGGGCGTAACCCCACGCCGCGAGATAGTTCCACCTTGCTCCGCCGGAGGTCTTCGGATTGGGCGTGATCACGGATACGCCGGGCTTAATCAGGTCGTCCCAATCTCTTATGTTCTTCGGGTTGCCCTTGCGGACCAGAAAGACCATGGTCGAAGTGTACGGAGAGCTGTTGTTGGGCAGGCGTTCCTGCCAACCGGCTGTGATCAAGCCCGTCCGTCGACTGATTTCATCGATGTCGTATGCCAAAGCCAAAGTCACAACGTCCGCTTCGAGCCCATCAATGACCGCTCGTGCTTGCTTGCCCGCACCCCCGTGCGATTGCCGAATAGTGACCGTTCTCCCGGTCTTCGCCTTCCAGTGTCGAGCAAACGCCACGTTGAACTCCTGATAGAGTTCGCGCGTTGGGTCGTACGATACGTTCAGCAGGACGAGTTCCTCTTCACCTCTGGCCTGAGAACCGAGGACCAGGCTGGAGGCTACACAGGCCAAAAGTGCCATGGCTGTTCTACACATTGTCCTAACTCCCGCTTCTTCCACTGCTGAGGTTCCTTCCTTGCGTACACGCACCGCTGCTGTTTTGACGACCGAGATGACCACGTCAGTCGCTGCAGTCCACGCCGTGGAGTAGGTTACGAATCAGTTCGATTTCACACTTCGAATAAGCAACCCGCGTGCCATGCTTAGTCCGAATCCGCCTTCTTGCGCCATTTGCGAAGAACAGCGGATTATCAGGACCTGCCAGAGACGGGGCCGTGACGTTCACCGGGTTCTCCCAGATTATTTGCGCGCCTGCCATCGCATTTGACGGCGGCATTTGCGTTCTTGAGCGGCGCGTTGCGTTACGGCTGGGTCGTTGGGGGGAGAGCCATCTCATTGGTCAGTGTTCACCATGGAACTCCGACTCCAGCATCGGTATCAAAACTGGGTTCGGTTATGGCGTCTTTTCGCCATTTTTTGATTGAGGAGCCTCGTAGAGGTCGCGTCCATCACTCGAGACGTAATGGAGCATTAGAGCAAGCTCTTTTTTCGTGTAGCGGTGAAACAGCTCTTCTCTCCTGGGTTTTTCGCCCGGCGCCCGCTACACAAATTCGGAGAGTGCTATAATGATGCGCGGTTTCTGGGCTTCCGGGCAGCCCACGGCCAGGTCAGGCTACTGCCCGTTGCCCGGTGCCCGATAGCCCGGGAGCGTGCATTCCTGGAACCAATCCTCCATGATCCTGGTGAGGTTGTCGACGTCGTTAACCATGACCGCGAGGTTCCGGTGCTTGCAGCTTCGATCCTTGACCATGCCCTCAAGAACGGCCACCACCTCAAAGCCGAGCAATTGGCCCAGCTTGATCCCCTCGACATTATCTTCGATCACGTGGGCCTGGAGCTTCTCGAGGTTTCGCTCCTCTGCCAGGGCGACCAGTTCCCGTAGGATAAACGCGCCAAGGCCATTTCGGCGGTGCGGTTTGGCCGTGACCAAACGGATCTGTCCCACGTGCTTCGTCCATTCATGGGACCTGACGCGGAGGCTGCCGCCGCTCACCATTTCGCCATTGTCCATGGCACCAAGAATGATAACCTTCTTCAAATCGAGTTCCTCGACCCACTTGCGTATTTGTTCGGGGTCGCGAACGTCGTAGCGAAGGAAAACGTGGTCCCCCTCGTCCAGGGATTGAAGAAAACTGACGAACCGGTCATAATCATCCTCAACGAGTGGACGAAGCATCACGCTCGTGCCGTCTTTGAGAGGAATTCTCTTCGGATAGGCCTCGATCAACATTGTTGGACTCCCTTCATGGTCGAATCCGCGATGGATGTGAATACCATAAGCATCGCTGCCCTCGGCAACTGACCAGAGTACCTGGGGCTCGTACCGCCATGTAGCAGGCCCGCCTGCACTCGCAAGGCATAGTTAAGTATATCACATCCCGGTTGCCAAGACAAACGGCAGTGGTCGAACACGGACTGTCTGTCTTCATCCGTAAACAAGGCTCTCCAACAATCCTTCGACGTCTCAGCGAGCACGAATCAACATGCTTCTGCGGCTATCAAATTGGCGTGAATTGATCATTGCACACGGGTATTTGTGGTAATAGGCTCTATATGGAGTGTTCTAGGAGGCGCATTTGTCACCTAAACGGCGCTACAGCGGAAAGAAGGTATCTCTGAAGATACCAGCAGAACTCTACGAGAATCTGTCGGAGCTCATCGAGGGTACCGGCTTTAGGAGTGTTACGGAGTTCGCGGTCTACGCGCTTCGCGATGTAGTGGCAAGCGGAAAGCTCCCGGACGGTTCGTCCGGTTCTTCCCGAAGGGGGATTCAGAGCCTTTACGATCGCCTTCGAGCTCTGGGATACCTGGAGTGATTCTGTTGCCTTGCTCATCTCGGTGACCAGGCAACCGAGTCTGGATCCAATGACGTGGGCGGCAGCGGGCTGACCTGCCGGCTGCATGGCGGAAAGACGGATAACAGTGACGGTGCGCAACCGGATACTTCAGACCTGGCACTTGGCTGCATATGCGCTGCCCGTTGACGTAGACGACGTTGTTTCAAGGCCGGATCGCGGAACTGACAATGGCACGCGGCGTGCACGGGATTCTGACGGAGTACACGTAGGAACGCAAACAGAGTTCGGACGTGTATGGAAGACGGAGGCCTGGTGACAGCGGTCCGCAAGATGAAGGATCGCGTGTACACAGGAGTAATAGTCATGTTCACACATTTGCGCTATGTTGGTCTCCGGTTCCTCATCGTCGTATTAGGTACAGGAGCAATCGGAGTTCCTAGTGCTTCTGCACAGGATGTCTTGCGCGTGTACGGCTCCGAAGGACCCTACCCGGCCATACGCGAGGCGGCGACAGTCTTCGCCGAACGCAACAACGTTGATTTACAGATCGTTGCCGATCCCGTCGAGAAATGGCTGGATGAAGCCAGAGCTGACGCGGACTTGGTGTACAGCAGCGCCGAGTTCATGATGGTTGACCTTATTCGCGACATGGAGAACCAGATCGACGACACCTCGATAACGCCCCTGTATTGGCGCCCGGCGGCCATCCTGGTACGCCCGGGTAACCCGAGCCATCTCCACGACTTTCCCGACCTCTTGAGACCTGGTGTGAAGGTGATGGTAGTGAATGGTTCCGGTCAGACCGGTCTATGGGAGGACATGGCGGGTAGGCAGGGTAATTTCCGAACTGTACGCGCCCTTCGCAACAACATCGTGTTGTTCGCTACCAGCAGTACGGAGGCGCGGCGAATGTGGTTCGCGAGGAAGGACATCGACGCCTGGCTTACCTGGAATACCTGGTACAAGGCGGACCCCCGGCACTCAACGCTGGTGCCGGTCAGCCAGGATTACGTGATTTATCGCCAGTGTAGTATTGCTTTGACGCGGCGGGGCGAGCAAAAACCTCTGGCAGGCGGATTCATCGAGTTTCTAACGTCACCGGAGGCGGCGGGCATCTTCGCGAAGTGGGGTTGGATAACAACGTCAATTGAGGCGGCGCCGCTTGCCGCGCGGAGCGTCATCCGCCTTGTTTACGACGTACAGGACGATGAGTGGGGATTCAACGTTGGAAAGGGATTGGCACGCCTCAGAGAGCTCGTTGGCGATTACGGGTCGATGGGAATACCCAAGAGTGAGGTGAACATCGTCGCAGTCTTTCATGGCGGCGCTGCATACTGGTTATTGAGAGACGAGCCCTATAGCGCCTTCACCAGGAAGGAGGGTGGCAATCCCAACAGGCCGGTGATTCGTGATCTCGTGGACTGGGGCGTGGGCCTGGAACTGTGCGCGCAGACCATGAAGCGGCGTGGTTGGAAACGCGCCGATATCCTGCCCGATGTAAAGATCGTGAGTGGGGTATGCCCAAGAGTGGTCGAACTCGGCCGTCGGGGATATGTCTATGTGGGGCCGTAACGCGCGCCGTGTGGTACGACGGAGGCAATCACCGTTCCGTTGTCGGATCGGGATGAAATAGGAGACCGAATCATGTGTACACGTTCCGTTTGCGTAAACTCGTGGCTTTTGATTTCGTTGTTGTGCTGTGGGGTGGTTGGAGTCGGGAATGTCAGCGCGCAGGAGGTCCTGCACGTTTACGGATCCGAGGGACCGGCGCCCGCCATCCAGGAGGCTGCAGTAGCCTTCGGTGGCCAGAACAATGTGAAGGTGGATGTTGTGGCCGGACCGCCGGATAAGTGGCTTGCCAAGGCTGTCGGCGAGGCCGATGTTATTTTCGCCAGCGCCGACTTCATGATGACCGAGTTCGTGCGGGCAGAGGAGCTTCGGATTGACGAGGCTACAATAACACCCCTGTACATGCGCCCGTCGGCCATTCTCGTGCGTCCGGGAAACCCCAAGCGGATTGCGGACTTTCCGGACCTGTTGAAAGTAGGCACGCGCGTAATGGTCGTCACCGGATCGGGGCAGACCGGTCTATGGGAAGACATGGCCGGCAAACAGGGCGATGTTCGGACCATTCGCGCATTCCGGAAGAACATCGTTCTGTTCGCACCCAATAGCAGCGACGCGATGCGGCTCTGGGACGAGCGGCAGGATATTGACGCATATGTTACCTGGAACATCTGGCATATGCCGCTTCGTAACCGCGCACAGCTTATTTCGGTAAGCGACAAGTGGAAGGTATTTCGTCAATGCAGCATTGCGCTGACAGAGCATGGCAAGAGCAAGGCCTCGGCTACACGATTCATAGAGTTCCTGACCTCGCCGGAGGGCGCCAGGGTCTTCGAGTCGTGGTACTGGATGCCGACGCCTGACAACGCGAGCCCGCTCGTAGTCCGCAAGGACATTACGATTGTGTGTCGAATAGACAGTGACGAGTGGAAGGATAACGTTGGAGCGGGGCTGGTATTTGTGCGCGAGCTTGTCGAGACGTACGAGGCCATAGGAACGCCGACTGACGAGCTACATATCAGCGCGGTTGTTCACGGTGACGCCGGATATTGGATGCTGAAAGACGATCCGTACATCGCGTTCAAAAAAGGCAAGGGAGCGAATCCGAATGAAGCGATCATCGGCGAGCTTGCGAAGCTGGGCGTCAGTGTAGAGCTGTGCGGCGAGACCATGAAGAAACACGGCTGGACAAAGGAGGACCTACTTCCCGGGGTGAAGATCGTGCCGAATGCCTATCCCCGAATCATCGATCTCGAGCTGCAAGGGTATGCATACATCAGATTCTAAAGCAGCCTGAGGAATGTACGGTATGGGCAGCGCGTTGTCATAGGCGATGATCATGAATCCTAGTCGACGAGCATTTCTGAAAAAAGTGGGTTTGGCCGGCGTCTCCGGTTCCGTCCTGAACATCGGAGACGGACGCGCGATGGCTTCCGGGACAAATCGGGTTTCCGAGGACTGGATGGGCGTGCTCGTGGACCTCACCAAATGCAACGGGTGTCGTCAGTGTGAGGCCGTTTGTCAGGAGGTTGCCGGCTTTGCCGTTCCGACGAAAGAGGAGTTACTGGACGAATCGGTGTTCGGCGAGCGCCGCCATCCCGGGCCGCGCAGCTACACAACGGTGAACAAATTCCGGACTCAAGGCGACGAGACCGACAACGGATCAGTCTACGTCAAGGCAAACTGTCTCCATTGCAATGATCCGGCCTGCGTGTCCGCATGCCTTGTAGGAGCCCTGCGGAAAGAAGCGAACGGAGCAGTCAGCTACGACGCCTGGAAGTGTATGGGTTGCCGTTACTGTATGGTTGCGTGTCCGTTCGAGATGCCGACCTACGAATACGGTAATGTCTGGACACCGCAGGTTCGCAAGTGTACCCTCTGCTCGAATGAGGGGAATCCCCATAAGGGGGGTATCCCGGCCTGCGTACAGGCGTGTCCAAAACAGTGCTTGATCTACGGCAAACGCAGCGAACTGCTCGAGCAGGCCCATGCCAGAATCGACCGACACCCGGATGTCTACATTGATCACGTATACGGAGAGCACGAGGCCGGTGGTACGTCGTGGCTATACATCTCCGGTGTACCGTTTGACGAGCTTGGCTTCCTAAAGGTGGATCCTGCTGCTCCGCCGCATCTAAGTGAAACCATCCAGCACGGCGTGTTCAATCACTTCATCCCCCCCGTGGCATGGTGTGGAGTTCTCGGTCTGGCCATGTGGCTGACCAGGCCGGAGCCTCCACGGGACATAGAGGCTCCACCGGAACACAGGCATTCGGACCGGATCACAGATGCGGCTCCCCGCGGAGAGGCCGTACATGAACTTGAGGGACAATCCGTATGAGAGCCCATAGCCAAGCCTTGCCGCTCAATCGCAGGCTGCTCACTCCAGGCGTGTGGGGCTTGCTCGCTCTGACAGCCATCGGGGGCATGTTCGGAGTCTACCGCTTCCTTTTCGGCCTGGAGGCAAGCACCAATCTTAACCAACAATACCCCTGGGGCATCTGGATCATTGGTGATATATCACTCATTGCCCTTGCCGCCGGCGGGTTCACCACGGCGGCAATCGCTCATATTTTCCACCGGCAGCCCTTCCACGTTCTCGTGCGACCTGCTCTCATCACCGCGATGCTCGGCTACACGTTTGCGTGCGTTTTGCTGGCCGCCGACCTGGGAAGATACTACAACATCTGGCATCCGATTCTGCCGAGCATGTGGCAGGGCAACTCGGCCATGTTTGAAGTCGGCATGTGTGTGATGTGCTACCTCATCGTTCTGTATATCGAGTTCATACCGGTTTTCTGCGAGCGTTTCATTGGCGACGCGAGATGGCCGCGCCTCGGTCGCATCTCCGCTATGGTCAATCGCATCGCTCGTAAGAGCATGTTTGTGTTTCTTATTCTCGGCGTGGCCATTTCCTGTCTGCACCAGTCATCGCTGGGCCACATTATGGTTCTCGTTCCTTCCAAGGTGCACTCCTTGTGGTATACGCCGATACTCTCGCTGATGTTCCTGTTGTCGGCGATTGCCGTAGGCTTTCCGACGGTCATCTTTGCGTCTATTTGCGGCTCCTGGGCCCTGGGGCTCAAACCTCAGATGGGTGTGCTTGGCTCCCTGGCGAAGTACATCCCTTTCTTCCTGAGCATCTATCTGGGGTTCAAGATCGGTGATATGTTCATCCGGGGTAGTTACGTTCACCTGGGTGACGGCTCGGTCCAGAGCGCCGCGTTCATCACCGAGATAGTTGTGGGATTGCTGATTCCCTTTCTGATGACGCTTTTCGCCGGCGTCCGAAGCTCGCCACGTTGGCTGTGCATCGCCACCGCTCTCATCATGTTCGGCGTGATTCTGAATCGTACGAACGTCTACTTGATCGGCTATCAGCCGGCCAATATCACTAAGGTATACTTCCCATCCCTTTCAGAATGGGGATGGACCATTGGTGCACTTGCTGCGATGTGTATTTGTTGGCGCGCCATTGTTACCTATTTCCCGGTGATCAATCAGCCGGGCAAGGCAGAGACAGCATGACTGAACACATACTGCTGGAAGTGGTTTTCGAGTCCGGAAAGAGGCGGGCTGTACCCCGGGTGACACGACGCAGTATTCTGCACATTGCACCTATACGGGGCTGCCGTTTGGCGGCGTGTTTGACCTGAATACCGCGTGTGTGCTCAATGGATACAGGTGCAAAATGGTGTATCGCATGCATGTGATCAGTTTCCTGGTTGTCATGATGATCGTTTCTGCGGCCGCGGGTGAAGAGCCCAAGAGCGTGGATGCACGGGCGGCCGCGCAAAAGGCTGCTGCATCGCCGGAAACGTCACCCACTTCCGAGTGTACTCGCTGCCATTCCTGTAATCGACCCACGCCCGAGGACAGGTGTCTGCTATTTGCCTGCACACGCCACAGGATGCCGAGGCGGGCCATCTTCCCGCCTGGTTATCAGGGGCCGGATGTGGTCATTCTCAACGAGCTGGAGAACGCCTATTTGCCGGTGCCATTCGACCATAAGGGCCACGCGGAGATGGCGGAGATGGCAGGCGGCTGTGTGACCTGCCATCACTACACACCGAGAGGGATGCAACATCCCGCCTGTAAAACCTGTCATGACGTCTTAGGTGATCAGGCAGACATCGACAAGCCGGCCCTGCGAGGTGCTTACCACCAGCAATGTCTGGGTTGTCACCGGGAATGGATCAATGAAAAAGACTGCGATGCCTGTCATTTAGCGAAGGCGGGCAGCCCGGAGGGCGGCAGTACGGCGGCACCCCCGACAAAGGACGACTTAATGGGGCGGATGCATCCGCCGATTCCTGAACCGGATGGGGAAACCTACCGCCTTGACTCTCAGCGGCTGGCCGGGTGGCAGGTGATCTTCCGGCATCGTGAGCATGCGCACCGCTTTGGACTTAAGTGTGTCGAGTGTCACCGCGAGTCAAGTTGTGCACGCTGCCACGCGCGGGACAGAGAACAGGCGCAACCGCGGACGCTCGCTGAGCATCACGGACCATGTCTACGATGCCATAAGCGTGACATGAACTTGGCGGGTAGAGCGGCGGGGCGATGCGAGCGCTGCCATTGGCCGGAAGACCGGCCAAAGCCCGAGCCATTCAACCACGCCACCACGGGCTGGCCGCTGGGAGGGTTTCACGAGGACAAGAGCTGCCGCGACTGCCATCGCGAGGTGCCGTTTGTGAAGCTTGGCCGTGATTGCAACGACTGCCACAGCACCTGGAGCCCATCGACGTTTGACCATCGGGTCACCGGGCAAACGCTCGATGAGAATCATGCAGAGGAAGAGTGCGGCCTGTGCCATATCGAGCGGCGTTTCGATCGCCCGCCCACGTGTGACGAATGTCACGATGAGGAGGATGACGGGATTGCGTTCCCGGCCAAACGGCCCGGCCCGATCGCGGAATCTCGTTGACGCAGAATGACTCGGCTGTACTATGACAGCTACATTCTCCAAAGCGAACCGAGGAACGCCCATTGTGCGTTGATGAGAAAGCATGCGCACCTTGCGGCGTTTGCCAAACGGTCTGTCCGGCCAACGCGATAGGCCTCGGTGAAGGTGAACGCGGAAAGATGCTCCGGATGCGGAGCATGCACAGAGGCGCGCCAGAACGGAGCAATCAAGCTGGTCTGACAACTCCGTTGGGAAGGAGTTGTCCCTCAGTAAGGAGTTGAGAAATGATGAACAAGATAATCATTCCTGTGGTTTTCGCTGTGCTACTCGGGGGCTGCAACAACTTGCCCCTGCCGGGGTCTGAGTCCGTCGGCGTGGAGAAGCCTCTGGGGCTTGTCCAGTTGATCGAGTTCCACGACATCCAAGGCCTGAGGAACTGGGCATACGAGTTGGACCAGCGGGGCCTGAAGTCGCTCGTCTTCATCCAGGCGAATATGCTTGAGGCGTACCCCGAAGACGTCAGGTGGCTGGCGGATCAGGGCCATGAGATTGCCGGTGGCTACGCCGAAGAGGCGCTCTGGGACGTGCCGTACGAGACGCAGCTTCAGGTCATGCAGGAGGCGAAGGAGTCAGTCGAAGGCGTTACGGACAGGCCCATGCGCGTGTTCGGCAGCCGCTACTTCGCGTACGACGAGAATACGCTGAAGGCGGCTGACGAGTTGGGCGTGGAGTATGTCCTCGCGCGGGGCACCAGCGATGTCGAAGCCCTCATTTATGAACCGGACGAGTATGATTGCAAGATCATCTCGGTCAGCAACGTGACCTTCGAAGATATGGGCCGGGGCAGCCTGTGCGATTATTCGCTCTTTGCGCGCGGCGCGACCGCAGGCGAGTTCGAACAGGCTCTGGACGATGCGCTGGCGAAGCAACCGAGGCGGATCATGGTTGCATCGCATGCCTATCTCGGTGGCGTGAAGAAGGACTGGTGGGCTGCGTACGAGAGCCTCCTGGATGGCGGCGGGGTCCGATGGGCTGCGGATTTCGACGAATGGGTGGCGCCAAAGAGCGGCGTCAACTTGCAGGTGCCGCTGAGCATGATCCCCGAAAACCGTGAAGTGCAGTACACCACGCCGACACCGTCCGTTCCTCTGGAGGAGTTGGAAGACCTGGACCAGATGTATAACCCCTGTGCTTCACCATGAGGTTTGTTGTCACAACCTTGGCTATCGGGAGCGTGCTGCTTGGGGGCTGCACTGCGCAACCAGGCGCGAACGATGCGTCCGACGCAGATACGCTGCTCATCTTCCATAACAACAGCGGCCCGATGTGCCTTGCAGTGCTCGACTGGCTTGACAGCGTGAAGTCAGAACACCCCACATTGGTGATCGAAGAGCACCTGACCTACGAGGCCGGTGAAACCGAGCTTCTGGTACAGCTTGAGGCCCAGTTCCAGACGAGCCGGGGCGTGTCGACGAGTTTCGAATTCCTGCCCATCGTGTTCTTCCAGGGGCAGGCGTTCTCGGGCTTCAATGATGAAACCGCTGCGGTGCTGCAGGAACTCCTGCCCTCTGGAGGAAGTGTCTCTCCGTAGCGCGGAGAGCGTAGCCGGCGCGCCCGAGTTCGGTTGCAGGACGCCACAACGCCTGCGAACACCAGTTACAGTGCGCCCTGTGGCTATTTATGGCGCGCCGTCCATTGCGCAAAGCTCGGTGGACCAACACACCCGCTCCCGCAAGTCCATCGAATATGGCTTCATGCCTTGGTCCTCCCGCCATCCTGGCAGAAGAATCATCGGCAAAGCCGGTACATATAAGAGAAATGCTCTAGAGCATTTCCCGTTTCTGTGTGCCGAGCCGCGGGCTTCAGCCCGCGCGGATTCGCGTACGCCAGAGCGTATCGGGCGATTGAGAAGCCGGAACACAATAACGGATTTCGCTCTAGAGCAAGCTCTTTTTTCGTGTAGCGGTGAAACAGCTCTTTTTTCCTGGGTTTTTCGCCCAGTGCCCGCTACACAGATTCGGAGAGTGCTATAATGCTTCGTTTTATAAGTCCTGCGACTATGATGCCGCACGGGTAACACGTCAGTGATATGCAATGGGAGTGGCATCGGCTTCTTGACACGGCGGTACACTGACTCTCGCACCGAAGAGTTTGGTTAGGGGCCTTCCTCATACCGCTGGCTTTGCCGGTGGTCGCTGAATCGAAAGAACATGAGCACGAAAGTCATCGCCGTTGTGGGGGCCGGAACGATGGGATCGGGGATCGCGCAGTTGGCGGCTTCCCGAGGATGCGTGGTCCGTCTCATCGATGTCAACACGGAGCTGGTGGCGCGCGGTGTCGATGCCATCCTAAGACGACTGGATCGCGCGGTCGAGAAGGGCAGGATCGGCCCGAGCGAGCGGAACGATATCCTCCAGCGGATCCGTCCGGGCGACACGATCACAAACCTGCGGGATGTCGCCCTGGCAATCGAGACGGTTGTCGAGGACCTACGCACGAAGCAGGACGTGATGAGGCAACTCGACGCGGAGACATCGGACACGGCGACGCTGGCCACGAACACCTCATCACTTTCAATCACGAGGATCGCCGAGGTGGTGCGCGAGCCCGCGCGCGTCGTGGGGATGCACTTCTTCAACCCCGCCCCCGTCATGCCGCTGGTCGAGGTCATTGCGGGCGAGCGGAGCGGTGAGACCGGTATCAACGAGGTTGTCAACACAGCCGAAGCGTGGGGCAAGACAATCGTCCGCGCGAAGGACACGCCGGGGTTCATTGTCAACCGTGTGGCACGGGGCTTCTATCTCGAGGCTCTCCGGCTGTTGGGCGATGGGGTGGCCGGCGTCGACGAGATCGATCTGCTCGTGAAGAAGCACGGCGGTTTCGGGATGGGGCCTTTCGAGCTGATGGACCTCGTCGGGTTGGATGTGAACCTTGCCGTAACGCGATCAATCTGGCAGCGCATGGGCAAACCCCCGAGGCTCGCGCCGCACGAGATTCAGGAGCAGCTCGTCGAGCGCGGGCATGTGGGTCGAAAATCGGGCCGCGGCTTTTATCTGTATGATGGACAGACTCCCGTCCCGGCGTACATGGTGGACCGACGCAGCTTCGAGCTGACGCCGCTGCTGGCGGATGCGATGCTGGTCTTTGCCGCGCGGGGCGGGGCGATCAGCGCCGGCAGCACCGAACAGTACGCCTTTAGCCGCATACTGGCGGCGGTGTTGAATGAAGCCGGACACGCCTACTCGAATGGTGTCGCAAATAGTAAAGACATCGACATCGCCATGGAGCGAGGGCTCGGGTGGCCGAGAGGTCCCTTGGCGTGGGCGGATGAGATCGGCCATCGAACCGTGCGCGGGTTTCTGAAATCGACGAATGAGGTGGCTGGCGACGGTCGCTTTGAACCGTCGGCGCTGTTTGCCGGTGCCGCCTAGAGCCGTTTCGAGGAAGGTTGTTCCACTTTCTTCCCCCCTTACCAATGGGGGATAGAGGGGGGTTCATGCAGACGGAGAAAAACCTCCCCCAACCTCTCCTTGTCAAGGAGGGGAAAAAGAAGCACCATTACCTTTCTGGAAACGGCAGCAGGTGGCCGGGTGAGGACCGTTCCGCACCGCAAGAGTGCCTTGCGACAGGCTTCAAGATTCCCTGATGAATGACAGAACGGCAAAGTGCGGGCTTCTCGAATGGGCCGGCATCGCGGCGGTCCTGCTGGTCTTTGCCGCGTTGTCGACGGTCGGGATCGGATGGGGTCTACCGGGCCGCGAGATCGACAAGTACCTGTTCGGCAAGGGTGAGCCCTGGTCGGGTGAGAAGATCCATCGACTTACCGGTGCAGCCGGGAAGTTCTCGCCGGATCGCGGAGCGGATGTTGACGTTGACCCTCTCGACAAGTCCTCGGGCGAACCCATCCTGCTGACGGGCACGGACGAGGACGTGGCCAAGATCTACCTTCGATACCGTCTCTTCACATATCAGCCGGATGAGATGATCACCATGATGGCGCTGGCGGGAATGCGCCCGCGGTCGCTCGACCTCGACCCGCGCTTGTACCAGTACGGCGGTCTGTTCATCTATCCGGTGGGCGGGTTGATTGGGGTTTGCAGCGCAATCGGTCTGATTGATGTGCGAAGCGACGTCGTCTACTACCTCGACAACCCGGACGAGTTCGGCAAGTTCTACATCGTCGCTCGTGCTTACGCTGCCGTGTGGGGGCTTGTCGGCGTGGTTGTCGTGTTTGCGATTGCCCGACGGCTTGGCGGTCTCCGAGCGGGGCTGCTGGCTGCGTTGCTGTTCACGTTGTTGCCGGTTGTCATCTGCATGGCGCACGAAGGCAAGCCGCACATGCCCGGAAGCGTGCTGATGCTGTTGGCTGTCCTGTTTGCAATGCGGTGTTGCGATCTGCGAGGCGCGGGCTTCAGCTCGCGCGGTGGCTCCCATCGGGACGCCGCATCGGCTCCTGCCGCACCTCCGCACAAAGTGAACCTTGCGGCCCGTGATTGGTGGTTGATGTGCGTCTGCTGCGGAGCGGCGTTCGGGATGGTGCTGTCGTCGCTGCCCATCTTCGTGCTGATTCCGGTCGTGGCATGGCGAGCCGTAGGTTCGCGCCTGCACGGTGGTTCCCCCGGGTGTGATGTGCCGAGGGGTGCGGCATCTCCGCGTAAGCTGAGACTGACAACTCGTGAACGCCTCGTCTTCATACTCAAGCGCACGGTCCTTGGCACAGGCGTAGGCGTCTTGACGTACCTGATCACGAACCCCTACATCATGATCAACGCGATGGCAAACCGCGAGGTGCTCCAGAGCAACTTCGGCAACTCACTGGCGATGTACGAGATCGCGCGGATCGGTGAGGGTTTCGCCCGCGTGCTCGAGTTGACGATCGAGGGAGCGACACTCCCGGTCCTCGTGCTGGGCGCGATGGCGTTGATCATCGCGGTGCTGCGGAAGAATGCGGCGATCATTCCATTGGCTGTCCCCGCGTTGATCTTCTTCCTGCAATTCGTGCTGATCGGCGCCGGAAAGCCTGCGGAGTATGGCCGATTCGGGATCTTCACGAACACCGCGTTGGCGATCGGAACGGCCTGCCTGTTCACGCGACGATGGCGCGGATGGCGAGACGTCGTGATCACAGTTGCGGCTTTGCCCGTAGTGGTCTGGACCGCAAGTGCCGGCTCACAGTACCTTTGGAACTTCCACATCGATACAACCGAGCACGGCTCTCGGATTCGATACGCAAGGTGTTTTCACCCACGTCCCGGCGGACTCGGCGTATTGGCTGAGCCCGCGCCGTATTGCTGTCCGCCGCTGGACTTCTCGCGGGTCGCCGTCTCTCTGCGCGCATCCGTTGAGGAGTTTGAGCGATCCATGCCTCCAGGCTCACAGGCGCTTATCTGGACATCAGACGATCCGTCCAACCCACGTGTTCATGCGCTTCTTTCTGCCAGAGAGATCCATCCACTGAAGCCTCGGTTCTGGTGGATCCCAACCAACCCGCACACGCCGATCAGTTGGGCCAACAAGCCGATTCAGATCGGTTGGGTGGGGTCGGAATCCCACAGGCATAATCCGTTGCTCGGTAGATTGGAAGGCGCGGATGCGATGCCCGATCCGTCGGACTGAACTGGCAAGTTGACTTGCGGTTCGCCGTCCACTATAGCAGACTACGATGCCGTGTAGCGGAACATCCGGGCCGGAAACACACGATTCCTCCGGAGGCCCGCGCCGGCTGAAGCCGGCGGCTCGCTACACGGAAACGGAATCTGCTCTAGCGTCGGCCAACCACGGGGCCATCTGTATCCGGTAGAATGAAGGAGATTCACGTGCCCAATCCACTGAGCCATTTTGAGCTGATGACAACCGATCCCGCGAAGTGCAAGGCGTTCTACGGGGCCGTGTTCGACTGGCAGTTCGACGATCAGTCGATGCCAGGCTACACGCTGATCAACGCCGGGGCGGAGCCAAGCGGCGGCGTCTTTCCCAAGCCCGACGAAGTGCCGATGCCTTGCGTCAACGTGTATTTCCAGGTGAACGACATCGACGCCACGCTGGCACGGGTGACGGAGCAAGGCGGGAAGACGCTCGTGCCGAACACGCCGATCCCCAACGTCGGGCACTTCGCCATGTTCGCCGATCCGGAAGGCATCGCCATAGGGATCATGCAACCGGTGGCGTAGCGAGCGGCGCAGCGGATGGCCGGTGCTGCGCTCGGTGGTGTTGCCCCCAGGATCGAACGTCGCCGGGCAACCCGGCGCCTCAAACCGCGCATCGGTTGTGGTCATCCGGTCGGTGGGACTTGCTGCGTCTGCGCAGGACCTCACCCTAACTACTTGTTAGAGCGAAGGATACGGGCTGCTCCCGGGGACACGGGTTGGCACACGCCTCAGCGACGCCGCGTGGCACTCTGAAATGGACCGACCTGCCGGATCGGTGGGAGCGGAGAAGGGGCTTGTCGCCGGGTAGTGCATTGGCAAGCCATTGTCATTTCCACTACGATGGCAGGCTCATAAACGTGTAACAGCCGGCACGAGATACCCTTTGGAGATAGTATGGTGCAGAACACAAGCTTCGCCGAGACCCAGGTAGTTCTTCGGGCCCTCGATTTTGCCTTGGCGAAAGGGGGGTTTGGCGGGAACGCCAGCCAGAAGAAAACCGCCGTCGCGCTGGTCAAGAAGCTCAAGAGCAACCGGTCCGTGGGCGGGCGCCACCTGAAGCTCGTTGGCATGATCAAGAAGGGCGCCACGATTGATGAGATGATCAAGGTGGCTGGCTCCTCGCGCCGCACGGTCTTCCGATACCTCAACCACCTCGAGGAAGCGGGCTTCAACATCACGCTCGCCGATGGGAAGTACAAGATCACGGGTTAGAGCGCATTCAGGGCAAGTGTGGTGTCACAGGGTGGTTGCTATCCGGGCGAGACACGCAACCGGACGCTACAGGTGGATAGAGCTTGCTCTAGCGGAAGCCGACGTCATGCGACCATCGGAACACGCACGGCGTGGATGGCCCGTGCACGGTGCCCGCCCGCTTCCTCCGCCTCGGGTTGCTGACAAACAGACCGGACCGCAAACATCGCCCATGCGCGCGCGCCGGGCTCGGCGATAGACTCCGCTTGCCCAGTCTGAGATCAACCTCACGCAGCAGCAATCCGCCGGCGTCGGAGGTCAGCCGGCCACCGTCGAAATTGGCAACGATTTCTTGCCGACGAAGTCTGGAAAACGACAGCGACTTGCGGTTACACTCTGCCATGAAGCGGCCTCCTTGCCTTGGATGATTGAGTCTTTAGCAAACCCCCTATCATACAAGGTCAAAGGGGCCGTCTCTATGCGCAAACCACCTCGCACTCGTGAAATATCCGGGCTAGCCCGGATTATTCATGGTATCCGCGTCATTGTGCGTAACCTTTTGTAGCGCCATCCCTTGTGGGTGGCGCCCCAAGGACAGAGCGCGCAGACAACGCCGGGGACAAGCCCCGGCGCTATATTGGTTTACGACGACTCGTTCGTTGGGATGAAATATCCGGGCTAACAGAAGTGCCAGGCGGACGGCACCATCGCCCCGTCACGGTGGTTGGCTCCAGCGGTCAACGATGGTCTCGATGAAAACCGTTACGTCCGTGAGCAGGTTGCACCACCGGTCAAAGAGCGGCGGACCGCCCAAACGTACGACAAGATCTCGCGTGTAGTCTTCGGCACGCAGGTCGGCCTGGCGGAACTCCTCGAACAACATGTCCATATCTCGCGGCCTGCCGCCGATCGCTTGACGAACCAGGTCCCTAGGTCCCGGATTCGACGGTACCGGTGGTGCGCCGATCGCAAGCGCCGCGGTCCGCGCGATCAGCGCCGCCTCGGCCTGGTCAAGATCGCGCGTGGCGCTGACCCAGCGATGTTTGGCACGCTGCGCGTCCGTGATGCGCGAGGAGTCATAGGGGGAATCGTGAGGCTCGGCCTCCAGGGCACGTACGGCCGCCACGCACAACGCGCATGTTCGAGAGACCGTCCGTCGAGCGGCAAGCCACGTGATGCACGCGTCAAGGCATTGCGCCCGCCCCTCCGTGACCGTGCGCCGCCGGGAAACGACCACGGTCACGATCACGGCACCACTGATACCGGCAAGGAGTCCGACTGTCGCAGCCAATCCGGCGACTTCCCCCGGTGACATCAGTGCCCCTCCAACACCTCTCCCTCAAAACGCGCATGATCAGTATAACCGCGCCGCCGCCCGGTGTACAGCGTGCCAACGAAAGGCACGTTTGGAGGTACATTCGTATCAGGATGGGGATGGCAGGAAAGCCCGCTCGATACGTTCACAGATCATGTGGTAGGCGAGCTGATGGACCTCCTGGACACGGTCGCTGTCATCATGGTCCACCTGAAAGCAGAGCTCGCAAAGGCCCTTCAACTCCCCGCCGGACCGACCCGTGAACCCGATCGTCACGCCGGCCGCCTCGCGGGCACGACGCATCGCCCGCACAACGTTCGGTGATGTGCCCGAGACGCTCAAGGCCCAAACAGTGTCACGCTCTGTCACCAACGCATCGACCTGTCGCAGGAAACAGTTCTCCGAGCCGATGTCATTGCCGACGGCCGTCAGGATCGAGGTGTCCGTGGTCAGGGCCACGGCCGGTAGGGCCTTGCGATCATGCTTAAACCGACCCACCAGCTCCGCGGCGATGTGCTGCGCGTCGGCGGCGCTGCCCCCGTTGCCAAGGATGTAGAGCGTACCCCCGTTTCTAAAGCACGCGACGATCCGATCGGCGATCCGCTCGAGCAACGGGACCTGCTGCTGCGCGGCTGCCACGACCCGCGCGTGCTCCGCAAAACAATCCTTCATCGCGCCGGCCACCCTATCCCCTTCCATCGCGAACCCATTCGATCAGACGCGTCGTGCTGAACCCCTCCATGAGCGGGACCAGGACAACCTTTCCACCCGTTGACTCGACAAACTCACGCCCCACCACGCCCTTGCCCGCCCAGTCCTCTCCCTTGACGAGCACGTCGGGGCGGACCCTGCGAATCAGGGTTTCGGGGTCCGGCTCATCGAAACCGACAACGTAATCCACGCACTCCAGTGCGCCGAGCACCGCCGCTCGATGCTCAAACGCGTTGATAGGCCGATCATCGCCTTTGTTCAACGTTCGCACCGACGCATCCGTGTTCAGACCGATCACGAGAGTTGATCCCTCACGGCGGGCACGCCTCAGAAGGTCGACATGGCCGGCGTGCAGAATGTCAAAGCACCCGTTCGTGAAGACAACGGTCTCGCCACGGTCGCGCCGAAGACCCAACTCCGAGACGAGCTCCTCAACGGAACGAAGCTTGCCGTTATGAAGGCGATCCTCGAGCCTGAGCTCCGCCAGCACCTCATCCGCCGTGATCGGCACGCAACCGAACCTTTCCACCTCGAGACCGCCGGCCACGTTTGCCAGGCTCGCCGCGCTCACCAGATCGGCCCCGGACGCCACCGCCGCCGCAATCATCGCCAGCACTGCGTCACCCGCGCCGGTGTTGTCGTATACGCTCCGAGGCACGGTCGGAAGATGCCGCCAGCCCTTCTTCCGCTCAACGAGCACCGCCCCTTCACGGTCAAGGGTGGCCACGATCGCACCCGCATCGATCTCATCGAGCAGCTTCGCCGCACTCTCACCCAAGGCATCAAGCGAGGGAAACGTCTTCCCAACGGCGATCGACAGCTCTTGACGATTGGGTGTCAGGATGTCGGCACCGTGATATCGGTCAAACGAGCGAAGCCTCGCCGGATCCACAAGGACGGGACGATTCCGCCGCCGGGCCTCCTCGACAACCGCCCGTACCAAGGCCTCGTTCACAAGGCCCTTGTCGTAATCCTCGATACAGATCACATCGGCTGCGGCGATCCGATCGCACGCGAGCTTCGCCAGCCGCTCGGCCCCGTCCGCCGAGAGCGGAGTTACCTCCTCCTCGTCGACACGAAGGAGCTGTTGTCTGTGACGATGCTGGGCAAGGCCCACCAGGCGGGTCTTGGTCGTCGTGGGGCGATCGGTCTGCGGCAGGACACCGGATGTCCCGACGCCCAACTCCGCGAGCAACCCGATCAGCGTCTCCCCGTGCCGATCGGAGCCGACAACGCCGCAGCACTCCACCTCACACGCCAGCGCGCGCAAGCAGGCGGCCACGTTCGCGCTTCCCCCGACCGCCTCACGCTTCTCCACCGTCCGCAGGACGGGGACGGGCGCCTCCGGACTGATGCGTTCGGCGTCGCCGTAGATGTAGCGATCGAGAATCAGATCGCCAATCAACAGCACCCGCCGACCGGGAAACGTTCGCACCCAATGGGCAAGATCATGGGGCATCGTCGATATCCAACCACAAAGGAACCCGCACCGACGCGCGGCTCAAGTGGGAACATGGTAGACCCAACCGGTGGCAACCGTCAAACCACCACGAACCGGGTATGCCTGATGGAAAACGTCCGTTACCGTACGGGCACGGGAACGGAACGGCTATCGTCTTGCCCCCCCGATCCGCTTGGGAATCGTCAACCGGAAGCGTGCGCCGCCGAGGACAGGGTCGTTCCGCGCCACCAGATCCAGCCGTCCACCCAGCAGCGAGGCCCAGTTTCTTGCGAGCGCCAGCCCGAGCCCGATTCCACGTTGAGCGGCCTTGTCGGCACCGCGACCGCGACGGAACGGTCTGAAGATGGCTCGCGTATCGGCGCGGTTGACACCCGGCCCGCTGTCGACGACATCAAGGTGTACGCCACTGCCGTCGGAGGACAGCCGAACTAGAACAACCGGTTCGGTTGATCGCCTCGCATGACGGGCTGCATTGTCCAAAAGCACACCGGCGATCTGATGCACCAGGTCGACGTCCGTTCGGATGACAAGCCCCTCCGGAACGTCGCTCTCCACACGCGGTTCCACACCCTGCTCATCGCATCGTTTTCGAAGCGTCTCCCGGATCGCGTCGAGCAGCGAGGAAGCGGTCGCTTCCACCGGGTTAAGCTTGACGCGTTGGTTCTCGAGACGGGCGTACTCGAGCACGTCCTCAACAAGCCCCGAAAGGCGTTGTGATTCCCGGTTGAGGGTGTCGAAGTATTCCTGCTTCGATTCGTCGGGAACCAGCCCGGCTGACAACATGTCCGAGTAGAGTTGAAACGTCGTTAGCGGCGTGCGCAGCTCGTGCGTCACAGCATAGGCAAACCGCAAGCGACGATTCGTCTGCGCGACGAGGTTGCGGATTCCCCATCCGGCCATCCCCAGGATCACCAACGCAGCCACCCATGTCGTGGTCAACAGGCCTGCAACGGAACGCCGGGCCTCGGCCACGCCGGTCTCGGAGACTTCGGGACCGGTCAGGGCGACGGGAATGGCACCAAGCTCGAAGTCCTCGGTGGAACCCACCGGCGCGTCATCAGGAACGGGTATCAGATCTGCGTTGGGAAGAAGGTCAGCCACGAGTCCGAGCAATCGCGGTTTGAGCTGATCCCAATCGGCAATGAATCCCTGAAAGACGATTTTGTCATCTTCGTGCCCGGTCCGCATGAAGCAGAGCTTCGGCCCTTCGCCCGGTTGGGGATCGAGCCAGAAGGTCGCCATCGGTTCCAGCGAGACCCCGACGTAAACGGGCGGCGAGCAGGCGTAGATACGCCACTCACCATCGCCATCCTCGGAAAGATCGAGGATGTGGCTGTGGATGTCCTCCTGACCCTGATACCGCGGCAACGAGCTGAGAAGCGCTTCCCGGCTCGAGCTTCCGGGCTGCCTGTAACGATAACGCACCTTCTGTCGCGCGGAGCCCGGGCCACCGGCGGAGCGGTGCAATACTTGGACCGTCTGGTCGTGGGCGGTCAGCGGTTCCCCGGCCAATGCGCGGTTACGAGCATGCGAAGCGGCCATTCGATCGCAAATATCCGACACGGGCAGCACGCCTTTGAGCCACTCCAGCGTGATCCGCGCGTAGTCGAACACACCGGGCTCGTCCATCACCTGCGGCGAACTCCACTGGCCATCCTCGCCAACGTGAAAGTAAAGCTTGATCCAATCATAGCGCGGTCCGTAGCGCGCGATGGGGGATCGCAAAGCCACGGTCTCCACCTCGAGCCTGTGCCCGTCCTCGGCCCAGGCAGCCTCGGGCTTCTCCGATCGCAGCGCGATATAATCCGTGTAATCCCGCGCGATTTCAGTCATCAGGATGCCGTTGATGTGCCCCTCGATACGCTGCACCGCCAGGCTGAGCCTGTCCTGATGGGCTCGTATCGCCTTGATCTCGGCAAGCTGCAACTGTGTCGCCGTGGCCCAGGCCATCCCGCCGACCACGACAACGGAGATCAGGACGAACACGATAATCGCCGCAAGCAGGCTCCTTCGTGAGCCGGTCATGACTCTCACTCCGCTGATGCGTCATCCTTCAGCAGTTCGACGTCCGGACCCAGCATATATCCCCTGCCACGAACGGTCACAATCCATTCGACGGGGCCTGGCGAAGACCCGCCGGCCAGCTTCTGCCGCAAGCGGGTCACGTGCATGTCGATCGCGCGGGTTTCGACGTTCCCGTCACGAATCCCCCACACACACGAGAGCAACTCCTCTCGCGAGACCGAACGCCCGGCGTGCGCGGCGAGTCGCTGAAGGATGTCGGCCTCCATCTCGGACATGGCCGTTCGATCCCCGCTCTCCAGGACGACCTCCCTGCGACCGCAGTCCGCGATCGTCCCGCCACTGCGCAAACGCACGACGGGAGTTGGACGTTCCGGGCTGCGGCGCAGAACCGCGTCTACGCGAGCGAGCAGCTCACGGGCCGAGAAGGGCTTGACCACGTAGTCATCCGCGCCCGCGCGAAGACCGCGAACACGATCCTCCTCCGAACCCCGGGCAGTCAGGATGATTACCGGTAAGGAAGGGTGCGTCGTGCGAAGCTGGCTTAGAACCTCGAACCCATCCAACTTCGGCAGCAGAAGGTCGAGCAGAACCAGGTCGACACCGGCGCGTCGTGCTTCGATGAGGCCCGCCATGCCATCGGCCGCCTCCACCGGATTGTACCCTGCCATTCGCAGTGCATCGGCGATTCCGCGACGAATCGCCTCCTCATCCTCGACCACCACGATCATCCGTTTTCCGGCCATCGCCACCTCCAGTACGAAGCAGCCTTCGTCGTCCCGCCCACCACCACGTCGCCCCTCACTCTATCATAGGCTACGACACCGGGAAGGAGGAGGGACGACCCACCGACCAGGGGTTGTTAATGAATCGTTACACGCAGGATGGGGTTGTGGCGGCGTTTTCGCAAGCCCGGGGCCGGCATCATCGCCGGGCCAGAAAGAGGACGCCGGTCCCCGCCAGGACGCCCACGACGTCCGCCACCCAGTCCTCCACGCACCCCACACGCCCCACAAAGGGCTGGAGCCACTCGTCGCCCGCGGCGTAGACAATGTATACCGCCGCCCAGGCGAAAAGCGTCGTACCGCCAATCCGCCTTCCCATGGAAAGCAGATGAAACCCGCCCAGCAGGACCAGGCCAAGGTACAACAGGACGTGAAGAAGCTTATCGTTAATCCGAAAGGTGGAACTGCCGGCGGGGATGGGGACGTGCATGATCACGAACAACCCAGCCCAGTAGGCGGCCCACAACCACCAGCGATAGGAACGCCGAAGATAAGCAAGCTTGGAGAATCCATCGGTCATCACAGGCGTTATACCAGATCCAGTTCAAGCATGCCGATTCCCCACCACCGAGCCGCGGGCTGCCGCAAGGCGGCTTTGCCGCGCCCGCGCGGACGCAAAACTGCAGGAAGACGCCGGCAAATCGGATGCGACGAATCGGCACTTTCAAACTGTCCTTGGTATTACTCCTGCCGCGTGGGGCGCGGTTTGTCGTGTGGGCAACGGCAGGAAGCCGCAATCCCGGAAAGGGGTCTGTGACACTTCCGGCGGCTTCAGCGCCGTACGCTGATACAGCCTGAAAGCGTCGTACGCTGATACAGCCTGAAGGGCTGACCTACAGTAGCCGTGGGCAAGTCCCGCCGAGGCGGGACGCCGCCCACGGTAACCCTCCCAGGTCTTTCAGCGTGCCACTTTCAGGCAGGCCTTCAGCCTGCGACCCCACCCGCCGATTCTGTCACGGACTCTCCGCTTGGAGATGCAGACGGCCTCCATCGGCGTTTTGTGTGTTACTCGGTGGTGCCTTCGGGATCGTACACGTAGACGCGTCGCAATGAGCCTTCGTCCAGCGGGCTTTGGACCGTGAGAATCGCCAGCAGCGGGTTATCCCGATCCTGCGTGATCTTTACGACCTTGCCGATGGTCATGGCTGCCGGCAGGACGTCGACTTCGGGAGCAGACAGCACGACGTCTCCCGTTTTGATCAGGCCATTCTCGACGTCACGCTGTTCCACGTCCCGGATTTCCATGACGCCGCCGCCACGCCCTGCAAGCCAGAAGTACCGGTCCTGCGTCTCGAATCCTTCCTCCGTGAACCGGCCGATCCGCACCTTCCTCTCCACGCTTACGTCACTGAGCAGCTTCACACGCGACGTGTGCGTTCCGGTTTTCTCGATGACGCCGATGAGGGCCTCGCGCAGGAGGATTGCCAAACCGCTGCGTACCCCGTCGTTCTCGCCCCGGTCGATGATGAAGTAGCGCGAAACCACGGCTGAACCGTGTTGCACACCCTGAAGACTCCCCGCATTGATCAGACGCGAGGACCGCCACGGCAGCATGTCTTCGGTGATGATCCTGGCCGGTACCAGTCGCCCATCCATCCCGATCCGATGGCCGTTGACCTGCCAGGCCCGTGTAACCTCGAGAATGCCAACCTCCTTCTCGAGATCCTCCACCCGCACGGTCAACGCAGCCACCTGGTGTTCGAGCCCCGTCTTCTCCCGCGCGAGGGCTTTGTGCTCAGACGCGGGGACCGGGTGGTCATCATCCGTTAGCGCGCCTGCAACGGCCTCGGCCGCGGTGGCGGCTGCGTCCTGGAAGGGGACAAGGACCTGTGCGAGGCTGATCAACCCGGCGGTCCAACTGTGCGGAAGCAGCAAGGCCACGATCGAGATGCCAAGCAACGTGAGCAGGAGCTTCTTCTTCGAGGGATGCGTTTTAGACCGGCTACCTGTCACCGTCGGGAAGATCCAAGGGATTACGACTACAAGTCACGAATCACGAACGGCCCGGCTCGTCGGTCATTCGATCCATCGCCCATGACGCGCCATTCACCGTCCCTGATTCACCATTCGCCGCCTGCTGTTCCGGATGAGGGTCAGTACGCGTCCGCGTCGGACTCCATCGTGTCCTTCCAGGTGCTGAGGTTGTCGAGGTATACGCTGGTTCCCCGAGCAACGCAACTGAGGGGGTCGTCGACGTTTCTGACATCGAGCCCGGTGCGTTCAGCGATGACTTGGTCAAGACCGCGCAGCAACGCGCCGCCGCCGGCGAGGTAGATGCCGTTTTCGACCAGATCGGCTGCCAACTCGGGTTCCGCGTTCTCCAACGTGCGCGTGACGCAGTCGATGATCTGTGAGACCGGCTCCTCCAGCGCTTCGCGGATTTCGGCGGCGGAGACCATGCACTTGCGTGGAAGCCCGCCGATGACATCGCGTCCCCGGACCTCCTTGGTGAGTTCTCCGTCGGTCTCGGCGATGGAGCCGATCTCGATCTTGACGTTCTCTGCCGTCTGCACCCCGATCATCAGTTCGTATTTGCGGCGCATGAAGGCGATGATCGCGGTGTCCATCTCGTCGCCGGCCACGCGGATGCTGTTGCACACGGCGATATCCGCCAGCGACATGATGGCGACCTCGGTCGTGCCCCCGCCGATATCGACGATCATCGACGCGGTGGGTTCGGCGATGGGAAGCCCCGCCCCGATTCCGGCAGCCATCGGTTCCTCGACAAGGTAGACCCGACGAGCGCCCGCCCGTTCGGCCGAGTTGTATACGGCCCGTTTCTCGACGGCTGTGATCCCCGACGGAACGGCAATGACCACCCGCGGGCGGGCCAGGCGCCGCCGCCCGTGCACCTTCTGGATGAAGTAGCCGAGCATCGCCTCCGTGATGTCGAAGTCGGCAATCACACCGTCCTTCAACGGGCGAATCGCGCTGATCGAACCGGGCGTCTTGCCCAGCATCTCCTTGGCGACCAACCCGACCGCATTGCCGTTGCGCAGAACCTGATTCGTCCCGCGCCTCACAGCCACCACACTCGGCTCATTCAGGACGATGCCCTCGCCCTTGACGCAGACCAGCGTGTTGCAGGTGCCAAGGTCAATCCCCATGTCAACGCTGAACATGCCGAGAAGTGAATCGAAGATCACGGGAGAGTCCTTTCCGCCGCCCACCACCGAAACGGGGCGGGCATGGCCCATCGGATGCGCTGCCTCAATCCCTGACGCGCCGAGCGCGGGCTGTCGGTCCACGAAACGACCGTGCGAATCGAGCCCGCTCGCCCGCGAAGATGACGTCCATCCGACCTTCACCAACAACGGTGCGGCAGGAAGAGGCCGGCGGATCGTAGGACCCGTCCCTACGCCCCGCTGAACGGGCTCCACGAGCCGAACAACTGCTGGCTGCGGATTGCAAGATAGACCGTGGCCCCCGCCACCAGAACCGTCGCAAGAATCAGTAGAATGGTGTACACGTTGTTCCGCGGTCGGATGCGAGCAGGGCCTTCACTCATCGTTGCGTCTATCCCAAAACTTCCGTAATGCAGTAGGCTCCGACCCGCGCGCCACCACCCCGACTCTCCGGGTCAAAGCCGTTGCTATCCGCGCGAGCCCCCAAAGTTCAAGGCGTCCGTCACCATGTCGCCGGGCCCGGGGGTGTATCGTGATCGAACCAGGCGACCCGCGGAACGTTCCGGGTCCACAAGGCTGATCTTCAGATCGCCGACGTATTCGTTGCTGTTCCGGTGAATGATAAAGACCATATCTGTCTTGACGCCGTCCGCCGTACCCACGCTGATCGTCACGATGTCGCCCGAGACGTCCAGGACCTTGCCACGGATGGCCGTCGCGGCGACGGGAGTCATGGGGGTGACATCGCCGGCGCCGCCCGGTTGCTCCATGGCCAACCCCGTCGACAGCTTCCGCGCCTCGCGTGCGAGCTTCTCATTCTCCGTGCGGAGAATGTTGATCTGCTGCTCATACTGCCGCTTCTGCTCGAGGTACACCGCCACATGGGCCGTGAGTTCGTTGACGCGATCGTCCAGATCGATGTTGCGCCGCTCCAGGTCGATCGCCCGAAGTTCGAGATCGTTGCGCTGCTTGTGATACTCCTTGCTCGCCGCTTCCGAGCTTTGAAGCTGAGCGAGTAGACCGCGGTTGATCGCCTCGGCGCTGCTCTTTTCCGACGCCGCTCTGCGCAGCCCTGCCTGGGCCTGCTCCGTATCGCGGCGGGACGCCTCCAACTGTCTCTCGAGCTCGCCGGTGCGTTCGAGGTGGCTGTTCACTGCGTCGGCGGCAGCCGCCAGCTCGGCGGCGTTCGCCGCGATCAGATTGCGAAGGTTCGTGTCGGCCACACGCGCGTGTTCTTCATACTGCTGTGCCGTCTCGCGCCAGTTTGTCGTCTGTGTGGCGATCGAGACCGTCATCGACGTGAAGGCAATGCTGAAGACCACCAGTAGGACGACGAAGGTTTTCGTCAACGTGCTCAATGGCTCTCTCCTGACAACGATCGTTCCGTTTTGTCCGGGGCAGGTCTATCCCTGGCCGTACCGGGCGGACGATTCGACATCGGAACACTGACCGCCAGCGCCCAACGTCCCGCGGCTTTGCGGTCTTACTTAGGGTTCAAACCGCACCCCTGGACACCAAGACCGCGCTACCACACCGTCGGACCGCGCCGACACGGCCTCTGCCCACTACAACGGAGTGCAACTTCGCCACTCGACCCACCACCCTCCACGGTGGCGGCCCGCGTGGGGCACCGGCTTGGGTTCGCCAGTCCGGGGCGACGCCAATCCTATAACCGAGGTCGCCCTCTGTTTCAAGCCCGATTCACCGAAACGGTTGGTTTTTGGTGCTGATACGGCAGTCCCGACGGACGGAGCGGTGGGCACAGGCATCCCGGCCCCACGGTTGGCGGCCTGCAAGGCCGGTGTCGTGCGGATCTCACTGGCCTGGGGCCGGGGAGCGGACAGCCCCAGGGGCTGGATGCCCCGGCCCGCTCAGCGTTCCTGAAGGTACGGCGCAATTGCGTTCGGAGAGGTGTTTCATCGAGGCTCGGTCCGCCGCAGTGGTGCCGCCGGCAGCGTGGAAGGTTGTGAGACGTGGAAATCTCACAGGTCTCCTCGAGCCTGGGGACTGGCGTCGCTGGATGGAAGGGGGCGGACGCCCACGCCGATCCGTTCAAGACCGAACGTGACAGGCCAACCCGGATGCAGCGAGCCCTCACCATAGGAACCACGCTTCCTGCGAGACCGAGCGAGGGTTCCCGCTTCGCCTGGGCGGGGACGGGGGAAAAATTCTCGGTCCGGTGGGCGGCGTGTTTCGGCCGGCGGGGCCGCAGGCCGGGTACGCGCGTCGCAATGCCATAAACGTGTCACTTTCCGCCGGGCGTGGGTGCTTGTCCGATGCGCAGAAAGCCGTTAAGGCTCGCGCCGCTCTCGACGCAAAGCATCGGGGCCCGAAGATCACCGAGCAGTGATCCGGTCTTGTGAATCTTGACACGGCCGCGGACTACGACATCACCGCGCACCGTGCCTTTGACGGTGAGGTTGCCGACCTTGACGACGGCCGCTACGTGAGCGTTCTTCTCCACCACCACATCGCCGCAGGTGGCGAACTCGCGCACGCCGTGATAGCCCGTAATCTTGAAGTCCTCGAGGATGAGGCGTTTCCTGCAATGCGGGCAGAAGACGGACATGGCCCGGCGTCCGACTTCGGTGGCGCGGTCACAATGTGTACAGACAACCTGTTTGACTGCGCCGAAGCGCTGTTTGGAGCTTGTCGGCATCGCTGGTTCCACCGGCGACGTTGCTGCGAGGGGTCTTTCTCCACGCCCCGAACCACCCAACACAACGGCACGGTGGCGAACTCGTTATCCGACACCGCGACGGGTCGGGGATCCACCTAATCGCGCTATGAAGCAGCTTCGGCGCGTGGCGGATCAATGCCGGCTACTTCTTTCCGCCCAGGGTGGCGGGCGCAACGCCTTTGGTCTTGTCCGGTTCCGTCTGGCCGACCGGCTTGATTTCGCCGACCGGTTTGCTGACGGAAGTGACCTGCTTGCCCTGACCGTTCACCCCGACCATGCACCGCCCGACGAGCACCGCACCTTCGGCCACTTCGAGCCGGGAGGCCTGGAGGTCCCCCTCGACCCGGGCGGATCCGGTCAACTGCACCTTCTCCCCGGCATTGAGGTTGCCCTTGACGTTCCCGTCGACGCGGATGTTGCCGGCTTTGACGTTCCCGGTCAGCATGGCGCCGTCCGCGATCAGGAGCTGCCCTTTCGTCGTGATCTCACCCTCGAACTTCCCGAGCAGTCGCACGCCTTTCTCAAACTGAAGCTCGCCCTTGAAGACGGCATCGGTACCGAGAACGGTGGGATACTCGCCATTGGACTCAGCCATGGAACCCTCCCTGCAAATGAACTGTGGACACTTCGCTCGCCGACCTCCTGTCACCGCGAGGAGGCATGAACGGCCGCATTATAGCGGGCGGGAGGAACACTTCAATACGGGTCCGGATGTTGCAGCTTTGCGCCACAATCGCGCCTCGTGAGGCTGGCCCTTGGAAGTGCTGCGGTGTGCTAAGCCGTGCTTCCTACGGGGGTTATGACGCTTGGCACAGTCCGGCTCAGAGGCCTGGCAGCCCGCGATGCAAGTCGCCTGCCGGGTGGCCAATGGCCTGGTGGCCCATGTCTATCAGAGCGACCACCGGCAGAGCCGGTGGTCGCTCTGGGCTTTGGCCATTTTCGCTTGATTACGCATCCGGGCTGATTGCCGATTGATC
>CBDUZO010000054.1:0-30155 GCA_965371725.1 uncultured Phycisphaerales bacterium
GTCCTTGTCTTTCAAGGGGTTACGTCAGTAACTTTTTGGGAGGAGAACCATAATGTTTGACAAGTGCGAGGTAGACCGCCTTGGCTACGCGTTGTGATTCAGCACGCCCAATGGCCGTGCTTGACGGACCGTCAAAGTCGTTCGGACCGCAACCGCTGAAGTCGTTATGGTCGGCGCCATGAACGTACGTTGCCTGTCGATTTCCATGCGCACGTTCATACACGTGATACGGGGACTGCGTATGATGATCAGGTGCGCCATCGTTATCGCCGTCGGCCGAGCCCACAAGCAAATGGAAAGTCGCGCCGTGCGGATTCGAGTCCGCGTGCCCGAGATAGTCGTTCGGTGCGATGCTGCTGATGAGTACGATATCTTCAAGCGTGTAGTGCTCAGGCATAAAGACGCCGTCATACAGGCGATCGTAGGCGCGGCAGACGCCTTCGCCGCCTCGGCTATGACCGATCCACGTGATACGATCGCCATCGATGTGCCCGTCGAAGATCCCACCGCCGATGGATGCAAGGTGGCCGAGGAAGTAGTCGGTAGCCGTCAGCGTCGAAGTCGAGGCCGCTTCGACCCCCGGCACGGTACTGTTAAAGTGGCTCATCACGACGTAGCCGTACGATGCCAGATGCTTCTGTAGATATTCATAACAGAAGGCGTTATGCCCGTTGCCGTGGCTGATGACGATCAGTGGCAGCCTGCCCATTGAAGCGATGTTGCTCGGATACCAAGTCGTCTGGGTAAGTAACAAACGCCGGTGGTACGTGATCTCGCTTACAGCAAGCGGGCCCGGCAAAGTCGTATCGTGTACTACGTAGAACCCGGCCTCGATGCAGTGGTTGTCGATGAAGTCGCCGGCATTGAGCACACCGTCGCGGCCGGTATCCAGGACGACATCGTAGCCCACACCGAAACCGGTGCCGGCGTTCGCATCCAACTCGTCGGGTCCGGCTACAAGAAACGTGTTCTCCTGAATGGTCGTACCGCCGAATACGACAGTCTGCGGGCCGTCGGCACGAACATCTGTGAGTGATGCATCAAGGCACCACTCTGCTTCGGTCCTTGTAGATACGATGTAGAGATCGGCTTGGGTGCCGACGAGTTCCGGGAAGAGACCGGGATCGACGGCGGCCTCGACCGCCGCGTTCCGGTTGAATGCAAGCGCATACTCGAAGAATGGGAAGTCACTCAACGTATAGCCCGCAAGCTCGGTTCGTATGATGCCGACCGGATTATCGGTAACAGCTTGTCGTCTCCCCTGATCTTCCCGGCCACGATCGAAGGGCTTTCGGATCTGTGTGCCGTTGATGTCACGCGGCCCAGACAAGGGCACTTCGCTCGCAACCTCGCGACCGGTGTGAGCCCCCGATGCTTCCCGGGGGGCTCGCCCCGTCACATGCGCGACCCTATACACGATGCCGATGAGAAGCACGGCAACCAGTAACCAAAGGAATGATCGGCGTACTGTCTTCATGATGCCCCGTCTGTGCTCGGTGATGTCTGCCTATCGGGTGCCAAGTGTCTGATAGGTCTCCCGTTACGATAAGTGGTATCCAGATGGAGACGGCTCCTTACCGTCGCGAGGGCTGCAGGCTGGAGCTCAGGCCGTCCTACCGAGGCAAGGACAAACGTCTGGAATGCGTGTCCGGGCATGGGCGCGTCCTGACGACCGCAGCCACGCCGCCCCTACACGTTATCGACAACGTGCCTGAAGAAGTGAGTCAACCACCTAACACGCTGGGAAGGTGCAGGTGTCCGATATCGTAGTGGAAACGATGTCACCCTAAGGAGTACCGTCCGATAGGCTGTTATGAACGGGCGGGTGGCCCATCTCCTCTGGATGTGGGCGAGGTGATTGTGACATGCACGAGTCTCTACTGAGTAATACATGTTCGGCGCCGAGGAATCGTATCCCCCAGGTTCGAAAGAACCTGGGCCACCCGTCGGCGATTTGAAGAATGATATAGAGAAACAGGAAGTGCAAAGGCCGAACCCGGCCGGACACGTCGCTTCTTCCCTTATTCCCTCATCCTTCCTCCTTCATCTTTCATCCTTGCCCCTTGCCCCTCACGATGCTTTCCCGGCGCGCGACGGCGAAAGCGGCTGTTCCGATGAGCACCGTAACCGCAAGGGCGATGATCGCCACGTCGAAGCCCAATGCGTCGATCAGCTCACCCATCCCCACGTATCCGATCAACATACCCACGTCGCCGGCAGCCATAATCACGGCCGTCCCCGTCCCGCGGTGGGCAGGCGGAAACCGCTCCGCCGCCAGATCCACCATGGACGGAAAGATGAAGCAGTGGCCCGCGCCCATCAACATCGCCGGGAGCACAAGCCCTCCTTGTGAATGAACTCCGACAAGGCAGACAATCCCAATCGCAAAGAGAAGCAGCCCGCCAACCAGTGTTCGGCTCCGCCCAATCCGTTGTGGTACACGGCGGCAAAGGACACGCAGGATCATGGCCGTCGGACCGTATACCAAAAAGAACACCTTGATGTCCATGAAACCACGGGCCTCAGCCAGCCGCTCAAGAAACGAGTTCTGCAGGCAAAACGACATGCTGAATACCACGCCGACCAACAGCACCGCACCGGGCCAGTGTGCCAGAATGATCTCTATCCGGGACTTTCCTCGATTCGTAGACGGCGGAACCGGCGCGCACGCCCCATCGCCGTAGCGAGAATCGGGCCCACACGTTTCGCCGATAGGTCGCGGGACCGCGGCTATCTTCGGCGACACGAGCAACATGACGGCACCGGACAACAGGCTCAGCGCGGCGCTCGCCGAGAAGAAGACATGGTAGGGAACAATCGACTCGCCCGCACCGGCAAAGATCCAGTCCCCCAATGTCGGACCGACGATCATGCCCGTGAACCCCGCCAGACCAATCATTCCGATGGCCTCCGCCCGTCGCGGAGGCGGTGCGAGCCCGGCTGCGAACACCGGAACGGTCGTCATCACCGATGCCATCGCCATCGCCCAGATCGCACGGAGCACGACAAGCAGCCACAACTGCGACACGAACTGGATCGCACCGACAGCCAACGCCACGGTCAGCGTACCGATGAGCCACGTGGGGCGACATCCGAATCGATCGATCCACCCCCCGACATGGAGCCTGATGCACAACGTGCCGACCATTGCGATGCTCAGTATCCACCCGAACGTGTCCACACCGTACCCGACATGCGCCACGTATTGCCCGAAGTGGAACTGCAACGCCACGCCCGTCATGAACAACATGACAGCCGCAAACATTTGGAAGAAATGACGGGTGTACAGACGGTCGTCAACACCATTGACAGCGGCCATCACGCCTCCATGTGCCCGACGACGGAAGGCACCATGTCCCCAGTGGTAAACCTTCAGCGGGTCACCGTCTCACATCGCCACGTGCACGAAACCTCGCGGAGCCCGTCATTCTAGGGACTCATCGCACAACGGCAACATTCGAGCCACCGGATCAATAGCGCCGGACGACCGATGGCGGCGGCGCCCCGACCATCCCTTCTTACGCAACGGGATTGACCGGACAGTTGGACTTATCGAAGCTTGCAGTAGCTGAAGCAGTTTTGGTTTTACGAGCCGCGGGCTTAAGCCCGCGCGGGGTCTCTGCCGTAGACGGGTTTACAGCAGCCAAGACAGCGCTACAGAACAACAAAGACTGCTGTAGCAACCCGCGGGGCTTTCATCGGTGATTTTGTCTATGCGGTCACTCCGAGCGAAGTCCAGGCACTTCCGCTCGATGGATTGAGTGGGACACCGACCCGACTTGTTCTTTAGTAGCATCTCGTGCAGCAGGGAACGAGACGGGGGCGCAACCTGTGACACGGCCAGGTCTCTGTGGCTGATGAGACTTGGCCGTGTCCACGCAAGGCCTGTCGACAGTGTGCGAGAATCCCCGATCCTCGGCACATCCATGACCGGTCAGAACCGACTTCGCGCACACGTGCGACCTTCTCAGCGACAGAGCACGGGCGTGTATTGACCGATCGAAGTGGACGGCAGCGTCACATCCCATCCGGTCTGATCGAGCACCCACTGCATATAGGTGTTGCTGTTTGGACCGGGATAGTACAGATAAAGATCGCGGCAGGGATAAAGTGGTGACTCGTTGTTGATAAACTCGACGACCCGGGCCGCCTCCTCACCCATGAGCTCCGTCAGAATGAAGGCCCCACCCGCACCGACGTCCGCCTCCGGCTCACGGAAGTTCATTCGCACGTACCCGTAGGGCTCGCCCCACCTGTGCGAGACCTCCCATCGAGTGAACGCGTGCTCATCAGCCGTCTTGACCACGAACCAC
The DNA here is from genome assembly GCA_965371725.1 of uncultured Phycisphaerales bacterium. Classification (GTDB taxonomy): domain Bacteria; phylum Planctomycetota; class Phycisphaerae; order UBA1845; family UBA1845; genus CBDUZO01. The sequence continues at coordinate 4,314 of CBDUZO010000054.1, forward strand.
GCGTGCGTCGCCAAAAAGTCGAGCACCCTGACCGGGGCGACGTAGACCCTGACCACCGCCTCATCACTCTGCGCCAACGCTTCGAGGTCCTCGAACCGCGACTGATCCGGAACGTCCACAAGCGATGTGCAGCCGCCTCCAGGCAACCACGCCACCATACAAACGGCGATCCCAATCAGCCCGGCGCGCGACGACCACGTGTTCCACAGGTTGCGCATTCCAACCCCGTTCATCCGCCTGGGCCGGCCTCTCCGACCCATGGGCATCACGAGACTACACCCGCACCTGCGTAGCCCGCAAGACCATTGCCAAGGATCCGGACTTGACCACGTCTTGCATGGACTGCGGATGACGTGCATTCGGTTCCCAAGCGACACTGTTTTCTGCAACCCGGAGGGCGCCTTGCAATTGGGTTCTCCGTGGATTATCGTGTACAGGTGTGTCAGTGGCGGCGATTGACCCGTTTCTTGGCCGCAACGGATACGTTTTGTTTCGACGAGGTTTCGGAGAGATTATCGATGCCGCTGGAGATTGAACGAGCTTTCAGGCTCAGGCCCGACGATCCGGCCGATTGGGATACACTTTTTGAGCGGGTGAGTGCGCTGATTCCCGCCAAACCCAAGCGCCAGAGAATCCTCTTGCAGAACATCATCGAGCTACTTGAGGGTCTGGGCTGCTCAAGCGCGGTCATAGAATTCCCGTATGCGGACCAGGACTTCCTCTACGACTACACACACCGTCATGTGCAGTCGTTTGTGGATTGCGGGCGCGAGTGCGCACGTATCCATTTCTTCAGAGGGGCTCCACTGAGCGAGGACAACCTGCTCGAGGATCTTCGGCGCTACGATGGCCGAGAGCGACGCCAGGCAGATCTCGGCGAGGTCCCGGGTAACACAGGAGCCGACGTCCAGGCGGGAACCAATGCCGGGGACTACCTCGGGTTCGTTGTGATTCGCCCCACAGGGGATTATTGCGTTGGGAGGACGATCCTGCGTGCCCCCTATGACGGCGAGCCTACCCGCCATATCCATGTCCGCTCGCGTCATCGGACATTCCTGTACGGCGTGCACCTGGAGGTGGGCGGGATGCCATTCATGGAGCAAGACCGCGCGAGTCATGCTTGCGGTGGAGCCGCTGCGTGGGGCTACTGCCTCTACCTGCACAGGCGGTATGGGACGCGCCGTCTCTTTCCCCGTCAAGTCACGGAGATTGCCAGCGAGCTTGCCTCCTACCAGTCTTACGCCGGGGGACTCTCGCCGCCAATGATCGCGCGCGTCCTCTCGCGCCTCGACTGCGCAATCGACTATGGTGGCGCGCAACTCCCGGTGCCAAGGGACACGGATGATACGGACAAGAAGGCCAGTGTGCTCCTGGAACGCCGAATGAAATTGAGGGCGTTCGTAGGCGCTGTGTGCAGCTATGTAGCGTCGTCTATCCCTGTCATCCTTGGGTACTGGTTCAACCTTGACCGTGTCGGGCACGCGGTGCTCGCTGTCGGGCACAGCCTTGAGAAAGAGATCGTGTGCCCAGACAAGCGAATCCAAGAGGCCGCCAAAGAAGTGGGACCGCTTATGGACTCCGACTTCTGTGGGCATCTGTACGTGCATGACGATCAGCGAGGGCCATATCGGCCCTTGAAAATCTGGCACGACAGTGCAAGCGAGCCTATCCCGGACGAAAAGGTGGCCTGCAAGAAGCCGATCCAATGCCTTGAGGATGCCTGCGGAGTGTTTTTCATTGCTGGCGTCTCAAAGAGCACGCATGTGTTTCACCACGCAGCGACGAACCATGTCAGGAAGATGCTAGACCCCGGAGATTACCCCAAGGAGATTCAAGAAGATATCGCCGACTTATGGCGCGACGCCCGATGGCGATTTACTTTGCAGGACTCACGGCGCTTCCGTGCCGCCCTACTCGATCAACAGCGCGGCTTCAATGGTATGGACCCTGTCCACGTGAGGGCTTACCGGACTGCTTCGATGCCTCATTACGTCTACGTTTGTGAGTTCACCGCGCCGTATCGCGTTGGAAACGATCGACCTAGGCTTGACGGGGAGTTGCTGCTAGATCCTTCAAGGCCAGCGTTCTTCGCGAGCGACAGCCGCCCCGTCGCGTTTCGCGTGCAAGATCATCTTCTCGTCGCTCTGGACCACGAAGAGATGGAGTATGTTGCAGAAGACGGGTTCTGGCAGCGAGATACCCCCACTGCGCCAATGTGGGGTATCTAGACGCACCACGGAGTCATTCTGGACGGCGTAACGTACCCGTGTCATGGCGCGTGTCAGCCATCCACGAGCTTCTGAAGTAGAATCGCGTCTGCGGGCTGGTTCAGGAGGTCGTCCTCTCCCTCGGCGACGGTAGTGCCGTCGGACGCCGTTTCACTGGGCTCACGTTGCTCCGACTTTCCCCGAAGCCGTTTCCAGACGGCCTCAGCGATCCTACCCGCGCGATCACTTCGTTCTTTCGCGTCCCTACTCATTGCCCCTCTCCCCTAGTCCTCAACTGAACTGAGTGTACCATGAGTGAATTCACCCTACAACCCCTGTCACGTAGAGAACTGACCTCGCGCGCGCGTTGCGCGGGACCGACGACGACCAAGAGATGCTACGCCGTTGGACGGCTGATGGCCAAAAGAATCACGTTCGCCAGCGATATTCCGGCCTCCTGGAAGCAGCCCAGAGAAGAAGGAAACCTCTCCGCCAAGACGTTTCAATCGCCCGAACGCCCAGACTATCGGACCAAGGCAACAGACACAACCAGCCCTTTTCCGAATTATCGAAGAAAAACGCCCACGACTTTTATGGATCCCGCCTATGATTCCGGCCATTCGCCCACGGGTGCGTCCTCTGGCGTCCCGGAGGATCGGACCCGAAATACAGCGACCCTGCACGTTGAACGGCAACAGTAGACTCCATGGCTGGTGAGGCGGTCGTGTAAGGGAGTCAGGCCAGTCCCGTCCGCTTCGACTCCGTGGGAGCGTTTGGTTTACCTCTGGACACCGGAAGGCGACAGGTGTTCCACGTGGCCGATTCTGGCGTTGTTCGATGTTCGGCGGGACGTCCCTACGATATTCATCAGCGGGTGGGTTACGGAGGCTTGGTAGACGCTGTGTGACGCGACGCCGTGGTTGCTGTTCGGGTTTATCCCGGCTGGCTTGCTTGCCGCGCTGTTGTCGGGGTCGATCCTGATCCCCTGATCCTCAACGGCCTGCGTCTTCGGCCCTCCTCCAGCACCTTGTGGAAAGACCAATCCGAGGACCGTATTGCCTGAGTTCGTCTGGCTCACCGCCGTCGAGCCGACGGATGCCGGGCAGGGTCCAGAGGCGGGGTGACCACACAGGTTGCCCACGAGGGTTGCGGCCGGCGCCCACCCCACGAATCGCCCGCCCGGCCAAAGCGCGGGCGGATGGTCTCTCGGACACCCGCTGTTGTTGATAGGCGGCGGTTGAGCCGGTAGAATCCAATAAGGTATACACCATGTGTCCGGGAGTTCCGTAGCGGCAACGCGCGGGCTCTGCGGAAGTGGAAGTGGTTCAACGCCGCCAGGATCGAAGATCCCTCGCGGCTGACCGACCTGACCATGGCGAAGAAACGGAAGAAACTCGGTGAGATCCTCGTCGACTGGGGCGTAGTTGATGCCAAGGCCCTCGACGACGCCCTTCAGCACGCCCAAGAGCAAGGGAAACGCATCGGAGAGGTGTTGCTCGAACTCCAACTGTGCAGCGAGGACGACATCGCGAAAGCGCTGGCAACTCAATTCGGGCTGGAATACATCGACCTGGACAAGCATCTCGTCGACCGCGACGTCCTGACCCTCATCCCGGCCAAGCTTATCGAGGATTACCTTGTCCTTCCGCTCGGCGAAGAGGGTGACCGCCTCAAAGTGATTATCACCGATCCGCTGGATCTGGAAACGCTTGATTTGCTGCGGTTCCGGCTCGCGCGAGAGATCATCCCCAGTCTGGCCGCCCCCGCGAAGGTCAAGGGCTTCATTGACAAGTTCATCAACCCGGACGGTGACGTGCTGTCGCAGACGATGGCCAGCATCGACCAGGATGCCTCGGGCGAGGCCCACGCCGATGTTGAAGCCGGCGGCGGGGAAGGTGCTCAGGGTGACGACGCCCCGATCGTGCGGCTTGTCAACCTGATCATCACCGAGGCGGTTCACTCGCGGGCGAGCGACATCCACGTCGAGCCGATGGGCGACCGTGTCCGGGTCCGGTACCGCATTGACGGTGTCTGCCAGATACGTGACGACATTCCCAAGGCGATGCAGCAGGCCGTCACCACGCGTCTGAAAATCATGGCGGGTCTGGACATCGCCGAGAAGCGGGTGCCGCAAGACGGGCGAATCAAGATGAAAATCGGCGGCGGCAAAATCGACTTCCGAGTCAGTTGCCTGCCGAGCTACCACGGCGAGAGCACGGTGCTTCGTATTCTCAGGCCCGAATCCGCCAGCGTGGGAATCCAGGCGTTGGGATTCGCCGAAGACGACTATCAGAGATTCATAAGCATTATCAAGCGCCCGACGGGCATCTTCCTTGTGACAGGACCGACGGGTTCCGGAAAGACCACGACTCTCTATTCGGCATTGCAGGAGTTGAACAAACCCGACAAGAAGATCATCACTGCCGAGGACCCGGTCGAGTACAACTTCACGGGCATGAACCAATGCCAGGTGCATGAGGCGATCGGGCTGACGTTTGCGAGGATTCTTCGCTCGATGCTGCGTCAGGCACCGAACATCATTCTGGTCGGGGAGATTCGTGACCAGGAGGTGGGTAACGTGGCCATCCAGGCGGCGTTGACCGGTCACCTGGTCTTCAGCACGCTCCATACGAATGACGCACCCTCGGCGATCACACGTTTGATCGACATGGGCATCAAGCCCTTCCTCGTCGCCAGCGCGATTCAGGCAATCATGGCGCAGCGTCTGATCCGTGTCATCTGCACGGAATGCAAAGCCCCCGACCCGAATCCGGACAAGCGAGTCCTCAAGCTGCTTGGGTTCACGGAAGAGGAGTTGGAGGGCAAGACGATATGGAAGGGTACGGGCTGTCCGCGGTGCCGTGGAACGGGTTACCGCGGACGGCTGGGAATCTTCGAGATGCTCACCATGAACCCCCAGTTGCGCGACCTCGCGTTCAACAAAGCCCCGGCTGCGAAGCTGCGCGCGGTCGCCGTGGCAACAGGAATGCGCAATCTGCTGGAGGATGGGAAGATGAAGGTCCTCGCCGGCATCACCACGCCCGATGACCTGCTTCGTGTCACGCAGGCGGAAGGTGTGGCCGCGTGATGTTCGGATACATCGGAGGAAGTGATTGGGTATCATGTGTTCGGCGACGGTTGGGCGTCGACACGGCTTCGGGGACGCATTGAATGGCTACAATTCACATTGACCGTTTGCTTGAAACGGTCGTAAGGGAGGGCGCGTCCGATCTGCACTTGACCGTGGGCAGGCCTCCGGTCATTCGCCTGCACGGCCATTTGCGCTCGCTGGAGACCAAGGTCCTCAAACCGGCTGATACCGCGGCGCTCATGCGCGCCATCACGCCCGATTTGAACCAGCAAGAGCTCCAGGAAGAGGGCGGGACCGACTACGGTTTTGCGTTCGGCGACGCGGGGCGATTCCGCGTGGCGGTCTTCAAGCAGAAGGAAAACGTCGCCATCGTCCTGCGGTTGATCCCATCGAAGATCCTGACATTCGAGGAGATCGGGCTTCCGGCGATCTGTCGCGCGTTGTGCCGTCGGCCTAGGGGTATGTTCCTGGTTACCGGCCCGACCGGCTGTGGCAAGACGACGACCCTGGCGACGATGATCGACTACATCAACAAGAACCTCGACCGCCACATCGTGACCATCGAGGATCCCATTGAGTATTTCCACGACCATCAGAAATCCATAATCAACCAGCGCGCCGTCGGGGTTGACGTTCCCAGTTTCTCCGAGGCGCTTCGTCGCGTGCTCCGACAGGACCCGGACGTGATTCTCGTGGGAGAGCTTCGCGACCTGGAGACAATGCAATCCGCCATTCGGGCCGCCGAGACCGGCCACCTTGTCTTCAGCACGCTTCACACGACGGGCTGCCAGGGAACGATCAACCGTATTATCGACGCCTTCCCGCATGAGCAGCAAGAGCAGATCCGCGTTCAGATGTCCACCAACCTGATCGCAGCGCTATCGCAACAGCTCTTGCCGCGCATCCCGAAGGGTATGATTGCCGCGTACGAGTTCATGGTAACGACGCCGGCCATCGCCAACCTGATTCGAGAGAACAAGACGTTCCGCATCGACTCGGCCATCCAGACCGGGAAGAAGTATGGAATGCAGCTTCTCGATGAACACCTGTGGACGCTTTACCAGGAAGGGCTGATTTCCGCGGAGGATGCCGTCGACCAATCGAGGCAACCAGGCCAGATGCAGGACAAGATCGACGCGCATCGAAGAGGGTCCGGTACTGCCAAAGTGGGTGACGACGAGGGCCGCAACGTACTGCGAACATAATGAGCGAATCCGGACCATCCAAGAAACCGGCGCGCCAGGCCAAACCGAAGAAGATGCCGCCCATCGAGCAGCTTCGGGGACGGCAGCTCGGTCGAATCCTCATCAAGATGGGCAAGCTGCGGCGCGCCCAAGTCCACGAAGCCCTGGACATTCAGAAGGAGCGGCGCGGTCCGATCGGATCGATCCTCGTCGAGCTGGGTTACATCACCGACGACGAGCTGAATCTCGCGTTGGCTGCCCAGATGGGCATGGAGGTCGTCCAGCTCGACAAGATGGACATCCCCTCGGATGTCATCGGGCTTATGACTGCCCAGATGGCCACAACGTATCGTGTGGTTCCATACGACATGGACCTGGACAAGAAGCTGCTCTCTCTGGCGATGGACAACCCGGACAACTTCGTGGCCACCGACGACCTCAAGACCTTGCTGGATTTCAACATCAAGGCATCGCTTTGCACCCAGACCGAGCTCCAGAACGCCCTCGATCGTTACTACCCGGACAGCGATCAGGAATCGATTACGGGCCTGATCGGCGAACTGACCGAGGATGAGGGCATGGCCAAGTTCGAAGGCCGCGGCGACAGCATCGACCTGGCTGAGCTCAAGGAGATGATTGACCTCAACCCGGTCAAGAAACTCCTGAACCTGGTCCTGCTCCAGGCGATCAAGGACAAGGCGAGCGACATCCACTTCGAGCCGTTCGAGGATGAATTCAAGCTGCGATACCGTATCGACGGCGTCCTGTACGAAATGGTCCCGCCGCCGCGCCACATCGCCCTGGCGATTACCTCCCGTATCAAGGTCATGTCCAACCTGGACATCGCCGAGCGCCGTATGCCGCAGGACGGCCGTATCGAGCTCCAACTCAAAGGCGTGCCAATCGACCTGCGTGTGGCCGTGCTTCCGACCATGTTCGGCGAGAGCGTCGTATTGCGCGTGCTGGATCGCTCGAACGTCCAATTGAACCTGGACCGCCTGGGGATGCGCCCCGACGAGTTGGACATCTTCCGGCAACTCACCCACAAACCCAACGGCATCGTCATCTGCACGGGTCCCACCGGCTCGGGCAAAACCACGACGCTCTACGCCGGATTGCAGGAGTTGAACTCCCCGGAAGTCAAAATTCTGACGGCCGAGGACCCGGTCGAGTACGATATTGACGGGCTGGTCCAGGTTCAGGTTCGGACTGAAGTGGGACTGACTTTTGCCCGTGCCCTGCGTAGCTTCCTGCGTCAGGACCCGGATATCATCCTCGTAGGTGAGATTCGTGACCTTGAAACGGGGCAGATCGCTGTGCAGGCCTCGTTGACGGGACACCTGGTCCTCACGACTCTGCACACGAACGACGCCCCGTCTTCCATTGCGCGCTTGCTGGATCTGGGACTTGAGGCGTTCCTGATCACGGCCACGTTGGAGGCCGTGGTCGCCCAACGGCTGGTACGTCGGATTTGTACCAATTGCAAGACGAAGTACACGCCAACCGAAGAGCAGTTGATGGAGCTCGGGCTCAAACCGGAGGACGTAGCCGGGCAGGAATTCTACTACGGCAAGGGGTGTGACTACTGTAACAACACCGGTTATCGAGGCCGGGTCGGCTTATACGAGTTCATGGTCATGGACGACACTCTTCGCGAATTGATCATGAACAAGGCATCGACGGCGGTCCTGCAACGCGAGGCGATTCAGCGGGGCATGCGGGTGCTTCGGGAGAACGGGCTGGCTGCCATCGCCGACGGCGTCACCTCGATCGACGAAGTTGTCAAGGAAACGGTGTTCGAGGACTCAGCGTAGGCGAATCACACACCGCGCCGGACCGGTCGAATCCGCCGGGCTGGGCAGCCGATTGCCGGATCACGGTTCCGATCCGGTTCCGGAGGGCGCGGTGACACTGTGAGTTAACGAGGTTCGGACATGCCCACATACACATACGAGGCGATGAGCCAGGCCGGCCAGGAGGTCAAGGACGAGATCGAGGCCGTCACGACCGAGGACGCGCTCGCCAAAATACGAAACCTCGGCTACTTCCCGACCCGGATTCGTGAGAAGGGCGGTACGAAGGCGAAGGCCAAGACCACGGGCAAGAAGCGCGGCATCACCCTATCCTTTGGGGGCGTCAGCTCCAAGGTCATCACCCAGTTTACCCGACAACTTTCCACCCTCCAGGACGCCGGATTGCCGATCCTTCGCAGTCTCACCATCCTGGAGGAGCAGCAGAAACCGGGATTGCTGAGGAACGTGTTGCGTGCCGTCACTGACGACATCGAGGGCGGATCCACGCTCTCCGAGGCCTTTGCCAAGCACCCGAAAGTCTTCAACCGACTGTATGTCAACATGGTGGCCGCGGGCGAGACGGGTGGTGTTCTCGACGTGATTCTCGTCCGGTTGGCTGAGTTCATGGAAAAGGCCGAGAGGCTCAAGCGGAAGATCGTCGGCGCGATGATTTATCCGGTCGTGCTCGTGATGTTCGCCCTCGGGATCGTCAGCGGTATCATGATCTTCGTTATCCCGAAGTTCAAAGACATCTTCAATGACTTCGGCATCACCCTACCGACGGCCACGAAGATTCTACTGGGTACGGCGGACTGGTTCCTGGGAGGCACCCCGCCGGGGTGGTCCGTCATTATGTTCGGCCCCGTCGCGATATTCATGTTGTTCAAGCTGATACGCAGCTCGCAGGGAGGGCGTTTCATAACGGACTTTGTCGCTCTTCGGATACCCATCTTCGGGATGTTGGTGCGCAAGACGGCCGTTTCGCGCTTCACGCGGACCCTGGGGACGCTGATCAGCGCCGGTGTGCCCATTCTCGAAGCCATCAGCATCACGCGCGAGACCGCCGGTAACGAGGTCTACGCCCAGGCGTTGGACAAGGTCCGCGACTCGATCCGCGAGGGCGAAAGCTTCGCCAACCCGCTTCGGGCCTCGAAGGTCTGCGACAGCCTCGTGGTCAACATGATCGACGTCGGCGAGGAGACCGGCGAGCTGGACAAGATGCTCCTGAAGATCGCGGACAACTATGACGAGGAGGTGGACGTCGCAGTGGCGAGCCTGGTCTCGCTGCTCGAGCCCATTATGGTCATCTCGCTCGGCGGTATTGTCGGGTTCATCGTGCTCGCGTTGTTCATGCCGCTCGTGTCGCTGATTCAGTCCGTGCAGGATTAGGCGCCGAGTTGATCGCGGCCGCTTGGGGCACAAATGCCTGCTCCCGGACTCGCCCATGGGGTGGGGTAAGACCTAGAATCAGTAGCCGTCGGATCGCGGGCCGGGTGACGGGCTCGGCCTGATACCTACTGCCCGCCGGCCGCCTGGAAGGAGAGTTTACGACGATGACCACAAACACCGTGCTACGTCCTATCGCCGGTCGAGCGGCCCTTCATCGCCGTTACGCCGGCGCCTTTTCGCTCGTCGAGCTTCTGACCGTCATCTTCATCATCTCGCTTCTGATCGGGATTCTGATCCCGTCGCTCAGCGCCGCCAGAAGCGCCGCCAAGAAGTCCAAGACCAACAGCGATCTCAAGGCGTTGACCACGGCGCTCGAGCTGTTCCATAACGATAACGAGCGGGAGTTCCCCCACACCAACGGCTATCCGCCCTCCTGGTCTCATCCGCCCTTCCCGGGCTGGAGCGACTTCCGCCCGCACGAGGGACAGTTCCCGTTCCTCCAGGAGACGCCGGTCGTCTATGGGGCCCATTGGCTTCCCGCGATGCTCCTCGGGCTGGATAACCTCGGCTTCGTGCAGAGAAGCTCGGTCCCACACGCGTTGCGGGACGAACCCTGGATGTGGTACTCACCCGAACCGGAGGGCTCCGGAAGCCGACCGCTCTCGCGGGCACAGTTCTACATTGAACCGGAAGGTGTTCGGACCATCCCCACGAGAAACCTGCGAGGCAGGCGCCCGACCGAGGGCGACTTCTTTCCCGATTGGGACGATATGAGGGATCTGCCGGTCATGGTTGACGCGTTTGAGCAGCCCATCCTCTACTACGTGGCCAACAGGCATGGGCGAACGTCCAACATGGTCGAGGATGTCCACGATGAAAACAACATCTACACGGGCGATGATCAGGAGGAGGGTCCGCCCTTCTACTTCCACCAGGACAACGTAGGCTTCACCGGATACGCGACCGAAGGCGGCGGCGATGAACCCGGTTGGGACTTCGGCCGCGGCACGCACGCCCTGGCGAACCCCGGAGACGCCGTCACGGCGGATCACATGATGGATGAGGAGAACCGGGAAACCTTCGCCCGGTTCATTCTGGATCGCATGATCCTTCGAACGATCGGGAGAATGATTGAAGATGATGACGCGTCCGATCCACCCAGCACGATGCCGCTCAACCCGACCAACCCGGACAGCTACATCCTGATCAGCGCCGGAGCGGACGGCCGATACGGCACAGGTGATGACATCGCCAACTTCCCGCTGACGGCTGAGTAGGTCGCGGCGATAGGAACAGGAACCGAGGACTTCCGTCATGAGCATTCATCGAACCGGAACGCGGCCACGCGGATTCACGCTCATCGAGCTGCTGGTCGTCATTGCCATCATCGCGTTGCTCGTCGGCGTTCTGCTGCCGTCCATCAGCGCGATTAGGACGCAGGCGAAGAGAATGCAGACCACCGCGAACTTCACGGCCCTGTCCGAGGGCCTGGAGGCCTATCGCGGGGAAGCGGCGTTGGGCGGGTCCTATCCCCCATCCTCCACCGACGATCCGAGTAACCCCCACGAGATCGCCAACCCGGCCCAGCACCTGCAACCGGGAGACGAGAACATCACGGTCGCCGGCGCCCACTTGCTCCTGCACGCCATGCTCGGCGCGGACCTTCTCGGTGCGCCCGGATTCAATGACCTTGACTTCGACGGCCGTTGGTCGAACGACACGGGAAACGGCGACGGCGGCGCCTACGAACTCGACGGCGACGGGCGCGCGATGCACATGCGCTACGGCGGCGGCGGTTATGTGTCCGACGCCATGAGGGCGCGTGTCATGACACTGGGAGACCTCCAGGACAGCGGCGTGATCGTTTCCTGGGACTACGCAGGCGTGTCAAACACCGGAACGCGCAACCAGTACCTCTTCGTTGATCCCTGGGGGCAACCGATCCTGTATTACCGGGCCCGGCGCGCCGCCGAGTTCATGGTGACGCCCGGCCCCAATGACGAGCACGGCATCTACTCCCCGTTGGATAACGCGATCATCACCGGTAGCGAACCAAGCGACGGCCTTCGAGGGATAGACTTCGGCGCTTCAATCGACGAAACAGGCCACCTGCATAAGTTTGACGTGGCCCCATCGCCACCGCTGGTACCCACGGAAACCGGCGTTGAAGGCGTCAATGACATCCTGACGGATTCGCAATACGACTTCACGTTCGCGCGCTACATCTTCGATCCGTCCAGCCGCGCGCGGAATCAGCCCGTCAACCGGGACAGCTTTCTTCTCATCTCCGCCGGTCCGGACAGCATCTATGGCAATAGGGATGACGTCACCAACTGGGAAAGGCAAGCGGATTAAATGACGCCCGGACCGTTCCATCGAAATCTTGGCTCGCGCCGCGCGGCGCCTGCGTTCACGCTTCTCGAGCTGCTCGTGGTCATGGGCATCATTGCCGTCATCGCCGCGTCCCTGCTGATCGCCGGCACGACGATGATCAACAAGGCCAAGGCCAGAAAGACGCGGGCCGTGCTCGGCATCGTTCGGGACGCCGTCGACCAATTTGCGCAGGATCAGTCAGCCGCTTCCACGCTGGGCAGGTCTCGGGCCTATCAGACCCGATACGGTTTCTATCCTCCGGACGAGCTCGAGGTGTTCACGCCCACGGGAATTCCGAACTCCAACGTGAGCGGACCGCTGACGGTCGGCGGGGCGTCGGTCATACCGGCCCCGACCAGCCAAGGCCTGCTCTACTCCGAACCGATGCGGTTTCACCTTGACGGCGCCGGGGCACAACGGCCCGACCCTGCGTTCGAGCACCGCGACCTGGCCGCCATGATCCTGGCCATCAAGATGTTCAACGAAACGGCCGACGAGATGCTCAACCACATCCCGAGCTCACACCGCGTACCCGGACCGGTCAATGCGCAGAACCAACCGGTACAGTTCCTCAATCGAAACGACGACGAGGTATTCACACCGGGGACCGATGAGCAGATCGACTACATCATCGACGACTGGGGCACACCGATCGCGTACTTCGCCCAACGCGACTACACCAGGGACGCCGGAGCGGCCGCAACCGTCTCAGGCAATCACCCCGCATGGAACCAGGGCTCTACGGCGATGATCCGGGCCAACAGAGGCCAACCGATCATCTGCTCCTACGGCGCCGACGGGCCGGAACAGCTCACGTGGGAAATCCTGAACGTGGATGAGGCCGCGAGCCTTATCGGCGACTGGGAGGAAAACGCAGACGGGGCCATCGATCACAGGCTCAACGAGGATAACGTCTATCCGGACGACACGTTGAAGGAGAAGCTCAGAAAGGGAGCACCTTCGGAATGACGCGCCTCTGTCACCATCGCACGACCCGTTGCGGCGCCAAACGTCGAACGCGCGGCGCACCTTCGGCGTTCACGCTCGTGGAAATGATCGTGGTGGTGGCCATTATCCTTGTCATCCTGGGTATCACGCTTCCCGCGCTCAACAGGCTGTGGGACGACCGCAAACTGGCCGAGGCACAAAACGTTATTCAGGGGCTCTTGATGACCTCGCGGGCCGCGGCACTTCGGGCGGGCGGGGTTGACACCGGAATGTTGTTCTTCGTCGATGGTGAAGGTGTTCAGCGCGTCGTCCCGCTCGAGCAGGTCACCTCGAACGACCCCGCTTGGGCAAACGTGTTCACCATCCCCCCCGATCGCACCCGCTCGCTTCCCGCACCCTTTCGCGTCGTGCCGAGGTATGTGGTCACAGCGCCCACCGCCGACAACGCGCCGTATGCCTTCAGCACCCTCGAACTGGCCAACAACAACTTCGCCCACCCACCGAACGTGTTCGAGGTCGCCCAGCGCCATCGCAACTTCTTCACGATGGTCTACTCGGGTGACGGGCGACTCATCCCCGGCCGCGACGTGCTGATCCAGGACACCGACGGCAACAGTGACTACGAAGGCGACGTCACCGGTCTCCAGGTCGGCATTCCATCCGATGACAGCCAGGACGTGGAGATGTACTACCCGAAGGACGGCAGCGATCCCGTGGAGATCGACCCAATCTCCAGCGCTACCGACGAGATCACCACGATACCGAGGCTGATCACCGAGAACCGATCACCCAGCACGGGCACGGCCATCAACTTCCCATCGGTTGACGGACTTCTGGTCTACGACGATTCATTATTCAATGAAGCCGGTTCCGGCCAGCAGAAGCGGGACTTTCTGCTGCGCACGGGCCAACCGTTCTACGTCAACCGTCGGACCGGCGTCGTGGTTCGCGGTCCGGTTGGAGAGGCTGAGTACGCGGGAGAGGAACCGTGAGTTCCCACACACGCACCAGCAACCGATGGGTCACCTCCGGGCAACGAGGCTACGCGGGCGGGGCCTTCTCGCTCATCGAGTTGATGGTGGCAATCATCATTCTCGGTCTCGGACTGATCATGGTCGCCACGGTCTTTCCCGTCGCCTGGGGACGGGCCCGCACCCTCAGCGAGGCCACGAGCCATGCGACCATCTCCGCAACCGCACACGCGACCGTCACCATGCTCGCTCACGTGGACGGGCCGGAAACGCCCGGCGGTCCACCGTCCAACAGGGCCACGTTCGCCGGCGATCTGGTCATCGATAACTCACACCAGGTCAATCCTTACACCGAGATTGTGACAGTCAGTGACACCCGCGTGCACCACTTGTACATGGAGAACATGCTGGTCGCGCCCCGAGGGTTCATTCCGGACCGGCGCATCCCCTGGTATGACGACGCCGGCACCGGAAGTTGGACCGACCCCCCGGCCCCCTGGTCGCTCGAACGGGTAGTCCTGATCCCGGCGGACCCGTTGAATCCACACGCCGGCGGCATGACGGCCGAGGAGGCGTGCGATGCCAACCCTACTCCGCTTCGCGACTACTGCAGAACGTCGTTCCTGGCCAGTCGAATCCGGTTCGAGCAACGCGTATACCCGCCGCTTCCACCGCGTGATCCCAACGTCACCGGTGTCAGCGGTGGGTTCAACGCCGCCGATCCGCTCTGGGACGGCATGTTCAACACGCGCCGGTTCGCGTGGGCCGTTTTCCATCGGCTTCGCGGGCGCATCGGCCCCGATCCATACTGCGTGGCGGAGGAGGAGTTCTTCGCCGAGTCGCTCGAGGCAGCCGGTTCCATCCGAGAGTTTGACGTCTACTACGTCACATTGCGGCGTCCCCAGCCGACGTTCCGCTATGCCCAGCAGGATCGCGAGCCGATCAACGTGCCCAATCCCTGGATCCTGCCCGCCACACCGCAAGTAACGCCGCAGGCCGCGCCGCACACCGACGACGTGATGCTCCCCGAGCCCTGGCGGGTGCAGATTCAGATCACCGCCGAGACATTGCCCACGGCCGACCCCGATGACGATTATGTCGCCGGTATGGCGACGACGGGAATTCCCACGGAGATCCGGGTCCCGCCCGAGGACATCCCGGCCAACGAGCCCGCCGCCATTGCCATGTTGACTCAAATGTTTCAGCGCGGCACGCGGCTCATCGATGAGCGTACCGGTCTGGTTTACCGCGTTACACGGCGACGGCTTGGTGAGGAGGGGCAGGTCGCGTTTCTGACGCTCGACCGTGAGATCACCTTCGAAGACGTGAACATGCCCCCGCTCTGCGAGGCCGACCCGAACTACGGTTCCGTTAACCCGGCCACGCTGGACCCCGTCGAGCGGCTGCGCACGGTCTGGGTCTTCCCTCCGCCGGTCCTGCCGCGCACGGACGACCGGGACCGCTTTCCGGTTTTCGACGGTCCACAGCCGGTCGTGGACATCGAGGTCCGCACCCTGAGCCTCGCGCCTCACGGTTAGAGCGTTTTCGGGAATCGTGTAGCGAAACCCCCCCTTCATCCCCCCTTAACAACCCCCCCTTAACAAGAGGGGAAAGAGTGGGGTTGGTCGCTACGCAAAAACAGACTTTGCTATAAAACCGTAACTGACGATAGTGCAATAGGTTACGCATGGGATTCACGGATGGAGCCGGTTGATTATCGGCCCGACGACGGCGGCTCGGACGCCCTTGTTGACCTGCCTGGACCGACACCTGATTCTGACCATAATTACCATGTCCGGCGCACCGGTGCGCCGAGAAAAGCCGCCTGCAAAGGGGCACAGTGATAATGCGCAAATGCTTTACTGACAAGCAGTTACGGTGGAAGACCACCTCGACTACGAAGCGGGCGGCCTTCTCGCTCGCCGAGCTGGTCGTGTCGGTGGGCATCCTCGTGCTGATGTTGACCCTGGCCGGGCAGGTCGTGAGCCTGACGGTCAAATCGACGGGCCAGGCCAAGGCACTGACCGAGGTGAACCAACAGCTCCGCGTCTTCGAGCGAACGCTGCTGGAGGACCTTCGCTACGTCAATCGGGATAGCTCGGTCATCGTGATTCAGGGCAATCCCATCAACGCTTTCTGGACACGCGATCATCAGGAGGCGGCCGCCGCCGGCAATCCGGCCATCGGCTACCCGCACGCCCCGGACCCCGAACGGACTGATCCGTGGACGCCCACGAACCTTCAACAGCCGCGGGCTGACATGCTCATGGTCTTCACCGAGCGTCCCACTACCAGCAACGTACACGTGGGCACCACGCTCCCGAGCAACATCCATCAGGTCGTTATCGGGCACGCGGACCTTGGTGAGTTTGCCGCCACCACCGCCGCGTTCACAAAAACCAGCCCGGCCCTTCCCACAGACAACACGACGACCTATCGAATCCCCGCGGAAGACTGGCACCTGGCCAGTCGCAGGGTGCTCGTCTCGCATGGTTCGGCCACGCTCACGCCGTCAGCCGCAACGCTCGACGACCCCCTCATCCTGCTGGGGGCGACGGACGTTGTCGAGAACTTCAACTACGAGATGCGGGTGTTACGGCCGAGCACCGGCTGGCCGCTCTATTGGCCGGAGATCCTGAACGATACCGAAAGCGGTAAACCTTACCTACGGTCCGAGCTTGACCTCACACCGCCGCCCACGGTGGCGTACGGGGTGAACCAGTTCTTCCTGCCTCGTTGTGCATCGTTCAAGGTGGAATGGTGCCTCGACCCGCAGAGCGACTTTGTCGGCGGCCGGCTTGATGGCGAAAAGGAGATACTCTGGTTCGATCCCGGTGATTCTCCCTCTGATCCCGACGAGGACGCTGATCCCCTGCGCTCGCTGCGCACGGCGATCGCCGAGGCCTTGGCACAGGGAGACATCGACCGTGAGGGCCGTTTGACCGACCTGCTAGAGAAACCGCTTGGCGGGTACGGGAAGCGATACGCCGACCCCGGCGCCGTCGGCGGCGGTATCGAGTTCTACAGTCTTGAGGAACGGTTCGGCGGCGCCATGCCCGGCGGCTCTTGGCCCCCCTTGGACCTCGCCGTGTTCACAGCCAGGCGCACGAAACCGGCTGATCCGCTGAATCCGACGGCCCCGCCGGAGTACGGTCCCGAGGACATTTTCCCGGCTGCGCTGCGGATCACGATCGACATTTATGACCGGGAGCGGCGTCTCGAACGACCCATTCGCCACGTGATCGTGGCGCCGGTCGGATCGTAAGGAGTGTGCGACCGTGCCCGGTTGGAGGGGCGAGTGGTTTGGATGGCTGACGTCGGGATGACCCGCAATTGGACGAACGGACGAGTTGATGGCTGATCGAGTGACAAGTTTACGGTACTACTTGCGGGCGGTTGAGTCTGCGCGCCCGCATCGCGCCCGTCGCGGATCGGTGCTGGTTCTGGTGATGGCGATTCTCGGGATCCTGTTCGTCACGGGCATGACCTTCCTGATGACGATGAGCTTCGAGGCCCGCGTCCTCCGTTCGGAGCGTCAGGCCAGCCGGGACGACGCCGGTGTCGACCAGATCGAGCAGATGACGGGCAATCAGTTCCGGACCGATTTCATCGTCCGGCCGGGCGTGATTGCCGGTACGGGTGAGATCGCCGAGTACGTGCTCAATCCGATCACGGGATTGTACGAAACACGCACAAACCCGGGAGCCTGGGCGGAGCTCCCGCAGGTCCACGGCGTCCTCGCTCAGGTCGAGCCCTACCAGGACCTGGACGATCCGCTCGAACCGTTGATCTTCGGTTACACGACGGACCTCGGCCTCCAGACGAACCGTGTGTTCGACGCCGCGGCCTTGGAGCAGAACAAGGTCAGGGTTCGTGAATATACCTCACTGCCGTCTGCGATCCCTGGGGACTTTCCCGCTCTCGTTGACGCGGACGGTGACGGCGTCGTGGATGCCCGCCAGTTTGACCTGGCAGCCTTGGGATACCCACAGGCGCGGATCGCCGAACTGTCCAAGATCGTGAACGGCCCGACCAATCCGACGGGAACCGTTTATCTGGGCTTGCGCATCATCCCGCACGGGGCGATGGTCGATCTCGATGATGCGCACCCGAACCTGATCGAGGCCGTGTTGGACCCGGACGAGGACATGATACCGGTATGGAATCTCGCACAGCGCCCCTATTCGCCGGCGATCGAGGAGGCATCGTTGCGCTGGCGGAACTTTCTGCCGCCTCGGGTGATCGCATCGGCGGGCGTCCAGGGTAATCCGGCCAACCCCTTGGACAACCCGCGCGGCCGTGGTGATTTCGGTGGACACCTCTTCCCACCGTCGGGTTATGCGCATCCGCTGTTCGATTCCGGAGAGTCCGTCTGGACGGGAAGCCATCGCTACTGGCCCTTCAGCCGCAGCGCCCTGGTCGATGAGTTTGAAGACTGGGCGACCCGACTCAACCCGCTCGCCGGCAAGTTCTACGACCGGCGACACCTGGTCACCACGACCAGTCACGACGACAACCTGTCGCGCGGCGCCACGGTGGCACGGAAGACTCACCGGGGCAACCCGGCTGACCCGGATGACCCGGACATTTACGAAGACCGCGACGTGCTCGAACTGATGATCGAGGCCTCGGGCGGTGACTATGCCTTCGGCGGGACCTGCATGAGCACGGGTGACCTTCGCTTCCAGACCATCGCCTACCCGCACACGCTTCCGAGCGGTTTCGACACGGAGTCCGACTCGTGTGATCCCGGAGTATCACCTTGTCCCGACGGGGATTGTTCCTACGGGCCGTGCCGGGGAGATCCCTACGTCTGGTGCGGGTGTACGGATCTCAACAACGGTTGCAAGCACGACCTTCGCAAGGGGCGATTGCGCCTGAGCCTGCCCTGGCTTGACGATGTGGTCGCGCCGACCGGCGGCGATCGCACGGCGATCACGCCGCTCTTCGAGCAGGAGCGCAATCAGCTCATCCAAGAAACGTTTATGCTCATGCTGCTCAACGCCAGGGACAACGGCGACGTGACCCATCCCGACATGGACTTGGGGCGTTTCGAGGTTAACGTTGACAACCAGGTCTGGGAACCCGACTGGCGCGGCATCGCCCGGACCGCGGCGTCGCTGACGGCCAACATGATCGACTTCATGGACGCCGACGACGAACCGACCGAGATCGAGGTGCGCTACTTCGAGTTCGGCGATCAGACGGACATCGCGGATCTAAGCGACCCCGACCTCTGGAAGACCAAGGTCGGCAAGAGCACGTGCGATCTCGCAATGTCCGGCGCATACGACAACGAGGGCGAGCCCATCCTCTGCGAGCGCGTCTACGGCCTGGAGCGACAGCCGTTCATTACGGAGATCGCGGCGTTCCTTCGGGACGATCCGGTCACGCCGCCGGGAGGTGGATTACCCGCTGAGAGCACCGGGTACGCCGTTGAACTGTTCAACCCTTACGAAGTGTGGATTCCCGGCTCGACCTTCACTCTCCAGATTACCGGCGCTGGCAGCGTGACCACGCACATTGTTACAACGCCCATCCCCGCGAGAGGCTACCTCGTGGTCTTCGACGATCCTGACGGTGTTTTCACGTTGACTGCTCCGTTGGTAGAGGACGTGACGACGACGGGCGGTTCTCTGGAATTCGACAACCCCAGCACGATCTATCTTCTTCGTGCGAATCCTTTCGGCGGCAGCGAAATCGTCGTCGACCAATTCGCCGTCAACGGGGCGAACATTGGCGTGTTCAAGCAGGCGAACACATCCTATTATTCCCTCGAACGCGCCTCGGTGACCCGGATCGACGGGCTTATGACGTCACCGTGGTTCGCTCCGATTCCCGCCGACCCGCTCGATGAAGTCACCGACGATCATTCGTTGGGCGCGGACAACGATCTCGCCTTCCCGGCGGATGACGTACGTCGCGTCGAGGTGCAGTTCGCCAACACGGGCAGTTTCCAGTCCGCCTTCCCGACCACCGGATCGTTGCTCCTGCTGATGCGGTATGCCAATCGTCCGATCAGCGACCTCGGGAGCTTCGACAGGCTGGCGTTCACGTCGCACCTGCGTGGGATCGGGATCACGGACGTAAGCAAGGACATCGACAACGGCCGCATGCCATTGTTCGACGAGCAAGGTCGACACCGCGTTGACCCGATGGATGATCCGTTTGACGACGACGCCAATGACTGGTTCGAGTATCGACCGGGTGAGACGTACCACCTGCCCTGGGGACAGTTCGTATTCGATTACTTCACCGCGCTTCCGCTTTGGAGCACGGGCCCGTTCCATGCGCTCGCACCGGGCGACACTGTCGTGGAAAGGGCCAGGCCTCGCGTGGATCAGGATGGGCTTCGCGTCCACGGGCGTATCAACCTCAACGCCGCTCCGTGGATGGTGCTGTCCGGTCTGCCCTTCGTTCCAATGGATGAGGTTCCACAGGCATTCAAGACCAAGTTCCGCAAGGTCCTGTTCAACGAAGACGTGCCGAACAATCCGCCCTATTATGACACCACGGCCTATTCGATCGACCGCGAACTTGCCAAGTCCATCATGGCGTATCGGGAGGCCCGCGGGTTCTGGGATGGGATGTCGGCGTCCTACCCGACCGGCAACTACAACTTCCACGGAGACCCCTTCGGTACTGACCCGGACGTGGCACGCGGTTGGGCGGAGCCCATTGTGTCGATGCGGCGCGGCACGGGTTTCCTTACCGTCGGCGAGCTTGCCAACGTTCGACATCCTTACGCCGCCGGCAACGTGTACCGGATCGACATTGGTGAGCTTGCGAAGGCAGAGGAGGAAGCATCCTACCTGAGCGCCGTAGCGGTACTGGCTTCGCTGGGTGATTGGACGACGGTGCGATCCCACGTGTTCACGGTCTATGGGACGTTGCGCGGCGCGCCCGACCCGTCCATCGTGAATCTCGATGATCTTTCCGCACAGTATCAGGATTGTCTCGACGACATCAACTCACGGGCGATTCGCTTCCAGGAGACGGTCGACCGCCTGCCAATGTTCCTTGGCGAACGCAACGTGAGGCGGATCGGCAACCGCTCGGTCGGCCGATACCTCGATGTGCTGAATAACTGACGCGATCGGCACCGGCCAAAGCAAGGAAGGCGTAGACACCGTGAGGAAAGCTTTTTTCCGGACGGAGCATGATCCAGCGTTACTGACAGCCACGGATGCTATCGGACCAGGCCGCTACTCCGTGTGCGGAATGGGCCCCCGCGGGCACGTGGACGACCGCTAACGCGTCCGGAAGAAATGGGCATCACGTTGGTAACGGGGCGGTCGAGCGGATATAATGCAAGGGGAATCCTCAGGGGTTGTGCATCGGCGAATCGCCGCGCTTTTATCGTCTCATCCGGGCGTCCGGTGGCTGCGGCCTTCCCCTGGACACAAAGGAGCGGAGGAAATGCGCATGTATCGTTTCTGTTTCTGTGTGCTGATGATCTGTCTTGTCCTGGCGCTGCCCATTCGCCTTTTCGCGGACGGCCCGGCGTACGTGCACGAGGTGGTGCTTGACGAAGACGGGTTCATTGAGCCTGACGACATCGCACAGGCGGCTTTTCGCGACGGCGAAGGCGGTTGTGAGCAGCTTGGCGCCTTCATCCAGAACTTCGGTTACCGCAACTACGTCTTCCGCGGGAACATGTTCTCAATCGATTACGCGGCCGTGGTGAAGGAGTTCGGTTTCGAGCTTCAGGTGCCCGAGTCCGTCGAGATCGATTTCTACTTCTACGTATATGTCGAAACGTGCGACGGGCCTCCGGACTTTGAAAGATCCTCGCATCAGGTGGACGAGTGGGTACTGCACGTCACCGGGACGGGGGCGCGACGGTTCTACTCGACCTCACAGATCGACCCCGAGGATCCGAGTGTCCCGACCGCCGGAATCCCGCTGATACCGGGCTACACCTACGTGCTCGGCGTGGCATGGGGCAATCCCGAGGCGAAGTACGGGCGTGACCCGGCGCAGAGGCCCAACACGCGGTTCCCGAATTTTCCAACCGGTGTCTTTCTCGGCTCCGTCTCGCAAATGCTCATCTCGGGCACCGAACCGCCGCTGGATGACCCGGAAGGAACTCGGAGCTTCTTCACGGCCCAGACCGGCGGTCCGTGGGTGATGGAGATCTGCCTGGCGGGAGTATGCTGCCTGCCCACCTCTGCGTGCGCGGACCTCAGCGTCAACGAGTGTTTCGATGCAGGCGGCGAGTTCACGGCGCCCGGACTGGCCTGCGAAAGCCTGGCTCCTCCCGCGTGCCCCCTTCCGGGCGGCGCCTGCTGCCTGGCGGAACCGGCACCGGGCGGCGAGGGCTGCCTCGACAACGTCAACGCGTACTACTGCGAGTTCGAAGGCGGTCGTTGGCACGATGGTGAAGAGTGCGACCAACCGTTCGACCCGTGCGAGCCGCGTGGAGCGTGCTGCCTGCCGCCGGGATCGCTTTACCCCTGCGAGGAGGATGTGACCGAGGCAACGTGCGTCACCAGTCCTGCGGGCGGCGGAATGGGCGGTCAATGGCGCGGCGAAGGTGTGACGTGCGACGAGTTCCCGCCGTGCTCAGCCGGGGCCTGCTGCGACGGCGATTTCTGCAACTTCGTTCTGACCGCGGAAGATTGCCTCGAAGGCGGTGGTCTGTTCGCCGGATTCGGCACGAAATGCGACGGCGACTACAATCCGTGCGACGCAACGGGTGCCTGCTGTCACGACCCGAACCCGGAGGATCCCTATGCTGCGGCTGACTGTTGGGACAACATGTCGGAGGACGAGTGCACAGACGCCGGATACGCGTATCACGGCGACTGGACGTCCTGTTCGACGGCCAATTGCAAGGGGCGAGGCGCATGCTGCCGGCCGGGAATCGGGTGTAGCGACGCCGGCGACCTTGGCTTGACGGAAGCCCAGTGCGCCCAACTTCAAGGTGACTATCAAGGTGACGGTACCACCTGCGAGACGCTTGACTTACCTTGCCCGGGCGTCTGCTGTGAGCCCGGCGGCTTCTGCTCGGAAGACATCGACCTTGCCTTCTGTACGTTACTCGGCGGGACCTTCGTCGGATACTACCCCGACGGCTGCAACGACGAAACGCTTGACTGCTCGTCGCTACCGGCCATTGAACCGTGCTGCCTTCCGGACGGTTCGTGCATTATGACCACGCTCGGTGCATGTGACCAGCTCAGTGGTACGAGGGCAAAGAACGATGCGGACCCGCCCGTCGACGCGACGAACTGCCAGGACGCCGTGTGCGAACAGATCGTAACCGGCGCTTGCTGCCTACCGGGCGGTTGGTGCGTGGAGGTTGATGATGCCGAATGCACCAACCTCGGCGGTCTGATGCTCAGCGGTTTCGACACGTGCCAGACCGGTCTCTGCGCCGCCGGTGCATGTTGTGTGGGAACCGAGGATTGCGTCCTGACCGATGCCGTAAGTTGCGTGGGCCTGGGAGGCGACCCCATCACCGGATACACGCCCGAAGAGGCCTGTCGAGACTCGAACTGCCCGGCGAAGGGAGCCTGTTGCAAGGCCGAAGGCGGGTGCCAGGGGGCTGTCACGGAACTCCACTGTATCGACAATCTGGGCGGATACTACCTGGACAATAACAGTGACTGTCCCGCTCCAACCGACGACGATGCATGCCCATTCGCCGGGGCGTGCTGTATCGTCGATTCCCAGGACCCCGACTATCCGTGCAAGGACGGTTTGGCTGACTTCGCGTGTATCGAGCAAGACGGAATTCCGCAGGACGAGTGGAGCCTCTGCACCGACTACGACGGCGCCTTGTGCGTGCCCGGGCCGTGCTGCCTGGTCGATGGAACGTGCGAGGATGATCAGTACCTCGAGTCCTGCGCGGCCGTGAACGGCGTGTTCTCCCCCGGTGGTGCTTCGGACTGCGCCGAGGCCGTTTGTCCGCCGGTTGGTGCGTGCTGTCTTCCGACCGAGCCGATCAGTTGTGTGACGTTGACCGAGACTGCATGCTACGCCGCCGATGGCAGTTACGCGGGCGACGAAGTGCCCTGCGGACAGGACGCCGACAACCCCTGCGCGGTCGGCGGCTGTTGCCTGGTACCCGATGGCGGCTGCGAGGAGGTGTATCGCTTCCAGTGCGAGGGTGACAACGAATTCCACGCGGGTGCGTCCTGCGCCAGCCTGGTGGACAGCGGTGTCTGCAGTCCCTGGGGTGCGTGCTGCGCGTACGGCGTGTGCGACTTCAGGAAGGAATCGCTCTGCCCCGAGGGCTTCTTCTCCGACGTGGGTATCGAGTGTCACGCTTGGTCCTGCGATGACGGCGCATGTTGCCTGCTCAGTGGCGAATGCGTGGAGGACTTGCTCGGCCTTCACTGCGACGCGGCCCAGGGTCGTTTCTACCCGGGAGCTACTTGCCAGGACGTCACCACGTGCGAGGTCAGGGGTGCATGCTGCAATGACGGCACATGCTCGATCGAGACCGAGACGGTCTGCGTGGATGATCTCGGCGGAGAGTACATTGGTGACGGCATCCCCTGCGATTCCGATCTCTGTACGCTCGGCGCCTGCTGTGACGCCGACAACGTATGCACGATCGAACGCGAGGTAAACTGCACAAATCAGGGTGGTGCATACGTCGGGGACAACGTGCCGTGCGAGCCGAACCCGTGCATCACGGGCGCGTGCTGTATTGACGGCGCATGCTCCGTACTACATGAGACGACCTGCCTCGACCAGGGCGGCGAGTACATCGGCGATGATGTTCCCTGTGATCCCGATCTCTGCACGACCGGCGCATGCTGCATCGGCGATATCTGCTCCATACTGCGCGAGGCGACCTGCGCCGACCAGGGCGGCGAGTACATCGGCGACGACGTACCGTGCACTCCCGATCCGTGTACAACGGGCGCCTGCTGCATCGGCGAAACCTGCTTGATTGAAACGCCAATGGTTTGCGCCGCTTCCGGCGGCACCTACATGGGCGGCACGTGTGATCCAAACCCGTGCGTGGCAATAACGGGTGCTTGCTGTGTCGGCGAAACCTGCTCGATCGAAACGCTGACGGATTGTATCGGGCTTGGCGGTACGTACCAGGGCGACGACACACTGTGTGATCCAAACCCATGCGTGGTGACAGAAACGGGTGCTTGCTGTCTTGCGGGTGTCTGCACGATCGAAAGCGAAACCGACTGCACGAACGCCGGCGGCAGCTATCTGGGCGATGGCACGACGTGCGATCCGGGCATCTGCGTCTCGATCGTCTCGTCCGACCCGCCCTCCGACGCCATTGATGCCCGTCAACCATCGAACCCGGACGGGTCCAATCAAGCCGGTTGGCAGTCCGTGGTGGTCCACTTTGACGGACCGACAACCGGGATGACGGGAAGCGATTTCACGATCACCGTGACCGCCGGCACTACGCCGATCATCGTCGGCGCCACACCGGTGGGCAATGACATTACGCTGGACTTCGACACGTTCATCCCTCCGGGAGCCTGGACTGTCATCACGCACAACCTCAGCGGAACAAGCACCTGCCTGGGTTATCTCCCGGCCGATGTCAATGGCGACAGGACAGCCGCGCCGGCTGACGTCCTCAGGGTCATTGACTGTCTCAACGAGGTTGCCACGTGCGAGATCTGGCAGGGCGACGCTGACCGCGACGGCACGCCCGCTCCGGCGGACATCCTTCGCGTGATCGACCTGCTCAACGGCGCCCAGGAGTTTGACCCCTGGGTGAACATAAGCATTCCCGCATCGCCGTGCGGCGGGTAGCGGTGATCGGGCTTGCGGGCGCGACCGGACTGAGTGACAAACACGTGGCGCGGCGGTGAACACACACCGTCGCGCCACGTTTCGTTGGGTAAACCTCCGACCAACCCCATGTCGACCGAAATCGGGCCAGGCCGAGCGGCC
>CBDUZO010000055.1:0-29979 GCA_965371725.1 uncultured Phycisphaerales bacterium
CAAACAGGCATTACCGGGGCGATTCTCCAGTAACTAATTCGGAGGAGAACCACATATAGAGGGTTTGAATTCAAGATCGAAGTGAAGTCGCTCCAGACCAATTCCATCCAAATCCTCGATGACAGCGGGGCGACCGGCGAGGATGATGCCGTGTGGGTTCCCAGGATCTTGAAGAAAACCAAAGCGGAAAACGAGCAGTTTGACCAGGTCTGGCACGAGCGACGCCTCAAGGCACGTTACACGGGCGCCGTCCAATGTGATGCAAGCGACAAGCGCCGTGTGATCCTCCCCGACGGGACCCAGATGGAGACGACACTTCTTGTCATTGGCGAGTTCGACATTCTTGCCGCCGGGCTGTTTGCGTTCCGCGAAGAGTGGGATTTTGGATTCGCCCTCAATAGCGATTTGCCGCGATCCACGCATAAGGGCTATACACCGGAGGCGCGTCGGTACCTGCTCAAGTCGCTTGTTCCCGTAACTTGGCCCCTTCGTCCGCCATTCGTGCGTGATCCGTTTTCCCTTCTCGACCGCCTGGTCCGGGAACGACAATAGACGAAACCTTGACGTTCCGGCGCTGAAATACGAGGAAGTAGGAGTGGTTCTTCCTGGCATGCTCCTGTTTCTTCAGGCGACTAACGCCTGCCCTATTCTGGCGCACTACGACGAACAGGTCCTTGGTGTAGAAACCGTTCGTTTCATACCCGGTAATTATCTCAACGTGAGTTAGGCGTTGCTTGTTTGCGCTAACCTCGTCCTGGCACTTGACAATCAGGATTCCATCGTCGCGCAAAACGCGATATGCCTCGCGCCCAGCCCTCATATACATGTCGACAACTGCTTCATGCCATTTCGGACCAGTTCTGGTAGCCTCGCCGTTGGAGTAGCTACGGCGGAACGCTGCGTGCGTCCCCCCTCCTGCAAGATGGGTCTTTTCGGGCCGGTACAAACCCTCCATGTACGGAGGATCGAGTACGACGCAGTCAATGGTTTGATCCTCGTAGGGAAGGTTACGGCAGTCGACATTGTCGCGAATCCCCATCCATGGGAATAGTCCGTCTCGGTCCTTGGCTGTAATATCCGATGGCAAGAGTGTATATGAGTTAGCCGAGACGTTCTTCCAAAACACGCCTTTGCCAAACGTCACATCAGCCACAACTGAACCCTTCGGTACATGGAGCTTGAGAATCTCTGGGAACACCTGAGCGTTGTCCGCCATGTGTGCGGAGAATATCAAGTCGGTTGTGGGTACACCACTGGCGACCCGTTTGCGCTTCGCCTTGTCTTTGGCGTTACGAACAGTCATAACACACCCCACGAGGGACTTTGCCGCCAATGGCTAATGATCGTCGATCTATGTTGTGCCCGTCAACCCCCTCCGTTTGACCAATCTGATATCGAGCGGGTAGGGCGCGTCGGGCTTGCGATCGGTGCGTCATTGCGCGACGGAGGTGGTTCTAAGCGAGGGTTGCCCGGCGAGTTTGCGGAGGATTTCGCAACCTTTCTTGATCTTGTTGTCCGGCGCGGCGTAGCTGATGCGGAAGTGCGTGTCGCGGTCGCTGAAGACCTCGCCGGGGATGATCAGTACGTTGCGGCGGATGGCCTCCTCGACGAACGCAGTGGCAGAGTCGAAACCGGGCGGGACCTTCGGGAACACGTAGAACCCGCCCGAAGGCCGAACGAAGTCGAACGCACCTTCCAGCTCGCTGCAGACCAGATCGCGCTTGGCACGATACTCCTTGACCTGCTGCGACATGTCCGTGTCCAGGGCGGCGAGCGCCCCGTATTGAGCGGGGTGTGGCGCGCAGACGAACGTGTACTGCTGGAGCTTGGCCATCTGAATGATGATGTCGGTCGGACCGGCTGCGAAACCCATGCGCAACCCGG
This sequence comes from uncultured Phycisphaerales bacterium, assembly GCA_965371725.1. Classification (GTDB taxonomy): domain Bacteria; phylum Planctomycetota; class Phycisphaerae; order UBA1845; family UBA1845; genus CBDUZO01. The sequence goes on from CBDUZO010000055.1 coordinate 1,885, forward strand.
TCATGGCGTACGACTTGCCGAACCCTCGCAGCAGTAGCGTTCGCTCGGGGATGTACCGGGCGGGGCAGGGGTTCCGGCCGTCATAAGACAACATGCGATAGATCTCATCGCTGAGTACGAGAAGATCGTGCTTGCGAGCGAGGTCGCCGATCGCGCGGACGTCATCCTCACGAAAGACGACGCCGGTCGGATTGCCCGGCGAGCACATCATCAGCAGCTTGGTCTTGCGCGAAACGGCCTTGGCGAACCGTTCGGGGTGAAGCTGGAAGTCGTCGTAGAGGTTGACCGGCTTGGGCACGCCGCCGACAAGCTGAACAAGGTATGAGTAGGAGACGAAGTACGGATCACCGATGAGCACCTCGTCGCCGGGATTGACGCAGGCCATCAGCGTCAGAAGCAGACCGCCCGACACCCCGGAGGTCACCAGCAGGTCCGGCTCCCAATCAAGCTCCTCCTTAAGCTGGTCGGTGATTCTCTCCCGCAGTTGGGGAAGGCCGCGAGTGACGGTGTAGCCGTTGCGATCCTCGCGGACCGCACGGATCACGGCTTCCTTGACGCCCTGGGGCATGCGGAAGTCGGGCTGTCCGATGGACAGATCGATGGGGTCCTTCAGCGTTGCCCCGAGGTCGAAAACCCGACGAATGCCTGATGAGCCGATGGGCTTGACGTGCTCGGCGATGAACTGCTTACCGGTCATGGCAATCCGCTCCGCAGACAGGACTCGGGAAAGGGAAAGCGCCGGTGGGCTTTATGCCCTTGGCTGCGTCCGGCAGGTCAGCAGTCGCTCCGGTCAAACCGTACTCATCGGAAACGCGAGAGCGTCCCTGCCGCGCGATCAGGTCTTTGTCGCTGAGGAGTCCTCCTTCTTGTCGCCCTCGCCCTCGGTCTTTTCTTCCTTCTTTTCCTTGTCCTTCTTCCCGACGGCGGCCTTGCGGTGGACAATCTTCGGCAGGCCGACGGCAGTCGAGTCCTCGGTCCACCGATCGGTGTCCTTGAGCACCTGAATCCGCTCCGCTCGGGTGAGCACGTTGCGGTGCCGTTGCAGTGTGTTCTTTGATTTTAGCGATTTATCCATCGACATCGAAATAGCTCCCGCCTACTAGCGCTCACCTTTGAGCGTTTTGAAATACCCTTTCAGCCTGTATCCGCCGGCTGCGGCGTAGTACCGAACTCCCGCCTCGTGCAGCCGGGTCAGGAACGCATCCGCCCTTTGCCTCTCCACCGGGTCGCGACGGTCGAAGCCTCGGGTCGTGATCAACTGGATCGACCCGTTGTCGCGCACCACCGGCCAGGTTGCTATCCCCCGCTCAGCCAGAAACGCCCGTGCGTTGGCGGCGTCGCCGGCGTGGTCGGCGGAGAATTCCTGGGCGACGATGTAGGTGGAACCGCGGACCCAACCGGGCTCACCAGCATCGATCGTTTCATATTCCTCCGTGGTCTCGATTCGCCCCGGCGCCGTCTCGCGCGTGGCCAGCAGTTCGCTGACCAGTGCCGTGACCGGTGGTTGGGCTCGGGCGACCTCGACCTCGCTCAAATCGGCGGCTGTGAATGAAGCACGCCCCTCCTGGTATCCGGAGGCGAAACCCGTGCCGTGGCCCGAGCGCCTGCCCGTCTCGAACGCGAGCACGAGAACCACAAGCACCACGAAGAAGCCCACTGCGGCTGCCTTGCTCGTCAGCGAGAGCCGGACCCGATCGTGGCTCAGCTCGAGAAGCCGGGTCTTCCCCTCAGGCGGTTCAAGCGGTTCGGCGAGCCTGAGCCGCTCGACCGACGAGACTTCCGAGGCGGGCTTCGTAGACTGCCCGGTCAACTCACCAACCGGATCGCCACGCCGCCGGGGCAGTTTCAGAGTTTCCAGGGTCTCCCCTTCGTTCTCGCCGAGTACATCGAACAACGCGGGTCCGTGCTTCGTCTTCGGCATTTCGCAGCCTCCATGCAGCCGATCTCTTGACGCGGCCTAGCATAACCCGAAAGGCTGCGATTTGCAACCGGGGCGGTTTTGTTGCGTGGGGTATGCGAATCCGGCACCGGATGGGCCCGGCGCCGGGCTTGCGGGGGTACCGTAGCACCCAGGTTGGTCGCCTTGGACTGGTTAACGATGCGGGGTTCCCGGCTCACCTGGGACAGGGGGACGGCGCCGGGTTTCCCGACTCACCCGGAACGGGTTGACGACGCGGGTTTCCCGGCTCACCTTGGACGGGTTGACGACGCGGGGTTCCCGACTCACCTGGGACGTGTTGGGGGTGCCGAAGCAGCCGCGTTGACTGCCTGGCACGGGTTGACGGCACGGGGTTCTCGGCTCACCGTTGCATCCGGTCCGAAACCCGAGTATACACGTTCCCCTGCGGGCGATTAGCTCAGTTGGCTAGAGCGTTCGGATCACACCCGAAAGGTCACAGGTTCGAGTCCTGTATCGCCCAGTTCCCCCTTGGCAAGGGGGGATGGTAGGAACGTAGCCGCTACAGGTGATCGTCATACGCTCTAGGTTCACTTCCGGCGCGGAACGCCGCCTGGAAGATCTTGTGACACGGGAGCGAGCTGCGCGGTGATGATGTAGTTGACGTCATCCACGTTCAGGAGTGGATTGCGGAAGGTCGATTCGAACACGTTGACGCCTGCGAACGCCTGCTGGAGACCGTCGAGAAGAGATGGCTGCGGCGGGTCGGCCGACCAGAGCGCAAAAACGCCGCCCGGGAGGAGATGATCCGTTAATCGGCGCAGTCCTTCCGGCGTATAAAACGTGGCGTGCGCCGGGTGGAGCAGGCATTGCGGTGAGTGATCGATGTCGAGCAGGATGACATCGAAGCACCGCGACACAGTTTCCGCACGCGTTGCGACGCCCCGCTGTTCGGGTTGAACCGGCAATACGCCCGGCGTTCCGACCGCGGCAAAGAAATCACCGTGAACGAGGCTGCACCTGGGATCATCCGTGAGCGCGCCGGCGAGAGGAACAAGTCCGCGACGATGCCAATCGATGACACGATCGAGGCATTCGATCACAGTGACGGACTGAACTCGCTCACAGTCGAGGGCGGCTTTGGCGGTGTAGCCCAACCCAAGCCCGCCGACAAGCACCTCGCACGACGTGTGGTTGACCAGGGTCAGCGCGCGAGTCGCCAGAGCGATCTCGGCGTCGTGAACCAGGCTGGACATGAGAAACCGCCCGTCGAGCTTGACCTCGTAGACTTTGGCGCGATCCAGTGAGAGAACCTCCCGTCGGCGCAGGATAAGTTCCCCCATCGGCGTCATGGCGTAATCAAGTTCTTCGTACGCGCTCATCGCAATCTCCCGCACCGTGGCGTCGTGAACGACGGCCGGTGCGGTTCCGTTTATTTGCCCGCTTTGCCGCGCCCGCGTGCTGCGCGCTTGCGATCGGTTTCCGTCAGGTGACGTTTGCGCAGGCGAATCGCGTGGGGGGCCACCTCGACCAGTTCGTCGTCCTCGATGAACTCCAGCGAGAATTCGAGCACGATCTCGCGCGGCGGCTTGAGGACCACTGTTTTGTCGGAAGAGGCGGCCCGGATGTTGGTCAGTTTCTTGCCGCGGCAGACGTTGACCCCGATGTCATCGTTCCGACAGTGCTCGCCGACAATCTGTCCTTCGTACACCTGCTGTCCCGGCGCCACGAACATCATGCCCCGGGCGGCGAGGTTATCGAGGGCATACGCCGTGACTTGCCCCGGTTCGCTGGCAACCATGACACCGTTGAGGCGGTTGGGGATGGTCCCGCGGAAATACTCGTATTCGTAGAAGTTGTGGTGCATGACGATCGTGCCTTGCGTGGCTGTCATCAGGCGGCTGCGAGCACCTATCAGTCCTCGCGATGGTACGGTGAACTCCAGGTGAGACTGATTACCGCGCGTGTCCATCTTGTTGCAGATGGCCCGGCGGCTGCCCATGAGTTCCATGACCGGGCCGATGTGGATCGTCGGCACCCCGATGACGCACATCTCGATCGGCTCTGTCTTCTTGCCGTCGAGTTCGCGAAAGAGGACCTTGGGCTTGCTGACGGCGAGTTCGTATCCCTCGCGAGACATGTTCTCGATCAGGACCGAAAGGTGCAGCACGCCACGCCCGGAGACGTGGAACTCGTCGGGGTTCGCACCGGGCTCGACACGCAGCGCGACATTACGCTGGACCTCCTTGGCAAGCCTTTCGCGCAGATGCCCGCTTGTGATGAACTTGCCGGATCGCCCCGCAAACGGCGAATCGTTGATGCGGAAGGTCATGTGCAGGGTCGGTTCGTCAATGCGCACGATCGGAAGCGGGCGTGGATCATCCGGGTCGGCGATTGTGTTGCCAATGTCGACGGAGGCGAGTCCGACCACCGCGCAGATGTCGCCGGCGCAAACCCGGTCGACCCTACGGCGGCCGAGGCCGTCGAAGACAAACAGCTCACCGATCTTCTCGGTCACCTGCGTACCGTCGCGGCGGATAACCGTTACCGCACGTGCGGCGTTGAGCGTGCCGGCGAAGACCCTTCCAATACCGATACGCCCGACATAGTCGTTGTAGTCTATCGTCGTGATGAGCATCTGGAGCGGCGCGTCGGGATCGACCTGCGGCGCCGGAATGTGCTGAAGGATCGCATCGAACAGAACGAAGATGTTGTCCGGGTGGTCGTCGGGATCAAGCGAGGCATGCCCTTCCGTGGCGGAAGCGAAGACCGTGGGAAATTCGATCGTGTCCTCATCCGCGCCGAGCTCGATGAACAGATCGAAGATCTCGTCCTGAACCTCCCCGGGACGGGCGTTCGGACGGTCGATCTTGTTGATGACCACGATCGGACGCAGGCCGAACTCGAACGCCTTGCGCAAGACGAACGTCGTCTGCGGCATCGGACCCTCGAACGCGTCCACCAGAAGCAGGCAACCGTCAGCCATCTTCAGCACACGCTCGACCTCGCCGCCGAAGTCGGCGTGCCCGGGCGTGTCGATCAGGTTGATCTTCGTGTCCTTGTAATCAATCGCGATGTTCTTGGACAGAATCGTGATGCCACGCTCGCGCTCCAGGTCGTTCGAGTCGAGGATGCGTTCGCCCTTGAGCTGCGCGTCGCGGAACTGCCCGCACTGACGGAGCATCTGGTCGACGAGTGTAGTCTTGCCGTGGTCGACGTGGGCAATGATGGCAACGTTACGGATGTTCGGGTTGGTCATTTAATCTCCCATTCTGACGACGGACGACGGCCACTCCCTGTGGCAAAAGCCAAGCATGACCGCGGAATAGACATGTTGAGAGACCGGTCCCCCTGACGCCGATTCGCGCGTTCCCGCGAGCTTTGGCCTTGCACGTCCGACCTGCCCGCAGGCTGCATTGTCGCGCATCTACAGGTGTTCGCCAAGAGGGCGACGAGGCGCTCTCCATGAGCTTGAACACCATCGTCAGGCAGACCACTCGCGAGCCTGAGCCCTTCGTCTTGCGGTGTCGAAGGCGCACGGTGGCGAACACCGACTCGATCGGGTTCGCGAAGTGGGACGGCAGGAACACATAGCCTTTTCCGGCAGACTGCGATAGCAGGGTCAGACCCTAATCTCCGCTTATCAGGTGTCAACATAAATAACGGCCTGTTTCAGACGGGTGCTTGCGAATCGAGTCGTAGCCCGCGCGATGAGCGGGCCTGGATCGGCAAGAGCGGGCCCGGCAATCAAGGACAAAGGGGCAAATTGACGCTTGAGTGTAGCGGCGGCCCCGCAACGGGGCAATTCCGTGGGTAGACATGCCCCGGACAAGCGCAAACTGGTGAAGTCACTGCCCGCGGTTGAGTTTACCAGCCGGTCATCGCGCCCGATCCGCGTTGGGGGTTCCGTGGCGTGGATTTGCCAAGAACCCCGACGCCGACCTTGGGAAGCGTTGCTGATTGCCACGTGTTGACGTTGGCGCGGCCGACCGCTACGCTCCGTTCTCTGTCTCTGGCGTTAGGTCATGACATTCTCGAGCAAAGGGAGAAACGACGCGATGCGATTTCTGACGGCGAAAATGCGCGCGAAGGCATTGGGGCTGCTATGCGGCATGGGCGTGCTTTGTCAATTCGGCGCGTGCGACCTCGGCACGATAACTACGACCCAGACGCTGGATGGGCGCGATGCGATTGTCCAGCTGGTTCGCGGTGCCATCCTGACACCGCTAGACACGTGGATCACGAACGCAGTCTACGAGGCGTTCGACGTGGACGATGATTGATCAAAGCGTGTCGACGGTTGATCCAATTTGTGTTTCTCTACGAGCCGTGTCGCGGTGTGCTGCACTCACGACGTGCAACTTCTTAATGAGGTAGCAAAGAGCTATGAGAGGATTCCACTTACATGCTGTGATCATCGGGGTGGTCCTTTTAGCGTCCGCTTCGGCTAGGGCCGATGTCGTCACGACGTCCGATGGGAGTAGGATCGTCGGGACGGTCGAACGAATCGCCGACGGCAAACTCGTCATCCAAACCGAGATAGCCGGCAGATTGGAAATCGACGCGTCCAAGGTTACCGGTATCTCGACGGACAGACCCGTTAACGTAGCGGTAAGCAGTGGCGACATGCTCGTGGGTCCGATCGACGCGTCGCCTGAAGCCGGTACGAGCGTCGTCCGATCCAAGCTGGGCGATATTTCGATCTCTCCATCCAATGTCACGATGCTCTGGCCGGAGGGAACTGAGAACCCAAAGATCGTTGCCATTCGCAAGGAAGCGAATGCGGAGATCGAGGCGGCCAAGCCCCACTGGTCCGCCACGTTGGAGGCTGGCGCTAGCAGCACTGACGGTAACACCGACACGCTTGTCGGGCACGGCCGGTTTGACGCGAAGCGGACCTCGAAGGATGACCTGCTGCATTTCTATCTCGCGGGCAAGTACGCTGAGCAAGATGACAGCCGTACAACGAACGAGTACTTCGGCGGCATCCGGTATGAGAACATGATCACGGAGCGCTGGTATTGGTATGCGCGGACCGAACTCGAGTTCGATGAGTTCGAAGACATCGACCTTCGCGCCACGGCTACGGCGGGGGCGGGACACTACTGGTTGAAGCAACCCGAGCACGAACTCAAGACAAGTGCTGGTGCGGGCTACCGGCACGAGGCGTACGACGGTGGACGGACCGAAGACGATTTCGTGCTTGATTTGGGCCTGGACTACCGAGTGGATCTGGCGCCCTGGGCACAATTTACGCACTCGACGGTGTATAGCCCTGACGTCGAGGACTTCGACAATTACCGTCTCAGGCTCGACACGGCGTTGCTTGTCCCATTCAAAGACGAGCGATGGGCTTGGAAGATCGGCATGCGGAACGAGTACAACTCGCGACCGCAGCGAGGCTTCGATCGCTTGGACAACATGTACTATACGAGCATCGTTCTGTCGCTGAAGTAGGCGAAGCTCTTCGTGCAAGTAGTCACGGACCCGCGGTGTCGGATGGTGAACGGATGATGAAGATTGCGGGGCGTTTTGCGGAACACCAGCTGGTTGCAATCGACAATGTTGATCGTTGGTTTAGCGGCGTCCGTGGGCGGTTGTGTTGCTCCGCGAATCGATAGCGCAACACAACTTCGCACCGGACAAGCATTCTGCCTGCGGGGGATTTTGGACGTTGTTTCGCTTGGCCTGAACGACCTTTCCGAACGCCTGCGCAGCGAGGGAATCGAGGCTATTACGGTCAGCGGCCCGTCATGGCGAAGCCTGGCACGCAACATCCACCGAGCGCGGCTGCGAGGCGATTTGCAAGAGCCGCTGATCCTGGTTGGACATAGCTACGGGGCCGATAATGCCATCAGGCTGGCACGGAGACTTAGTCGGTGGAACATCGAGGTTGCGTTACTCGTGCTGCTCGATGCGACCAGTCCGCCTCCACTCCCGTCAAATGTGGCTCGGTGCCTCCACGTGTATCGGCCAACGGTGCTTGGCGACCTGTTCCCGTCTGTCTTCGCAGGCCAACCAGTGGACGCCGAAGTGGGCAATACTCGAACGGAAATCGTCAACAAGATCGTCTCACGCGAGAACTTCGGTGCGGAAGCCGCGCGTATCGTTCACCTTAACCTTGACGCGAATGCCGCCGTTCACGACCTTGTTGTGAAGGAAATACTGCGAGTCTGTCCTTTGGCCGTCGCTCGGGAGCAAAGCGCAGCTACCGGTTCAAGCGGTCAACGTGGCGGCTTCTCAGGTGGGGGGAGTTGATCGTGCATGATCTCCCAACGCTGCTCTTGGGTATTACGATCTCGGCGTACTGGTTCTACGTGGGCGTCATGATTGTGCGCGTCGGCCGTAGGAGCCGGGGCATGCGTCGAATCTTGGTCCCGCCGCAACGGCGCGAACGAACCATGTGGATCGTGTGGGTACCGTTGGTAGCTGCGTGGATTGCCATGCCTTTCGTCGCTTCCGCACAGGACCCCGTGCAACATCCCTGGATTGGGGTACCCAGGCTCGCGCTTTCTCATCCGGCATTCTATGCTCTGCGAGTCGCGGCGTCCGGAATTGCATTCGCGTGCCTATTGGTGTCGGTACGGTGCTGGCGACACATGGGGAAGGACTGGCGGATGGGCGTAGATGCGGCCAGTCGTAATAGGCTCATCACGAACGGCCCCTTTGCGAAGGTCCGGCATCCGATCTATGCCCTGAGCATCGCCCTCATGCTTTGTTCGGTTGTGGTTATTTCGACTCCCGTCATGCTGGCGATCGCCGCATTGCACATCGCCTTGATGTATCTGAAGGCTCGTAACGAAGAGGAGTTCCTTCTCAAGATGCACGGCCAATCGTACAGCGAATACTGCCGGCGGACCGGCAGGTTCCTGCCACGAATCCGTCCAAGCGGTTAGAATATGCCGTCGGCGAAGCGACACACTCAGTTCAGCGAGTGCCAAGAGGCACGATGGCAAACGCCGGCCCTTCGACTGAGCCACTTTCAACAGATGATGTTGGAGTGGGACAAGATCCACCCGTACAACGCCGTGCATGCCGTTGGCTTGACGGGCCGGGCCGACGTGCTTGCACTCCAGGAGGCCGTCCATCTCGCCTGTACCGCTGCCGGCATCGGAGAACTGGTGGTGAACCCCAAGAGTCGAACGTACCGCTACCAGCCCGTCGAGAGTATCCAGGTTCGTCAGTTACCTGCCGGGCGCAACGCAGAACCGACACTGCTCGCCGTCATCAGTGAGGAAATGAACAAGCCCTTTCCTACCGAGCCTCACTTTCCGTTGCGGTGGACCGTCTTCGACCACCCCGCAACGGATGTACATTTTGTTGTTCTGGCGTACCATCACGTAGCGGCCGACGCCTACTCGATCCAGGCACTACTCGCGCTGGTACTGCATCAATACCTGGACCTGCCCGCAGGCGACGAGGACGCCCGCTTGCGCGCATCCACATCGACTTACGGAAACCCGCTCGGCCGGGGATCAAGGCGTTCGCACCATGTGCGGTCGCTAATACGCATAATTCGCCAGTACTTCAAGTTCCGGTATGCGCACCGAATGCACGAAGATCGAAGCGGACACAGCGAAACGAAGTTTCTCTTGCAGTCCGTACCGGATGGCACACTGGACCGTCTTCGAGATGTTTGCAAGGCCGAAGGTGCGGGTCTCAACGACGCGTTTCTGGCTGCCTTGGCGACCGCCCTCGCGCAACTCACGCCGGCGCGGCGGACCCATCGTCGCCGCCGAAAGATCGCGGTGGCTACGGTGCTCAGCCACAGAAAATGGGCAAGCGAGGATCTTACCGACTTCTTCGGGGTTTGCCTCAGTGACGCCGTCCTGCTTATCGACAAGCCGGACGCCGGAATGCGTGGAGTTCTTGCCCAGATTGTGCCCCAGGCTCGCCGATTCAAGGCGCCCCATGGATCCAGCGAGCCCTCCTGGAAGCTCTTGTTCGTCAAGTACCTTTGGCCGGCCCTCGGAATCCCACATAATGAGGCGAGCTATCGCAAGGTGTTTCCGCTCTGTGCAGGTGTCAGCACCGTTTCTGTTGATGAGGCTCGCTTCGGTGAGACCATGGGACATGTTTCGCGCTACATTCGTGCCGGTCCTCCCGGACCCGCGATGCCGATGCTCCTCGCACCCACAATAGCAGCAGGCCGACTCGAGTTCGGACTGGTCTTTCGCCCGGCATACCTCAACGAGACCCAAGCGCGAGAGTTGCTGGATTTGTTCGTGGATGTGCTGGGCGAGTTAACTCGATGAAGTATCTTGGACATTCTAGCGTCTCCGGACCTCGGCTGCTCAATCCGTTCCCCACCCTTTTCTAACGAAAAGGACGGGGCACCGGCGCAACATGGGGGGGGGGCGTTTCGGAATCAGGTTCAGCCGGTGTTGGGGGCGAAGCGATCGACGGCTGCGCTGACTTGGACCTCGTGTGGCAGGCGAGCTGCATCGACCGTGCGCTTGATCTGTCGTTCCCAGGCGTCGCTGTTCCGTTCGAGCACCTGGCACAACGAGGTGACCGCCCTCGGGTCGAACTGCTTTCCTGCAAGCCGTTTCAGTTCGTCCACGGCTTCACGGATAGGCCGGCGATCACGATAGACCCGGTCGGTCGTCATCGCGTCGAAGGCGTCCGCTACGAGCAGGATGCGTGAGCCGATCGGAATCTGTTCACCCACCAGCGCCGATGGGATTCCCGATCCATCGAAGTACTCGCGCTGATGACGAATGATCTGGATTTCCGATTCCAAGATGCGCATGTGATCGACGATGCGCGTGCCGATAATCGGCACCTGATCAATGATCATCTGCTCGAGCGGCGAAAGCGGCGACTGCTTCAGGAGGATCCTGTCCGGAACACCAACCTTGCCGATATCGTGCAGCAGCGAGGCGTTGTAGACGCTCTTGCGCGTCGCACGGCTGCACTCCATCTGCTCGGCGATCTGCTCGGCGTAGAAGGCGACGTTGGCCGCGTGTCGGGCGGTGTGAGGGTCCTTCTCGTCCAACGCCTGCAGCAAGGCGGCCACGCTCTGGACATACACGTCTCGAACGCGTGAGCTGAGGACCACCAGGCGCCGGCGCAACCACTCGACCTCATTGGTTTCGATGCTGGCGGCGATCTCCGCCCCTTCATCGAGGTCCCGACCCAGCGCTACCCGATTGCGTCCGCTACGCTTGGCCGCATACAAGGCCCGATCGGCGAGATCAAACAGGTCCGCCGCCGATGTCACGCGCGTGTCCTCGGAGTCTGCCACACCGAACGACGCCGTCACGTCATGATCGCGGAGCGCCTGGACGGAATGCGATTTCGGCAGGGCGACGCGGATTCGCTCCGCAACCTGCTCCGCATCCTCGCTACGGGCTTCGGGCAGGACGATTGCGAACTCCTCCCCGCCGACCCGCCCGATCGTGTCGACGTCGCGGACGCCCTTGCGCAGCACCTTCGCCACCCGCTCGAGCACCTTGTTGCCCGTCAGGTGCCCGAAGGTATCGTTGATGGCTTTGAAGAAGTCGAGATCCAACATGACCAGTGCGAGCGGATGACCGTAGCGGCGCGAGCGGGCCATCTCCGCCTCGACCACGCGATTGAAATGGTCGCGGTTGAACAGACCGGTCAAGCCGTCCGTAATCGCGGCCTGGCGCAGTTGATCGTGCATGGACCACATGCGGACTCCGAGGCGAACGCGGGCGGTCAGCTCCTGCCTGGTTACTGGCTTGACCACATAATCGTCCGCCCCGACCTCGAGGGCTCGCAGCGCCAAATCATCCCTCGCCGCGGCGCTGATGAGAATGAGATACGTACCGGCCAGATGCGCACCGTGCCGCAGCTCACGGCAGAGCTGCATGGCATCGTGGTCTGCCAACTCATAGCCACACAGCACGACCTTCGGCTGATCGCTGTTCAGCAGTTCAAGCGCCGTCCGGGTGTCGCTGGCTGTGGCGATGCTGAAGCCCGCCCGGTCCAGCATACGCTTGGCGAGACGCCGCTGGTCCGGGTCGTCCTCGATGATCAGCACGTCGATAGGCAACGAGTCAGACAATGGCGCAGTCCATGTTCGGCGGTACACGTGACCGCCCGGTCACCTGACCGTGTCCAGCGCTCGACCGCCGTCGACGGCGCGCACGCCGCGCCTCATCGCTATACGGCTTCCGGTGAACCGTCAAACGGACGATCCCCGGCGCGCCGGACATAGATTCTTCAACCCATCGGTCTATCGGTGGTGCGGCTGGGAGTCTCCACGCGAAAGCCCCATCAGCGCTTGGAGGGAGACCTTCTCGGACCTACGGGCGGATCGCGGCGGCGGGCTCGGGGACGCGATTAGGTCAGCTCCACGTCCCAATAGGCGGCGTCGAGGAACTGCTTCCACGAGTGGTAACGCCGATCCGACAGCTTGATCGACAACACAGGGTTCCGCCGCGGTCTGACGGGAGGTTGGATCAGGCGGAGATGGGCCTCCTCCGGCGTGCGCCCGCCCTTCTTCACGTTGCACGTCAAACAGGCGCAAACCAGGTTCTCCCACGCACTTGTCCCGCCTTTGGAGCGCGGGATGATGTGGTCGATACTGAGGCTCGAGGAGCTGAATCGTCTGCCACAATACTGACACGTGTTGGCATCTCGCGCGAAGATGTTTCGACGGTTCAGCTTCACCTCGTGCCTGGGGAGCTTCGAGAATGTCAGTACGCGAATGATTCGCGGGACAGCCAGGCTAAACCGCACGGTGCGCACCCAGTCATGATTTGCCGGCTCGAACTCCATCCTGAACGCGCTGAGCTCCGCCCAATCGGAGAAGTCGTACGAAACGTAGCGCCCGTCCTCGACGTGCACCACCTCGGCGACCGGGCGCTGGTCGGTGCCGCGCTTGAAAAGCAGTGTGAACGCGCGCCGGACACTGACCACGCGCATGGCCGCGTAGTGAGCGTTGAGTAGCAATACGCTACCATCCAGGACCGTAGCAGGTTTGGCTGACATGACACTCGGGAAGACGAACCCTCCTTACTCACGATGCCGGGCACCGAACATCCCCCATTGAACCTTATAGGTCGATTCTACCACGCCGCGGAAAGGAACACAAGTCCCTTGTCGGCCTGAGATGGATTCGTCCGGCTCGATGTCCCGGTCGGATGCCGCGTTGGATTATCGGGAGCCGTCAACCGTTCGGCGGCGTCGATCCCGCACACGCGGCGGGAGATCATGGACTGAGGTCTTCGAAGGGATGCGCAACCCTGGGTCGCTGCGGTTGCCGCCCCGTGTACGTACCCTCGGCGGTCATGCTCGGTCGATCGCCCTTCCGTTCCGCAGCCGCCTTTGTCCACCTCTCGTGGAGCTCGCGGATTCGCGCAGCCGCCGCCGCCACGTCGTCCGTGATCTCGAACAGGTTCGCGTCCTCGGGAGAAATGAACGCGTTCTTGTCCAGTTGATATTCCCGCATCCAATCGACAAGCGGCGTCCAGAACTCGCTCCCGATGAGCATGACGGGAAATGGCTCGGCCTTCTCGGTCTGGATCAGGGTCATCGACTCGAAGAACTCGTCCATCGTCCCGAATCCCCCGGGCAGGCAGACGAACGCCACCGAGTATTTCACGAACATCACCTTGCGACAGAAGAAGTACCGGAAGTCGAGGGATACGTTCTGGAAATCGTTGGCGACCTGTTCCTCCGGCAGGTAGATGTTCAGTCCGACGCTCACCCCGCCGGCTTCGACGGCGCCCTTGTTGGCGGCCTCCATGATTCCCGGACCGCCGCCCGTGATGACCGCGAACCCCTGCTTGACGAGTTCGGCTGCAAGCTGCTCCGCCATCAGGTAGTGGCGATGGCCCCGAGGCGTCCGCGCCGAGCCGAAAACCGCCACCCCGGGTGGGACCTGCGACATCGCTTCAAACCCCTCGACAAATTCAGACATAATCCGAAAGATGCGCCAGGTTTCCTCAACCGGACTGTTGTAGGTGATGGCCGGGTTGGTCATTGTTTCATGGCTCCTGAGCGGTTCCTCGACGCGTTACCCCCTTTGGGCACGTCGTGGCCGTGGTTGCACCGGACGAGCCCGCTGTCACGGCGTGTGCTCTCGCACATGTGAAGCACCCTGGGAAACGGCGCTCCCGCGGCTGCGGATTCCATTGACAACCTCCGATACTACACATTAGCATGATAGGGGGAAACTGTGAAAGCTTCGATTCCGCATGTGAGGCGACCGGTGGACCGCTCGAACTCACATCACTTGCCCAGGAAGAACGTCATGAATGCACGAATCATCCATCCGCGACACGGGTATCGGACAGTTCGCTCGAGCCGCACGCCCTCCGGGGCCGGCCTGCGCGGAGTGACCTGTCGGCTTCCGGCGGTGCTTTTGATCGGCGGCCTGTTGACGTCGGCGGTTCCCGCCAAGGCCGGCGATCACATGAAGCCCGAGACCCTCGAGAAGATCAAGCAGGCAGCCGTGTTGGTCTTTACGGCTGAGTCCAAGAGGGAAAAGGGCGACACCCCGATAGGGTCGGGTTCCGGATACTTCATCAACAACACGGGGTTGATGATTACGAACAATCACGTTGTCGACCCCATGCACATGAAGAGCCCCCGAGAGAAACAACAGTGGCACTACAAGCACGGGGCTTTGACCTGGCAGGTTATTACGGACTCAGGGGTCGAAGGAGATGAGAAGGAGTGGGACGCAACGGTCCTCTATCAAAACGAGACAGCCGACCAGGCCATCCTCCAGGTCTATGACGAGAATAGTGACAAGCTCAGGACACCCAATTACCTCAGGATTCAGCCGGAATCACGCCTGCGTGAGCGGCTTCCGGTCTGGGCGCTCGGATTCCCCGGAGGCGATCAACAGAAAACGTCCCGAGACAAGCATCCGCTGGTGACGGTCACAAACGGGCACGTGCTCGATACGCCTCGAACGCCGGGCGGTCGTATCCGCATGGTCTTTACCGACGTCGTAGTGAGGCCGGGAAACAGCGGCGGCGCGATGGTCGATTCCGACGGGCTCCTCGTGGGCACCCCAACGCTCATGAGACCGCCGCCCGGGCGCGAAGACACGGGTGGTGCCAAGTACTCGGCGTTGGTCCCCGCCGCGTTGACCGCGGACATGATTCGCTATGCCTTCATCCTCGGGAAGATCGAACCGGGAACCGACGTCACGCCGTTCACCGCGATGCTCACGCGGGAGGGAGGTCGCCTGGATGTCCCCGAGTTCCCAAGGCACCGCGATCACGATGTGTTGTACTACGAGAACGGCGACAGGATCTACGGCAAAATCGAGACCGACTCGATCAAATGGAAGTGGTCGCTCGGTGAGATCGATGTTCCCACCAACGCCGTTGCCTATCGCATCAACAATGATGAGGGATCACACCTGTTCATCGAAGGCGGAAACCGCATCCCCTCGGTTGACGCGGACGTCGCCTGCGAATTCACACCGGAAGGGAGCAGCACCAAGTCGGCCAAGATCGACGGCGTCCAGACGATCGCGTTCAGAACGTCCGGCCGCCAGCTTAAACCTTTCGAAGGCCGCGCGATTATCTTCGAGACCGAGCTGGCACACCTCCGACTCGAGAACGTCAAGGGCACGGTCATCTTCGAGGGCAGATTCCCGATCGACGTCAAGCTCGAGGATATCAGCCGGATCGACATGAACGAGGATGATCAACAGGTTGTCATGCTGAACGACGGGCGGCGGATGACCGGGAGGTTCGCCGACGGCACGTTTAAGGCGACTATCGTGGGCGCGGAGATCCCCATCGAGTTCGGTCTCGCCGACGTCGAGGGGGCCTGGATCGAGGTGGCCGAGTGCCGGAAGGACAGAGTGGCCGGGCTCGATTTGCTCGGCGTCCTCGAGGGCGCCGACTTCGACGTCACAAGGATGGCCAAGACCCTCGCGTACGGCTCGCGGGAGGAGATCACCAGTGCCCGCGCCGAGTCCGAGGCCCTGCTTAGCTCGCCTGAGTTCAGGAAGATGCCCGACAGCAAGAAGGAGCAATATCGCCTGCTGGCGGCCGTCGGCGCTCTGCGCGACGGCGATCCAGAGGTCGCGGGAAAGGCCTTTCGCAAGTGCCTTCGGGCAGGTGATGACAACATCGCCACCTACGCCAAGGCGTGCAATGCCCTACTCAGGCGATTTGAAGACTTCTCCTACAAAGACAGGCAATTGAGCAACCAGGCCGCTTTCGCCGAAGCCGGGATCGCCCTCGCGGACGAATATGTCCGGAGCATCCTTTCCCTGTTCAAAGATGCCAAAAACTTCGAAGGCAGGTCCAAGGTCGAGTACGTCAAGACCATCAGCGGCGTGAAGAAGAATGAGGATGCCATGAAGATCGCAGCCATCTTCATGGGGACTCAAGCCGACGATCAACTCGTCAGGCTCTGGAACCTCGGTGTTGCTGCATGCAGGCGCGAGGTGCGGCGCATTGACCGGGAGATCGAGGAAAAACAGAGCGGCTCCGGGAGCAGCCGAGGCGCCGGTGCACGCGCAAGGCGAGAGATCGACGAGCTTAACGAACACAAGGAGAAGGTCGAAGAGACCTACTACAGCTACATGTACAAGCTCTATGAGTGGGGATTCAGAATCGAGGATCCTGATATCCAAGAGCGCTTCGAACAGGAGAGGCAACCGGGAGAAACGCCCGAACAGGATGAGCCCTAATCCGCGGGGCGCCGCCCGATCACCGGGCTAGAACAAGTTCTATTTTGATGTAGCGTCCGAATCCCGAAGTTTCCCGGAGATTCTTGGCCGTCGGACGCTTGCGAGATCACTGAAAGCACTAGGCTCCACGGACTCACTGCTGACAAACAGGTGGCGTTACGGACGACCGTGACGCCACCTTCGCTAACACTTCCTTTACCAGGTCTCGTTGGAGCTTGCCGATACTCCGTGTCCGCAGGCTTGAAGCCCGTGCGGTCGTACGGGTCGCCGATAGATCCACGGCGGCAAAGCGGCACGTTCAAATTGGAATTCGTGTCATGCGCCGCGCTGACCCCGGGTTGCCGGCTGACTGTGGCGCGCGCCGCCTCGCCGGTTGAGGTTTTCTCCTCGCGGCGCGAATCAATCGCCCGGCGCGGGCACGTCGACAAAGGCGCCGCACTCGGCGCATTCCTGCACCTTGCCCGCAAGATCAGGCGAGAACGAGTTTACATGCCCGCATTCGTCGCACTTCGCCTCGATCGGAACGGATGCAACAGCTCCGGTGACCGCCTCGGTGCGCTTCCTGTCGTGCTCCTCGAGAAGCGTTTTGGCCCGCTCGGCTGTCTTCTCATCAGCCACGTAGACCTCAACACCCTCCGTGTCGGTTACACCGAAGGCGAACACACCCGTGCTGTCAGGATCCAGGACCTTCGCCTTGACGCCCTGCTCCTCGAGCCAGGCGATCAGGATTCTCGCCTCCTCGAGCGTGGCGGCGCGACGAATACATACTGGGTTGGGGTCCACGGTATTTCTCCTTTATGAGCCATCAGACCGTACGCCCGCGCTACCGTCGGACCGCGGCTCGAGTTCCAACATCCATAGATCCGACCAGGCCTCTTTGCACCTTTTGCGGTGACCTCCAGGCACCTGATCGACTTCCTCGCGCTGCCATTCTATCGGTTACCGTGGCAAACCCCAACCACTCGTCACCATCGCCGCCAACCCAAAGATGCCAAGGCCAAACGAACGAGCATCCGGCGACGGCCCGGTCCGGCCACCGATCACGTCGGCACACCGCCTGCCCGAAACGTCCCGGCCCTTAGCCCGGATTATTCATGGTATCCGCGTCATTGCGCGTAACCTCTTGTAGCGCCATCCCTTGTGGGTGGCATCCCAAGGATACAGCGCGCAGACAACGCCGGGGACAAGCCCCGGCGCTACATTGGTTTACGACGACTCGTTCGTTGGGATGAATAATCCGGGTTAGAAACGTTCCGGCGTATCGCCTTACGGATTCACTGCGGCCTGATGTGACCGCCGAGTTGGTAACTTAGGTAAACCTGCGGCGGGTAAACTCGGCAGGGGCATCGCTGGCAACACTGACCCGGGGTTCGAGAGTCGAGTGCGAGATCCGCTTGCCATTTTGGCTAGTCCGATTCTCTGCAATCATCCGATGAATGGCGCGATCGAGTCGATACCCGGTTCGCGGGCCGGGTTCATGCACAGGTACAACAGTGGAGAACCAACCATGAACGGCACCGGATATCGGGGTCTGGCCGGGCGAGCGCGCAAGACCCATCGTCGAAATCGCGCCAACAAGGAGTTTACCCAGCTTCTCATTGACGACTACTTCGAGCCCGGCTCGGTCGACCGGTTTCGCGACCGCTTCATACCCATCCGCGGGCGAAACGATTTCCTGCCGGCGGTCCACGCCGCCAGCGTGGAACAGGCCGCCCGCACGGACACGGAATTGGGCATGCCGGGCGCACGCGACGCCGCCATCCGCTATCGACCGGGTGACCTGGAGGTTGTCCGGAGCAGGCCCGGTCTGTCACCGCAGCCGCAGAAATGCGTCAAGGCAGATGACGTGACAGGCAAGAGGGCGTTCTCTCTCCACGGGTTTGTTGTCGGCTGTGCGCTTGGCGGCAGCGTAGCCGCCATGGTGCTTCTACTCTTGTGGACCCTGTTCTAGCCGTCATCCGTCGACTGATGGGTTGCGAACGGTCCCAGACGTGTGTCACTGCTTTCGAGCAGTGCAGAGCTGACACATAGACCACAATCGCGAGCCCACACTGCTCGCGTACGCGCTTAGCGTCGTGCTCCTCGTCCCTCCGGGGCACGAAGACCATGACGTCGGGCGATGTGGGGCCGACGCGCACGGGAATCGCTGAACACGTACCTGCTCGCAGAGCAATGGCACGCGAACCCGCCAATCCAACGCTGACGGAGCAGTAGGGCCGGGGTAACCTGCACCGGTCCACTCCCAAGCCCAGAAGTGTCGTTAACGTGACGTCACCCCTGCGGCCGTACCGTACACTCACGGCAACGGGTTGGGTGACGCGATCGTGACACGCCGGCGACTCAGCTCGACCTCGCCGCGCCGGACGCGCTCGGCGAAGGCAACCGTTTCTTCATACAGCGCATCGAGCATCTCGGATTCACGGACGGTACGCTTCCGTTCACCTTGAACGGTGATAACACCCTTTCCCTTTCCGGCACAGAGGGCCACATCGGCGCCTTCCGCCTCTCCCGGACCGTTGACCACGCAACCCATCACAGCCACTTTGATCGGCATCTTGATGGCGGCGAGCTTCGCCCGGACGTCGTCCACGAGCTTGATCAGGTCCACCTCGACACGGCCGCACGTCGGACAGGCGATAAGCTCAGGCCCGGTGCGCTCGCGTAGACCCAACGAGCAAAGCAGTTCCTTGGCATCCTCGACCTCGTGGATCGGATCGGCTGTATAGGAAATTCGGATCGTATCGCCGATCCCTAAGGCCAACAGCGATCCGATCGCCGCGACGGATCGAATCCGCCCGGTTTGAGGAGGACCGGCATGCGTGACGCCAAGGTGCAGTGGGAGGTCGAACCGCTCGCTGATCGCCAGATTAAGATCGATGGTCACTCCGGCATCGGCGCTTTTGGCGCTGAGCACGACATCATGAAAACCGCTCTCATCGAAGATTCGCATGTAGTCTTCGAGCGTGCGGATCATCAGGGCAACCATCTCAGAGCGGTAGTCGCCCGCAAGGCTCTCCCGCTGGACCGCACGGAGTTCGGCATTCATCCTCTCGACGACGCTGCCCTCGTTGACGCCGATACGAATGGGAACACGCCGCTCGCGGCAGGCAGCCACCACGCGATCGACCCGTTTCCGGTCCTTGATGTTCCCCGGGTTAAGCCTGATCTTGTGGACGCCGGCCTCGATGGCCTCCAATGCTCGCTGGTAGTGATAGTGGACGTCGGCGATGATCGGGACGTCGGATTGATCGAGGATGGCCGGTAGGGCTTCGGTGTCTCGCCTGTGGGGAACAGCCACGCGAACCAGATCACAACCCGCCTCAGCCAACCGGCGAATCTGAGCGACAGTGGCGTCGACGTCGCTTGTGTGCGTGCTGGTCATCGATTGGATCGATACCGGTGCGCCGCCGCCGATCGGTACGGCGCCCACGAGCACGCGGCGGGTTTTCACTCTGTCACGCGAAACCATCGGGGAATCCCATTTACGGACATTCCGTAACACAGCTATTGTAGAAACAGCGGCGGAAGCGCGTCAAACTTGACCCACACCGCTTGACGGCTTCGATGCCCGGTGCTTTGCTGTAGCACCGAGGCCACTACGTGTCACGACGGATACCGGTGCCGTGCCCGCTCGGTCATCGCGGCGCGGGCTATGCCTCATGTGGGAACGTAGGCTCTAGATTCCTGGTGCAGGAGAGTTGTTCGATGCTCAGAAGTAGTCGAGCTAAGCTGACGGCGGGTGGTGTTCTGTGTCTGGTTGCTCTCGCCGGATGTGCGGCTAAGGAGCGCGCGTTCGTCGAGTTCAGCTACGTGGTCAAGCCGTCAAGAGGCTTGCCGATGGGGATGCGAAATATCGCCATCATGCCCGCGAAGGTCGGACCCGCTACCGACCCGAAATGGTCCGACCTGTGCGTCAACATCATGCAGACGCTGGTCAACGAGTCCCGCACCGAGTTCGGTGCGGATGTCGAGGTGTCCGACCGCCGCGACACACAGGTAACCTTCGACGAGGCGGACCTGGCGGCTGCCGGTATGTCCACAAGGCAGGGCGGAAGCGGCGGGAAGCTCCTCGAGGCCCAGGGCGTGATCCTCAGCAACATCAACGTCAAGGTCGAAAAGCACGTTGGAAGGCAGCGCACCCTATCCGGTATCTCGCTGGCCGGCGGCGGCGGTCATGGCTGGGGGGCCGGAGGCGGCAGCGTTCAAACCCGAGAGGTCGAGACCGTCACGAGGAGCATGACCGTCCAGACCGCCTTCAAACTCGTGGATGCAGGCAACAACAAGGT
Source organism: uncultured Phycisphaerales bacterium (assembly GCA_965371725.1). Classification (GTDB taxonomy): domain Bacteria; phylum Planctomycetota; class Phycisphaerae; order UBA1845; family UBA1845; genus CBDUZO01. Next base: position 22,703 of record CBDUZO010000055.1, read on the forward strand.
ATGGGAACACTACACACCCAAAACCTTCCTCGCGACCGACCGGACCAAGGCCAGCCCAATCTTCGGCTCGAGCCGCACCGAGGCCGATCTTACCCCACAGGATGAGATCATCGGTGCCCTGGTCGAGAAGGGCGCGCGCGAATTCATCAGCCGGTTGATGCCCTGCCGGATCAACGTCGAGGCCGCGGCCGTCTCCAGCAGCAACAAAGCATGCATCCAGGGCGTCAGGTTGCTTCGGGCCGAAGCGTTCGACGAGGCGCTGTCGAACTTCAAAATCGCCATGATGAAGAATCCCAATGATCATCAGGCGGCTTTCGGCGCCGGGGCGGCGTGCGAGGCGTCCGGCCGGTATGAGGAAGCACGTAAGTACTACAACCGGGCGTGCGGGGGGCAGGATGACCCCAAATACCGCCAAGCCCGTGACCGGATCAAGGCCTACGGCGACAGAATTCAGTAGGAACCCACCCTGGCAGGCCCTGGGCTCATCGTGGCGGATTTTCGCTGAGTCTCGGCCTGCGAAGGGCGGCCAACTTCCGCCAGGTTGGCGTGTCATATACGACGGACAGAGGTCCGTCAGGGAGACCGGGCCGTGGAATGGAAGAAGCATCACGGCTCTCGATCAAAGAGGAGAATCTCATGTTTGTCAGCAACCGTGTCATAGGACCGTTGGCAGCCGTTTTCACGTTGGGGGCGGCCATCGCCGCCTTTGCAGCCGATCCCGTCACCGATGCCCAGAACAAGCTTCTGGCCAAGCGAGCAGCCGAGGCTGACTGTTATCGCAAGCTGGCCGAAACGGTGTACGGCTTGAGGCTCACGTCCGATACCTATGTCCGCGACTTCGTCACGGAGAGCGACGAGATCAGTTCATCCGTGGATGAGTTCGTCAAGGGTGTGCGGCTTGGCACGCCTCGCTACTACGACGACGGGACTTGTGAGATTCGCGCCGAGGTCACCGTGGCCAAGCTCGTCACCAGGCTTAAGGAGATTCACACCGCCCACTACAAGGGCAGGTCCGTCAAGACCACCGACTTCGAGCAGATCAAGCAGACCGTGAAGAAGGATGTCATCCACGTGACAGGCGTTGGGGCTCCAAGACCGGAGCTTCCTCCCGACTTGCCGGAGGGTATCGAGGAGATCCTCACGCCGCTTCCCAGCGGGTTTGCGGCGCCGTTGACTATCCCCGCCATCTGGAAATTGGCGACACCGCAGGCGAGGCTGATGGCCGAGCGGGCAGCCAGAATGGATGCGATGCGCAAGCTGCTCGAACGCATCAAGGGCCTGCGGCTCACCTCCGAGACGCTCGTCCGCGATTTCATTACCGAGTCGGACGAAATTCGCACGCGGGCGAACGGGCTTGTGGTCGGCGCGTCCGAGGTGAGCAAGTACCTCCATGACGACGAGCTGATCGTCGAGTTGACCATGGAAGTGCCCGTCGAGAAGGTCTTCACGACGATCAAGGAGTTCCACAGTACGCACTATCGTGGTAACCGCGTTACGACGACCGACATCGTCAAGACCAAAGAGACCATGAAACGGAGCATGATCCGCGCCACCGGTTGCGGCGTCCCACCGGCCAGGTTCCTCAATCAGGCGAGGGACAGCGGTGTCGATGTGCCCGTGTGGATGGGGAACAGCATCAACGCCGCGGGGCAGGGGACCGACGCAGAGATTGACACCGCCCAGGGCAAGCTTCGTGCCGCCCGAGCGGCTGAGCTCGATGCGATGCGCAACCTGGCTGAGCAGGTGTACGGCCTGCAGGTCAACGCCAATACGACCGTGCGAGACTTCGTCACCCAGCACGACGAGATCTTCACGCAGGTCGAGGCCGTGCTGGCAGGCGCCGTGACGAGTGAGCCCTGCTTCGTCGGCGGCATCGCAACCGTGACGGTGACCATGCCCGCAGCCGAGGTCTGGTCGGTCGTACACCAGCACATGTTGATCGTTCAGCGACGAGGATAGACCGGCGGGAATGACAGGCCGCGGGTTGGAACCCGCGCGGACATACCGGAGAAGGGAATTCACGACCGGATCGCCCCGGACCGCTTGTTGAGCGTGATCTTCTCGGCCGGGCGATGGGTACCGTTCAAGTGGAGTATACGCACGATGCAGCAGTGGACTAGGTTTTGCAGATGGGGATTGGCGGTGACATTCGTAGCCGGTCCGGCTGTCGGATGTGCCACGTCGTCGCACAAGTCCGTGCGCACCTATGAGTACACCGACGAACCGGCGCAGAAGCGAAGTGAGAGTGACGAACTCGACTCGGAATACAAAATGCAATCCGAGGGCGAGATGGTCTCACCGGGAACCATGGTCGACGAGTAGAACGAGTTCTATTCTGATGGTACGCCCGAATCCCGAAGCCTCCCGGAGATTCTCGGCCGTCGGACGCTAGAGCGAAGTCTGTTTTTGTGTAGCGAGCCGCGGACTTCAGTCCGCGCGGTTATCCCGAGGAGGACACGCTGTTCGCAGGCAAGAGACCGCTACACGAAAACGAAACCTGCTCCATGAGACCATTGAAAGCGCTATAGGCCGGCGCCGGTCGGTCCCTATCACGTTTCCAAACGAACCGCCCACCGATCCGCGGACAGGTTTGCCCGCAGCGCGCACGGCCCGGTGTCACTCCGTGTAGAGCTTGCCCATCAGGATCGTGTCGCCAAAGCTGCCGTCACGCCGTTGGCGATCGTCCTTCAACCGGCCCTCCTCGACAAACCCGAGTGATTCATAGAGATTCTGCGCTCGCGTGTTGTCGGCGAACGTACGCAGGCACATCTTCCGCAAGCCGATCCGCCGGCCCCACTCCTACGCTTCAATCATCGCTCGCAATCGCTTGAGATTCACCTTGTCAAGGTCGGTCCCGCGACCGTCCTTGCCCTTCGGCGTCTCGATGATCATCGGCACGCCGAGAAACCGCTTGTCGTTTACGATATGTGCGAGACCCTTCTTCCCGATCTTGCCCTTCCCGATATGCTCGTGTCGATCAACCCTGCTTCCCACCTCTCGTTTGGAGTCATTCATGTGGATGCACTTTACGTTCGCCGCGCCGATGACGCGGTCGAGCTCGTCGATCATCGCCGCGTAGTGCTCGGCCTTTCGGAAGTCATAACCGGCTGCGAAGAGGTGACAAGTGTCGAGGCAGACACCGAGCCGGCCGGGTTCCTTCGTCTGCTCCATGATGCCGGCCAACTGGTCCAACTGCCAGCCGATGGCACTGCCCTGCCCGGCAGTCGTTTCGAGAAGAATCGTGCACCGGAAACCCGCGCACGCGCGGTGAACCCTGTCGAGAGATTGCGCCACGCGTCGCATCCCTGCCCGCAGAGTGTCATCCAGGTGCGCGCCGGGGTGGAAGACAAGGTGATCCACACCCAGTACTTCGCATCGTTCAAGCTCGTCGATCAACCCGGCCACACTTTGCGCGCGCTTTTGCGAGTCCGGCGCCGCCAGATTGAGCAGGTAGCTTGCGTGCGCGACGACGGGTGTGATGCCTGTCTCGCGACGGCCGGTTCGAAAGCGGGTGACCTGCTCCGTGTTGAGCGGTCCGGCGTGCCATCGGCGCTGGTTCTTGACAAAGATCTGGAGGCAATCGCAACCGAGAGCGGCGGCGGCGCGGAACATGTGATCGAAACCGCCCGTGATCGACACGTGTGCACCGAGGATTGGCCCGGATCGACCCATGCCATCTGTTCTCCACCAATTTCCGAGAGAGTCGTAAGTCCTTGTAATTCAACAAGTTAGCGATAATGGCGGCCGAGGCAACCATCCAGAGGCTTCCTCAGAAAAAAATGGTGGTTGCATGGCTTGACTACGGCGCCGGGTGTGTTACGTTACGTAGCTCGGCTCGATGGCCGATGCTGTACGCTGTCGAGCGCGCTCTTTGACAATTGAAGAAGCGGACGCAGGTCTGCCGTGCCCTGGTTTGATGATGCCTTTGCGGTGTTTTTGGACTTGGGTTGTCGGCGGGCCATATGGTTTGTGGACATCGAGCCAGAAGTTTCCAAAAGTTCGTGCTGTCGGCGGCTGAGAGGTCGTTGGCGGCGTGAACCGGGAATCTCTAGTGCCGGAAGTTGAACTTGACCGAGATGTGTTGTCGGTGTCGGTGCGTGCGGGGCGTTTGCCTCGTGGTGCCGGCTGACAGCCCCTCATGATTGTGGTCAAGCTATTAAGGGTGCATGGTGGATGCCTAGGCGTCGAGAGGCGATGAAGGACGTGGTAGGCTGCGATAAGCCCCGGGGAGCTGTCAAACGAGCTTTGATCCGGGGATTTCCGAATGGGGAAACCCGGCGTCACTGGGCAACCAGATGGCGTCATCTGCGGGTGAATTCATAGTCCGTAGAGGCGAAACCAGGGAACTGAAACATCTAAGTACCTGGAGGAAAGGAAATCAACCGAGACTCCGTAAGTAGCGGCGAGCGAAAGCGGATCTAGCCCAAACCACGGTGCTTGCACTGTGGGGTTGCGGGCCCTCGAGGAGTTACAAAGGCGTCGTTAGCGGAACGGTCTGGAAAGGCCGGGCATAGAGGGTGACACCCCCGTACGCGAAAACGATAGCCCTCCGTTGAGAGGTGTCCCAGAGTAGCGTAGAGCTCGTGGAACTCTGCGTGAAGCCGGGGGGACCACCCTCCAAGGCTAAGTACTACTCGACGACCGATAGTGGACAAGTAGGGTGACTGAATGGTGAAAAGAACCCCTTTAAGGGGAGTTAAAAGAACCTGAAACCATGTACTTACAAGCTGTGGGAGCACGATTTCGATCGCTTCGGCGAACGAGCGTGTGACCGCGTGCCTTTTGCATAATGATCCGGCGAGTTACGGTTTGTAGCAAGGTTAATCCGTTACGCGGAGGAGCCGTAGCGAAAGCGAGTCTGAATAGGGCGATTTAGTTGCAGGTCGTAGACGCGAAACCAGGTGATCTACCCATGGCCAGGTTGAAGTGACCGTAAAAGGTCGCGGAGGACCGAACGGGTTAACGTTGAAAAGTTATCCGATGAGCTGTGGGGAGGAGTAAAAGTCTAATCAAACCTGGAGATATCTCGTTCTCCCCGAAATAGCTTTAGGGCTAGCCTCGAGTCACTACGTTGTGGGGGTAGAGCTACTGAATGAGACGAGGGCCCTGCCCGGGTACCTCCCTCAACCAAACTCCGAATACCACAGCGACTACCTCGGGAGTCAGACTATGGGGGATAATCTCCGTGGTCAAAAGGGGAACAGCCCAGATCGTCGGCTAAGGTCCCGAATCCATGCTAAGTGCGTAAGGAAGTCCTTGTTCTGCGACAGCGAGGATGTTGGCTTAGAAGCAGCCACCATTTAAAAAGTGCGTAATAGCTTACTCATCGAGAACTTGGGCGCCGATAATGAACGGGACTCAAGCATGGTACCGAAGCCACGGGTTCGCACCTTTGGTGCGAGCGGTAGGGGAGCGTTGATAGGCAGATACAGGCCGTACCGTAAGGAGCGGTTGCGGGCCTATCAAGTGATTATGCCGGTATGAGTAACGATAAAGAAGGTGAAAATCCTTCTCGCCGAAAACCTAAGGTTTCCTGGGGAAGGTAAATCCGCCCAGGGTTAGGCGGTCCCTAAGACGAGGTCGAAAGGCGTAGTCGATGGACAGCAGGTTAATATTCCTGCCCTTCGTTGTGCGATCAATCCGTAGTGCGTTTTCTCAAACTGCAGCCCACGATAAGACGTGAGGGTTGCCGAGAGGCCGAGGCCGATTTGTTGCCGAAGTGCGGAGAGAGAGAACCGAGAAAAGCTGCGGTGGCAAACAGCGAATCCGTACTAAAACTGACACAGGTAGGTGAGGCGCGAAGCCTCAGGCGCTCGAGAGAACCGTCCTTAAGGAACTAGGCAAATTCACCCCGTAACTTCGGGATAAGGGGTCCCGTCCCATCTTCGGATGGGCGGGCGCAGAGAATCGGCAGCGGCGACTGTTTATCAAAAACACAGGTCTCTGCTAACACGAACAGTGGACGTATAGAGACTGACGCCTGCTCGGTGCGGGAATGTTAAGGAAGGCGGTTATCCCTTCGGGGAGAAGCTGGCAACCGAAGCACCCGTAAACGGCGGCCCTAACTATGAGGGTCCTAAGGTAGCGAAATTCCTTGTCGGGTAAGTTCCGACGCGCATGAATGGCGTAACGACTGCTGCACTGTCTCAAGGACGGACTCGGTGAAATTGGACTTGTGGTGAAGATACCACATACCCGCGGCAAGACGGAAAGACCCCGTGAACCTTTACTGTAGCCTGATATTGGTCGCAGGCATCGCATGCGTAGGATAGGTGGGAGGCGATGATCCGACGGCTCCGGCCGTCGTGGAGCCATCCTTGAAATACCACCCTTGTGCTGTTTGCTCCCTAACCCCGACCCGTGAAGCCGGGCGGGGGACCGTGTTAGGTGGGCAGTTTGACTGGGGCGGTCTCCTCCTAAAGAGTAACGGAGGAGTGCAAAGGTCGGCTCAGCGCGGTTGGCAATCGCGTTTCGAGTGCAAAGGCATAAGCCGGCTTAACTGCGAGATATACCCATCAAGCAGATACGAAAGTAGGCCTTAGTGATCCGGTAATCCCGTGTGGAAGGGTTATCGCTCATCGGATAAAAGGTACTCCGGGGATAACAGGCTGATCGCTCCCGAGCGTTCATAGCGGCGGAGCGGTTTGGCACCTCGATGTCGGCCCATCACATCCTGGGGGTGTAGGCGCTCCCAAGGGTTCGGCTGTTCGCCGATTAAAGTGGTACGCGAGCTGGGTTCAGACCGGCGTGAGCCAGGTCGGTCCCTATCTGCCGTGGGCGTACGAGACTTGAGAGGATATCTCCTTAGTACGAGAGGATTAGGAGGTACGTGCCGCTGGTGTACCAGCTGTCCCGCTCGGGGCACCGCTGGGTAGCTAAGCACGGAAAGGATAACCGCTGAATGCATCTAAGCGGGAAGCCCCCCTCGAGATTAGGTCTCGATGAACTTCGGTTCTGAAGGCCCCTGGAAGACTACCAGGTCGATAGGCGGGAGGTGTAAGCATAGAGATGTGTTAAGCTGACCCGTACTAATGGCCAAGTGCTTGGCCGCAATCATGAGCGGCTGTCAGGTCGATTTCCAAGCACAACGGCCCGATCCATTTGACCAGAAATGCGTCCGTTTCTTCAATCGCCAAAGAGCAAACATCAAACCCGCACCGGACTACCCGGCGCGGGTTTGTTTTTGCGCGGACCGCAGGTCTCCGCCAGCCATGCCCCTCTGTCAGGCCCGTCTTCGACAGTTGCATTTCGTATGTTATTGTAGAATCGAAGGTTAC
>CBDUZO010000056.1:0-29336 GCA_965371725.1 uncultured Phycisphaerales bacterium
GATGTTCTTGGTGGGCAGTGCCCACCCTACATGTTTCAGTCGTTCCTCCGGGACTCGTGACTGCACCCGCCGAGCGGCCCCAGTTGAGCAGGGTGGGCATGGCGCGACATCGGCGGCGATGTTCTTGGTGGGCAGTGCCCACCCTACATGTTTCAGTCGTTCCTCCGGGACTTGTGGTCTGTCTGATCGATCGGTATCCGGCGGGATATCGGAATCTCCGGATCATACCAGATCCAGTTCGAGAATGCCGATTCGCCATCACCGATCCGCTGCCCTTGGTATCATTCCTGATCCGGCAGCAGTCGCCGGCGCGTGTAGGGACTGTAGACGGCTGCGATGGGGTTGTGCCCGAGTACGCGATCCTTGACGATCAGCGTGGTCACCGGCGCCTGCGAGACCATGTTGAAGATGGCATCATGCCCGACGCACAATCCGCACAGGATGTTAAGGTCCGTCTTGGCATCATTGAGCAGGGTCGCCTGGCCGGCCGGGTTGCACATGGCCTCATGATCACGATCAGGATGGAGCCGCTCAAGACCAAGGTCCTTCTTGTCGATGCCGGAGTGCTTGCAGCAGATCGAAATCACCTCGAACTCGCGCGCGAGAATGTCGGCGATGATTCGGGCCTCATCCGCCAGCCCGATGCAGAACGCCAGCCCGAGCCTGCGATAGCCCATCTCTTTGGCGAACAGCATGACCTCCCGGATGCGAGGTTCCTTGCAGTAATGTCGAGCCTCGATGGCAGTGGCGGCCTGGTGCAACCGGGCGATCCGCCGATCCTCGTAGAGCCGACCGTCCCGCTCGGCGTTGTCGAAACAGTCTTTCCCACCGTAGCAGGCCCGTGTCTCACACCATGCGCAACGCGGCGCCGTCTTGTCGGACATCCTAGTGCTCCATTGGCGGGTGGCCTCTCTCGGATGGACGTTGCCGCCGCGGTCTAGTGCCGTTTCAACAAAGGTTGTTCCGCTTTCTTCCCCTTCACCAAGATGGGAAAGAGGGGGTCTGTTTCCTTCCCCCCTTACGAAGGGGGGATTGAGGGGGGTCCATGCAGGCACAGAAGAACCTCCCCCAGCCCCTCCTTGTCAAGGAGGGGAGGAAGAAACGCCATTACCTTTCTGGAAGCGGCACTAGGAACCACCGTAACTGTTGGTCGTGAACACGTCGGCCTGGGCCTTGCGATCGGATTCGCCGAGCGGAGTGATCAGGTTCGCCGTTGCGGGATAGCCCAGCGGCGTCATGGCCACGACCTTCACCGACGGGGGCACGTCGAGAAGCTGCTTCACCCGTCCTTCCTCGAACGCGCCGATCCAGCAGGTGCCAAGACCGTCGGCGACGGCAGCCAGGGTCAGATGATCCAGGGCGATGGCGACATCGATGTCGGCGCTATTGCCGTATCCGCCCATTCCCATGTACGCCTCCTGAGGCCGGCCACATCCGACGACGGTCACCGGTGCCTTGGCAATCCACTCCTGCCCATTGCAGGCGACAGCCAGCTTGCGACGTAGCTCCGGGTCGGTAACGAAGATGAACCGCCACGGTTGAAGGTTGCATGCCGACGGCGCCCAGCGAAGGGCCTGGCGCATCCGTTCCATCACATCCTCGGGGATTGGTTTGGACGAGTACGATCGTACGCTTCGACGCGTTCGAATGGCTTCCAGAATGTCCATGATCACGCTCCGTGTCTAGTGCCCAGGAGGTCGCGCAACGATGACAGGCCATGATAGGCTACACGGATTCTATATCGGTGGTCAACCGTTTGAAGCGGGAAGAGGTTCGGTTGCGCCAGGGTGCAGAGCGGTCAATCGTCTCCGCTCCCGCCTGGATACTTCGAGCGGATATCGTCCCGGACACGTTGGTACAAACTCTCGTCGAGTTCATGCGCGCTGCGCACGAGGTCCAAGGCAGCCAGTACGCGCTCGAGCGGAATCGGTGGTCCGGCTATCTGGACGAGAACACCGAGACACTGCTCCGGTTTCATCTCAGCGTGCTTGTTCTCGACGAGTTCAAGCGCTTGCTCCGGAGTCATTCCTGTGCCGGATTCCTCATCCTCTTCCATTCCCATTAGGACCAGGCGATGCCGGGCGTACTTCAACATGTGGACACTCTCGATCTCGAGTCGATCGCTCGTCCCCTCGGAAATCACTCGCCTATACAGTCTGGCAGCCTCCTTCTGCTTCCCACAGGCTTCAAGAGCTTGCGCCGTCGTGAGCATGACGGCCGCCTGACTCACGTCGGGCTGGAACTGCCGTTGATAGTCGTGTCGCATGGCCTGTTGCAGAATATCCAGGGCCTCCTCACTACGGCCCCACTCCAGGAGCATCTCGCCGAGATTGTATGAGAGGACCTGCGACGTGGGACATTGTGCAATCCCTCTCCTGAAGGTCCTCTCGGCCTCCTCTTCATGACCCAGACGTCGGTGGAGGTCCGCAAGGGCACGCCAGATCTTCGGGTCTCGCGGAATCTTGTTCACGCCCTCCTCGAGCAGCTTGATTGCTTCCAGGGCTTCCTTTTCCGACCCACCACGCGATAGGGCCTGGGCCTCGAACACGACAGGACGCCAGTTGGTCCAGTAAGCCCCGGTTTCACGCAGTTTCTCCAGCACATCGGCTGGTGGCGCCTCACCGAGTTCGGTGCAGACCTGGATCATGTCGGCGCTGAGGTCGACGTTTCCTGGGTGCTGCTTGAGCCCCACCTCCAGGATTCGTTTCCCAAGCGGCTTGTCGGGAAGGTCCTGCGCCTCGATGTAGCAATTGTGGAAGTTATCTGCCGATCCTTCGAGCGGTGGATTGTCGGCGTCACCCACGACACTCTCTAACGCTGCGCGAACGCCGTCTTGGGCGCCGTGCGCCCGCATGTCCGTAGCCAGTTCGTGCGCTTCGTCCGCGGAGCGAAGCCCCTTCACTTTCTCAAACCAGTCTTTTGTCGATTCGTCACGCAACCACGGATTGCCCTCGATCAATGTGCGGAGCTGCTTCTGGACCTCGTTGGCCTGCTCCGTGTTCTTTGTCAGCAGGTCCGCTGCCTCTGCTCGAGCCTCGTCCAGCCTTTTGGCGTGCTTCTGGAATTCATCATGCACTGTAGCGACGGAGTGGTCCGTGAGCGAGCCTCGCATTCCCTCAATGCGATCCTTGATCTCACCGCGAAGAGCTTTAAACCGGGTGTCGATTCCCGGGAACACCTTGTCCTGCTCCGTCCTAGTATCCGCCTTGAAGGTTTCGAAGAGCCTGCGCAGGGTCTCCACCTGTTCCTGGACGTGCTTAGCACCGGCGTCAAGCTGAACTGTCAGCGTGTCGCGAATCTCGGTGCGGGCCGCGGCGATCTCCAGGTCGTATCCCTGCATCCGCTTAAGCCCCAGGAATCCGAGGAGAACGATGACCAATCCGACCGGTGCCATTTGCCCCAATGCAACTTGGTTTGGAAGCGGCATCTTGGACATCTCGTACGCGGACACGCTGAACTGCTCCAGTGCCCGGAACGTTGTCGAAAGCAGTTGACTGATCTCGGAACACGGCACGCCAGGGGGTTGGCATTCGGATGGCTGCGGGGTTGGTGGAGTTGGCTCCGGAACGCCCCCACCCCCATCAGCGTTGTTCTGTTCCATCGCAGGATTCTCGGAAGGGCTCTTCTGGACCTCGGCCTTCAATTGCACAAACAAGTCCTGAAGCTGCTCGGACGTGTCCCTCAACGACGTCAGTGCGCGTCTCTGTTCCCCCGTCGGGAGTATGGCTGCCGACGATACGAGGTATGTCGCGCCGAACAACGCCAGGACGAGTACGATGGTCGTGACCACGACGGCCTTGTAGAATCTGCGTTCGACTTTTGATGAGTCTTGGAGTGCAGCGTTGGCTGCGTCGATCAAGCGGTGAGCCGCTGCCGAGTCATCCACCGGAGGCACTGGTGATGTCGGGTCCTGCCCGCTCTGATCAGTCTTTACCATGGCTGTTTGCTCACTTTTGCCCTGTGTCGTGCCTTGCGTCTTCGTTCCGTACTGTTCCGGATGTTCGGCCGGCTCAACCCCGCCCGGTCATCCAGTAGGAATCCCGGACGCGGAACCACCGTCATCACCGTAGCGGGCTCAAGCAATGTTGTAAAGGTGCCGCAGTAATACCTGATTCCCGGCTTCAGCGCAGCTCGAAAAGGGCGCACGAGTAGTGCCGACACCCGGTATGAATTTGCCAGCTCCTAAGATTACCCGGCGGGCAGGTCGCCCGGTGGTGAACTGGTGCCGCGCGGAATGGGGGTTGAGAGGCCGATCCCGCAGGGTTGATCCGATGCGAAACCGGTCTCACACAGGATCGGGCTGTTTGCAGAGGAGTTACCCGACCAGTTGTCTGCCGAAGGTCCGGGCTCGCTCAATCAGGGCTTTGTCGGCGCGGATGAGGTCGGCGCTCTTGACATCACATGCGAGGAGGGCGCCCAGCCAGTTGGTCTTGCCATACTCGGCCATGCGGCGGCAGGTTTCCCTGACCGAATCAGCGCCGTCGTTCTCACCACCGCCGGCAGTGATCACCGCAGCCATCTTCCTCCCCTTGAGGAGGCAGTTGACGCTGCCGTCGTCCTGAAACTTGAACATGCAGAAGAAGCGGTCCATGGCCATCTTGGCCGGCCAGGCTGGGGACCAGCAGAAGACGGGCATGGCCCAGACCGTCACGTCGGCCTTCATCGCCGCTTCCAGGATCGGCTGCATGTCGTCCTTGATGGCGCAGGCGGGCTGGTCGGCCACCTGCTGGCAATGGTAACATTCATGACACCCGGTCAGATTCTTCAACCCGGCGAGGTGAACGACCTCGGTCTCGGCGCCTGCCTGGCGGGCGGCTTCGAGAGTGATATCCAAGACGGCCTGGGTGTTTCCATCCGGGCGGGGACTGCCGAGCAGTGCGAGGATTCTCATGCTTTCGTTCTCCGAAAGGGGCTTTGATAACGCGAGTAGTATATCGCGGGAACGAGGTTTGTGGGAGCCTTGGTGAACCGGCACGATCCACGGCCAACGGCGACCGGGCGGTGCGAGCGTGACCGGCGTGTGCAGGGCGATCGTGAAAACGCGCGGAGCCGAGGCCCACGGTTCGCTATTTCTGGTAGGGGCTCAACCCGTAGGTGGCGTACGTCAGGCCGGCAAAGGGTCGGATGCTGTTGGCGAGCCTTTTGAGGGTGAGCGGCTTGGACAGGTCCAGCGGCAGGTACACGCCGTGATCGTGCTCGCTTGCCAGGACCACCATCCGGTCGTGGATGATTTCATAGCCCATGTCCTGCGGCTGGTGCCCGCAGATGAAGTAGTCGACGTCGAGCAGGGCCGACAACACATCCAACGTCTCTTCGTTTTGGTATCGCCCCCAGGTCAGTATGTGCGCCGAGCCGTCATCATCAAGGTCGTCCCTCGTGGGCATGCGCGACAGGACGGTGGGGTCGAAGGCCGGAAGGTCTCTGGGGCTGGGCAGTGAGTGCGATAGGAAGACCCGGTTGGGCGTGCGTCCGGCGAGCGGGAAGGAGAGGATGAAGGCCGAGATGGCCTCCATGACCTGGGCGGTCCGCTCGCCGTAACTGTCATGAACGCCCGCCTGGAAGTCCACCGTGACGGCGCGGCCGTTCTTGGTGATCTCATGATGGAAGACCTGGGCGAGTTCATGGTTGCTCTGAAGGAAGTGTACCTGATCCGGGAAGTCGCGCTTCCAAGTCGCGGCTTCGAGCAGGAGCTTGTGCGACTGGTCATGTTGCGTAAGAGAAGCCACGTCCTCGTGGATGATCTCGTGGAGCATGACGTGCCGCGCGGCGAAGTGCTCCAGGTCGCAATACTGCTGGAGCTTGCCGAAGTTGCGGCGGTGACCGTGAAGATCACCCGTCATTACCACCTGCCCGTAGTTGGGGAAGACGAGCAGCGATCCCTCTCGCAACGGGTCGGTGCGGTTGAGTTCCGCCGCCTCGGTGTAGATATCTATAGCCTGTTGCGGATCGTTCATGTCGAGCTACCGGGAGGCGCTGTTGGCGACCCGCCTCCAAAGTCTGAAACCTCTGAAGCACTGCCGGCGCCGGGTACGACCTGTCCGTCCGCCATCCATTGCGCCCGGACATCGTCGCGATACCTGCTCCACAGCTTCTGAACGACCGCCAGCCTTGCGACCACCTGTTGCATGTCGGCAGGCCGCTCGGCGGGGTTCTCGCGGCAGCACTCCATCACGAGCTGGGAGAGGGAACGTGGAATCTTATCGTTAAGTTCGATTGGGGCAAGAGGCTTGTCGGAAACAACAAGTCTCATCCCGCCCCGGGCGTCGGTTCCTTGAAGAGGAGTCGGGTAGTTCTCGGACGTCAGGACCCAGTACATCGTGGCGCCGAGGTTGTATATATCGGTGCGTTCGTCCAGTGCAGCCCGCTCCACCTGTTCAGGTGCGATGTAATCCGGGGTGCCCTGGATACGTTCCTTCTTGTGGCCAATCGGACAGGATTGGCCGAAGTCGATGATCTTCACCACGCCCTTGGGTCCCAGTATGATGTTCGTCGGTTTGATGTCGGCGTGGACGTGCCCGAACTCGTGTAACGCTTGCAGCCCGCGCGCGACCTTCTGAAACACGGTCAGGAACGTGTTCAGCCGATTGGGCAGTGCCGACTCCAACGGCAAGCCGTTCACGTACTCCATCGCCAAGAGCACTTCTTTGATCTGTAATAACTTGCGTATCCGTTGAAGCTCGTAACTGTGGCGGAGGTAGGGATGTTTGATCCTGTGGCTGACGTCGTACTCCCGCTCGACCTGCGCGATGAACCGGTCGTCCTCCTCGGAGTCCCGGATGACGTGTTTGACGGCGAACGAGGTGGCGGGCCCGGGTGCCTGCCCCAGTGATCGGACGCGAGTGGCCAGGTAGATCGTGGAGCGCGCACCAACCCCGATCTGCTTGATGATCTCATAGCCTGGAAGCGTTTTGGCCAAGACTTCCCTCTACCAGAGCCGCGGAGCCAAGCATCGGAGGCACGAGTCCGGACAACGGTCCCTCAGCAACGCAGCTTGCCGGTTATCGGACGACCGGACCGTCGGACGCTGCGAGACCACTGAAAGCCCAATAGAATATCAGCGAATCGGCCCGGGTCCAAGGGCTCGCGCAGGGTGCTTATCCTGGGCCCGTTGAAGAACGCGGGCTCCGCCACAATCGTGTAGCGTCACTCCTCGTGGGTGACGCCTAAACGGTGCTTCGCCGCCCACGAGGGGCGGCGCTACACTTTATCAACGGGCTTTCTTCTAATTATTCGGCTTCGCGCGGCTTGCGGTTTCGCGGTTTTCGCCCGGAGTGGTGGCGGCGACGCGGGGACGGGTTCCGCCTCGTCGGATTCGCGCTCTCGGGCGGGCGCGGTGAGCCGGGGCGTGGTGGCACGAGTCTTCCCGACCGGCTCCGGTCGGTCCCAAAGAGGTCTCCCGCTCGCATTAGGGCAGGAGCGCTTTTGCGGACGAAGTGGGATCGAGCTCGACGGCGCGGGCAGCGAGGCGCTTGGCCTCGGTCGCGTCTCCGAGCTTGTGGGCGGCGATGGCAGCCTTCTCATAGTGCCTGGGCTCGCCGGGCTCCAGGGCGGTCGACATCTTGTGCTCGCGCAGGGCGGTAGCGTTGTCACCGACCTGCATGCTCGTGTCGCCGAGGGCTTCGTGGAGGTCCGTGTCGGACGGATTGATAAACAGAGCCCGGCGGTACCAGAATTGGGCCTCACGCAATTGGCCGCGCCGTTTGTAGATGCTTGCGACGTGTGCCCGGACCTCGGAATCGTTTTCCTCGATCCGCACGAGCTCGAGGAGCTGCTGCATCGCCTGCTCGTCGTCGCCGCGCTTGAGGTAGATCCCCGACAATCCGCGCCAGCTCAACGGATCCCTGGGGCAAAGTCGCTGCAATCGCTTCAGCGGTTCGAAGGCGCGATCCGGATCGTCGTTGGCCAGGGCGATCAAGGCCAGGTACTTCGGCGCCGTCCACCCGGTCGGGGAAACTTCCCAGAGACGTTCGAGCAGTGGTAGGGCCTTGTCGAAGTACTCGTCGCGAGCGAGGCCCATCATGTCCCGCTCGGCGTAGAAGACGAAAACTTTCGCGAGAATCTCGAGCGCATTGGGCTCGTTTTCATCCAGCTCGAGCGCCCGCTCAGCCGCCTCTTTTGCATTCTCGAACTTGTCATGATCGAACTCCGCCCGCGCGAGTCGACCGATCAACGCCGCATCGTCGGATGCATCCGCGACGGCCGCCCGCAACGCTTCGACATCCTCCGGCGGCGACATGTCGAAACCCCACTTGGAGGCGTGCTCTTTGGCCCATGCGTGGAAGTCACGGTCGAACTCGGCCGGTTCGATGCCCAGAAGCTCGACGAAGACGTCGCGTTGCGTCCGCCCGTCCTTGAACCGCCGGAGCATTGTGTTGATCGAGTCATATCCGAATCGTTCGATGATGTACTCGCACATCCACTCGCTTTGCGCATAGGCGATTGTTTTGTCGTTTCGGTGTCTGGGTCTCATGAACGCCCAGTTGACGGACTGGAGAGTGAACAGCGAGTCGCGGCGGACGGCATCCGCCAGAAGCTCGCACCACCGGAAGCTGCGGGGGTTGCCCTCCTGTGACACCGCGAGCCCCTCCGTGAACCAGTGAGGGATGCGGTTGTGCGTTGCGGCGAGCGTGACGGTGTGCGTAAACTCGTGTTTGATCACGTTGGCAATGTCGTACGTGCCGCCAAGCTGCGGGTCCTTACGGGGTGAGGCGAGGGCGATGACGGTCCCCGTGCAGGCGCCGACGGTCGGGATCCAGGGTTTACCCGTGATTCGCACGGAAAAGGACCGTTGCGTGGGGAATATCTCAAGGATCGTCTTGACGTCCGGCGCCGTGGCGTAATCAGCAACGACCTCGTCGTAGACCTCCTCCACGCAATCGGCAAGGTAGGCACCGAGGCCCGGATCGCGTGCGGCGTCGTAGCGGATCAGGAAATGGGCGGTCTCATGGCGGTCGAAGTCGGCGAGGGAGTCCAGCAGATCGAGTGTGAACTTCGTCCGCTTGTTAAAAGGATCCAGGGCCCAGGCCCCGTCGAGGGCGATGCGGGCCTTGTCCTCCAAACCCCATTGCATGTACAGCATGCCCAGCTCGGTCCGGGCGTTGGCGTCCGTGGGGTCATACTCGATGGCTTTGAGATACTGCTTCTCGGCCATCGGGTATTGTCGGATACCACCCAACGCGTCACCCACCGCGCGGTGGAACAATGCGTACCTCGGGTTGATCGCCGCCACCCGCTTCCGCGAGGCCGTGACGGTTGCGTCGTCATACCGGCACGCGGCGGCTGCCGCCTTGATCGAAAGCGCCGTCAGGTCTCGGTCGTTGATCACCAGCGCCCGCTCGCACATCGCGATCGCCTGTTCGTATCGGCGTTCCGTGACGAGCTTGTCGGCGAGCAGATGGATGGCGGGAAGATGGTTCGGGTTGACGTCCAGGGCGTGATCGGCATGCCCCTCGATCGTCTCGAAGTCCCAGGCCTCCAGGGCGACTCGCCCCAGACCGACGTGCGCCTCGCACAGCTTGTTGTTGATGCGCAGCGCGGCGTGGTAGTCCGAGACGCTTCCATCCTCCTCATCGTTGTTGAACTTCTCGCGGAGCAGTTCGGCGGCCGCGATCCGCGCCGGCCAGTAGGTTCGATCCAGTTGCTCATAGGCGACCTGCAGCATGTTTTGCAGGACGTGCTGCGTTCGCCGTGGGACGTTGTTCTGGGTCAGGACGCTGTATCGCAGGAATCCCATCGCCGCTTTCGTGATCCACTCCGCGTCGCGCGGGAGGTTCTCGCGCTCGACAAGCTGCCTGTCGAACCATCGATAGGTTTCAATGGCCTGGTCACGCCGACCAAGCGTTTCCAGCGTCTCACCCAGGAGCCTCCTCGCGCCGGCGAGATCAGGGTGAAGCTCGAGGGCTTCACGGGCGTGTGCGATCGAGTCCTCGTATCGCCCCGTTATGCGGAGGAGCTGTGCGAGAAGGTAGTGTCGCCGGGCCGCTGTTGGAGGTGGTTCCGCCGGCAGCCGGGTCGTAAGCAGGTCGATCGCTTCCTTGTATTCGCCGGTGCGCATCAAGACGGTGGCGAGCCCGATCCGAGCTTCGGCTGCGTGGTCGGGCTCCCGGCTGAGCCTGCGGTACGTTTCGGCGGCGAGGTCGTAATCCCCTGTGATGAGCAGCTCATCGGCTTCGGCCAGTGTGGCGGGTTGATCGACAGGTTCCTCCGGGCCCGTGTCCGGCGGAGCCTGTTCGGCGCCGTGGGCTCCTTCCGGCGGCGCGTTCGAGGGCGGGGGTTGTTGCGGGCCCCGGTCCTGGGCGAGCGACGACGATAGCGAGGCGAGCAGCACGACCAGGGCCATGCCGAGCATCAAAGCGTAGCGGGGGTTTGCTGTGCGAGGCATTGTCATCTCACGAACCGCGTATCACGTTGACTGATTGTGGTCAAGTACAGGTCTCGACTGGTCGTCGCCCATCTGCATACCATACCGGCTGGGCCGCCGGGGTTCATCCGCCCTTACACACAGCCCGGTAAAATCCTGTCGGTCCGACAGCCGCCGCGCCTTTTGCTAGTGCCGTTTCCAGAAAGGTACCGGTGTTTCCTCCTCCCCTCCTTGACAAGGAGGGGCTGGGGGAGGTTCTTCTCCGTTTGCAGGAACCCCCCTCGATCCCCCCTTCGTAAGGGGGGAAGAAAGCGGAACAACCTTTCTGGAAGCGGCACTAGAATCAGTATCACGAGAATGAGTGAACCATTCCAGCGGCCGGCACATGAACAAGCAATCGCCGCGGTGGGGAGAATGGACGGTTGTTCGAAACGTCTTCGGCTGCGCAATCCGTCCCCCACCCTTCGCTACGCGAAGAATGGGGCACCCGTGCGGAGATGCAGACGGACACTCCGTGAGTGTCATGATCCCGACACTTCCTCCGGCGGCGGATGGGGGAGGGTCAGCAGAGCAACTGTTCGATGTTCGTCATCAGGCGTTCCATGCGGAACGGTTTGGTGAGGTAGCCGTCCACGCCGAGGCTCTCCGCCCAGATCTGGTGACGCTTGCCCTCGTTCCCGGTGATCATGATGACGTAGGGCTTTGTCCCGCGTTTCTTCTCGGGGCCCTTGAGCTTCTCGAGGACCAAAAAGCCGCTCCGCTTGGGGAGCATGGCGTCGAGGACGACGAGATCGGGGTCGAATTCGGCAACGGCGTTGATCGCCTCGTTACCGTCCGCCGCAGTTGCGAGCGAAGCGCCCGTGTCCGCCAGAAGCGCCTTGAGGGCGGCCAGCATGTCGGGATCATCGTCGACCAACAGGATGGTTTTTCCTTCGAATTCAGTGGACACGTCCGTCATCTCCAAGAGCTGATGGATCCGGTTTCCGGGCTACGACGGCCGGGGACTCCACGTATATAGTAAGTGTCGTGCGCGGGTCAGGCAAGCACCGATCCGATTCCGGCCTGCTCGGGTGGAGGCGTGGTGCACAGCCGAGCGGCCGTTCAGCAGACCTGCACCGAGTATCGGCTGCCAATCCGTATGCCCGGACAAGTTTCCCGTCCGAAAAACTGTGTGGTTTTGTGTGCGGCCAGCTCGTCGAACGCGGGTCGGTGGCGGCCTTTACTCGTCCCAAGGCGCGGATTAGACTCGCTGCCGCGGGACGTGGAAGGCCCCTGGGGGCTCAATGAGCGGTTATCGGATGTTCGGCCGCCTTTGGCCCGGGCCGGTTGTGAGAATCGTCATGGGCAAGCGCTGGATCATTCCGGTCGTTTCATCGGGTCGGCAGGACGCCGCCCATCGTTGGGGCGTAGCGCCGGTTGTGGCCCAACTCCTGCTAAACCGTGGCGTGCGACCCGACGAGGATTGCGAGACATTCCTGTCCCCGCGGCTCGCCGATCTCCATCCACCTGACCTGCTTCCGGGCGCTCGCAAAGCGGCTGGGCTGATTGCGGGGGCCGTCCGCGCCGGGGATCGGATCGTGCTGTATGGCGACTACGACGTCGACGGCACGAGCGGAGTTGCCATTCTCTGGCATATCCTTCACGCGTGTGGGGCTGACGTTCGGTTCTATGTGCCGCACCGCGTGGAGGAGGGCTACGGGTTGAACCACGAAGCCGCGAAGCACCTCATCGACGAGGGGACGCGGCTGATCGTGACGATCGATTGTGGGATCACAGCCGTGGACGTGGCGGAGGCGGTTTGCGGGAGTGGGGTGGGGCTCATCGTGACCGACCATCACACGCCGCACAACGGGATTCCCCGGGCTGACGCCATCGTGCATCCATCGGTCGGCGGGGACTACCCCAATCCGGCGATCTGCGGGGCGGGCGTGGCCTTCAAGCTTGCATGGAGTATTGCCCGGGAGTTGAGCGGTACCGAGCGCGTCAGACCGGAGTTACGCCGATTGTTGATGGAGCTGCTGCCGCTGGCGGCGTTGGGAACCATTGCGGACGTCGTCGCGCTCGTCGGAGAGAATCGAATCATCGCCAAGCACGGGCTTGAGGGCCTTGCGAAAACGCAGCTTCCCGGCCTGCGTGCCCTCCTGCGGTCGGCGGGCCTGAATGGAGACCGTGTCGACGGCCATGACGTCGGATTCAAGCTCGCGCCCCGCCTGAACGCTGCCGGGCGGATGGGCCATGCGCGGTTGGCTGTCGAGCTGCTCACATCCGCTGATCCTGACCGGGCGCGAGAGATCGCGCTGTATCTCGAGGAGAACAACCGCCTTCGTCAGGCGACGGAGCGTCGGATCACCAAACAGGCGATCGCAATGATCGAGGTGGGCAATCTCGCAAGCGACGCGAGACGGGCGATCGTTCTTGCCCTGGAGGGATGGCACGGTGGTGTGATCGGGATTGTGGCCGCCCGCCTGGTTGAGCGATACCACCGCCCGGTGTTCGTGATTGCCTTGAAGGATGGTGTGGGGCAAGGATCGGGGCGCAGCATCAGGCAACTCGACCTGGCCGACGCGCTGGCGAGTTGTGGGGATGACTTGGTCTCCCACGGTGGGCACGCGATGGCAGCCGGGCTCCGCATTGACGCGAGCCGGGTCGAGTCGTTCGCCAAGCGGTTCGTCGGGCTGGCAAACAACCGTCTGACGGGCGACGACCTCGTGGCGAAGCTCCGGCTTGATGTCGAGGTGAGGCTGGATGAGCTTACGGTTCCCGTAGCGCGGGCGATTGAGAGGATCGGCCCGTTCGGGATTGGGAACCCGAAGCCTCATCTGGTTACCGATTGGGTGGAGCTCGTGGGCGAGCCGCGGCTTGTGGGTACGGGGCGCGATCATCTTCAGGCCACGTTTTCCCAAGGCGGTGTGCGGGTTCGGGCGATCGGGTTCAGGATGGCGGCGGTGATTGAGGACCTCAAGGAGCACCGGCGCTGCCGCGTGGCGTTCGAGCCGATCATCAACGAGTTCCAGGGCAGGCAGAGTGTCGAGATGCAGATGCTCGACCTGCTGTTTCCCGGCTAGGATTAGCCCCCGCGCTGCCATCCGCCCACAGTCTTCGGGGTTCGCGCGGTCCGCTGTTGGCAATCGCGAGAACTCATACCAAGGGCAGTTTGATAGTGCCGATTCGTCGCATCAGGTTTGCTGGCGTCTTCCCGCAGTTTCGGGTCCGCGCGGGCTGAAGCCCGCGGCTCGGTGGCGGGGAATCGGCATTCTGGAACTGGATCTCGTATCACAGGTTCGACGGCCTCGGGACGCCCTCTGGCCCGGCCGATCGGAGGGGTACCTGGAACGAGACTTGCTGGTTATACTTCGTGTGTGCGCGACGCGGGCGGGTCCGCGCGGGGCCCGTCGGGTGTTGGGCGCCGACCCGACGGCGCCGGCTTGTCGCGCCGGGCGGAACCTGCCTGGTCGGTTCTTCAGCAGCATCCGTGGGTGGGTTTTCGGAATCGTTGCGGTCGCCCCATGGGTCCAGTTGAAGAAGCTTTCTGCATGGGTGGGAACCTCGAGTACATACCTGAGCATCGTGTCCTCCTGATCGTGGGCAACTACGGCTCCGGCAAGACCGAGGTGGCTGTCAACCTGGCGATCCGGCTTTCCGCGCGGCGGAAGGTGTCCATCGCGGACCTCGACATCGTCAACCCCTATTTCCGCTGCCGTGAGGCAAGGGATGAGATGGTGAGTCACGGGATTCGGGTGATCAACCCGGAAGGGGAGTTTCATTCCGCCGACCTTCCGATCATCCTGCCCGAGATTCGCGGCGCCCTTCTGAACCGGGAGGACATGCTGATCCTGGACGTGGGCGGGGATGATGCGGGTGCCAGGGTGCTCGGTTCGCTGGCGGACGTTTTCGTGGACGGATCGTACTCGATGCTCCAGGTCATCAACGCGAAGCGCCCGTTCACGGACAGTGTGGAAGGATGCCTAAAGATCGGGAGTGAGATCGAGGCTGCGTCGCGTTTGAGAATTACAGGGCTTATCTCCAACACGCACTTGATGGAGGATACGGACGCCGCCACGGTCATGGAGGGTCTTCGCCTGACGCGGGAGGTGGCGAGACGGGCCGAGCTTCCGGTCGCGTTCGCGTCGGTGAACGAGGAGCTTCGCGAAGCCCCGGACCTTCAGGAGGCGGATTGCCCGGTGTTGTGGATCAAGAGGCGTATGCTTCCGCCCTGGAAGTTGAAAAGCATGACCGACCGAGCCGAGCGGGTCCTGGGGAGGGACGTTACGCTCGGTAAGAACGGCGTTGACCGTCGCTAGAGGCGAGGTGGATCGCGATGCCGAAAATCGTCGTTGACGAGGCGAGGTGCAAGGGCTGTGAGCGCTGCAAGGAAGTCTGCCCACGGGGCGTGATCGCCATGTCCAAGAGCCTCAACGAGAAGGGGTACTTCTTTGCGGTGCCAGTCGAGCAACCCAGGTGTCTGGGGTGTCGGATCTGTGCCATCAATTGCCCGGACGTGGCGATTGAGGTCTACGTGCACGGAACGCACTACCAGTTCTTCGACTATTAAGAGGGAACTTCGACCATGGCCAAGGTTCTCATGAAGGGGTGCGAGGCGATCGGCGAGGCGGCGATCCGTGCCGGCTGCCGGAACTTCTTCGGCTACCCGATCACCCCGCAGACCGAAGTGCCCGAATACCTCGCCAAGCGTTTCCCCGAGGTGGGGGGCTTCTTCGTTCAAGCTGAGAGCGAGGTGGCGGCCATCAACATGCTCTACGGCGGGGCGGGCGTGGGCAAGAGAGTGCTCACGACCTCCTCGAGCCCCGGAATCAGCCTGATGGCCGAGGGTGTTTCCTACATCGCCGCGTGCCACCTTCCTGTGGTGCTCGTGAACATCGTCCGCGCGGGGCCGGGTTTGGGTGGGATTCTGCCGGCCCAGTCCGACTATCTCCAGGCCACGAAGGGACACGGCCACGGCGATTACAAGCTGTTCGTTCTGGCGCCTGCTTCCGTTCAGGAGGCCGTCAGCCTGGTCTACGAGGCCTTTGACCTGGCCGACAAGTATCTTACGCCCGTGATGGTGATGGGAGACGGGATGATCGGCCAGATGATGGAGCCGGTGGACATTCCCCCGATGCGTGATCTGGACTCCCTCCCCGCCAAACCCTGGGCCGCGACCGGTGCGCGAGGGCGTAAACCCAACATCATCAACTCCCTGTATCTCAAGGAGGAGATGTGCAACGCCAACAGTTGGAAGCTCAAGGAGAAGTACGACGAGATCGAGCGTAAGGAGAAGCGCAGCGAAGCCTACGCGTGTCGAGGTGACAAGCTGGACGTCCTGATTGTGGCCTATGGGACGATGGCGCGCATCTGCAAGACCGCTGCGGACGAGTTGAAGAAAAAGGACAAGAAGAAGGTCGGTGTGTTTCGCCCGATCACGGTTTGGCCTTATCCCTACGAGGCGCTGGCCAAGGAGGCGCTGAAAGCCAAGAGGATTCTCGTGGTCGAGATGAGCACCGGGCAGATGGTGGATGATGTGAAGCTGGCTGTGCTCGGAAAAAGACCGATCGACTTCTACGGTCTTACCGGGGGAATGGTACCCTCCCCCGACGACGTGGCTGAAGAGCTCAGGAAGATCATAAAGTAATGCAAGGACGAGAACCATGAAGAAGGTTTTCGGATACCCGGAGTCGTTGACGCCGAGCACGACGCACTACTGTCCGGGGTGTACGCACGGAACGATCCATCGCATGGTGGCCGAGTCATTGGATGAGCTGGGCCTTCGCGAGCGAACCGTTGGTATCGCGCCGGTGGGTTGTTCGGTGCTGGCGTACAACTACTTCAACTGTGACATGTTCGAAGCCGCCCACGGGCGAGCGCCGGCTGTCGCCACCGGGGCGAAACGGTGCAGGCCTGATCTTGTGGTGTTTACGTATCAGGGTGACGGCGACTTGGCTTCGATCGGGGCAGCCGAGATCATTCATGCAGCCAACCGCGGGGAAAAGATCACGGTCATCTTCGTCAACAACGCCATCTACGGCATGACCGGTGGACAGATGGCGCCGACGACGATGCCGGGGCAGATCACGACAACCTGTCCGTTCGGGCGAGACCCCGGTCACGATGGGTATCCGATTCGGGTGATCGAACTGCTCAGCGCGCTTACGACTCCGGCGTATCTGGCTCGCGTGGCCGTTCACACGCCGCTCCATACGATCAAAGCCAAAAAGGCCATCCGCGAGGCCTTCCGACTGCAGGCCGAAGGCGTTTGCTTTTCCATGGTTGAGATACTCTCCATCTGCCCCACGAACTGGGGTCTGACCACCGCGGAATCAAACGAGTGGCTTGCGCAGAACATGATGCCCTATTACCGGCTTGGCGTTCTGAAGCGTCCCGAGGCAGTCGACGCGTCCTGTGCCGATGCCGCCGCGGAAGTGAAAGGGGTCTGACATGCAGACGGAAGTGATCATGTCGGGTTTCGGCGGACAGGGCCTGATGATGATCGGGAAGCTCCTGGCCTACGCGGGGTTGGAGGAGGGCAAGGACGTTACATGGCTTCCGTCGTACGGTCCCGAGATGCGCGGCGGGACGGCGAACTGTACGGTTGTCATCGCGGACAAACCGATCGGCTCGCCGCTGATCTCGTCTCCCGGCGCGGCTGTCGTGATGAACCAACCGTCGTTGGAGAAGTTCGCCCCGATATTGAAGAAGAACGGGGTTCTTGTCATCAACAGCGCCATGATTCCCATAAACGCAGACAGGACCGACCTCCGATCGTTTCGGATCAGGGCGGATGAGCTCGCGGCCGAGATGGGGAACAGGCGGTCGGCCAACCTTGTCATGCTGGGTGCGTACATCGGTCTGGAGGAGGCGGTCTCGCACAAGACGCTTATCAAGGCGATCGAGGCGGCGTTCGCCAAGAAGAAGCAGTTTATCGATGTGAACCGTAAGACCTTCATGAAGGGCTACGAGTTGGCCAGAGCAGGGAAGAGCGATGACTAAGACCTGTATTGATCCGAAGAAGGTCCGCAAGATTCTCGATCGCTATCCCGAAGGGGATGCGGCGGGTCTGATCCACGCGCTTCAGGATATCCAGGCGGAGTTCGGTTACGTGGCGTGCGAGGCGGTCGAGCTGCTCTGCGAGCGCCTTGCCGTTCCGATCAGCAAAGCGTTCTCGGCGGTCACGTTCTACAAGGCCTTCAGTCTGGAGCCGAAGGGCGAGGTCGTTATCCGGATCTGCACGGGGACAGCCTGCCACATTCGCGGGGCCCAGACTCTTGTGGACGAGCTCTGCACGGTCCTCGACATCACGCCGGGCCATACTACCAAGAACCTGAAGTTCACACTCGAAACGGTGAACTGCGTGGGTGCCTGTGCCATGGCTCCTGTGGTCTCCGTCAACGGTGCGTATCACGGTGGTGTTCAACCCGGAGCCGTCACGAAGCTGATCAAAGGCGGAAAATAAGATCCATGCGCATCAAGAATGTAAAGAGCCTGGCAAGTGCGGTGAAGAAGGCCCGAGAGGAGCGCAGCAAGATCAAGACCGAGGTCTTGGTCTGTGCCGGTACGGGTTGTCTGGCCAATGGAAGCCTCGAGGTTACCGAGGCGCTGGACCGTGCGATCCGCAGGAAAAAACTCGGTGCGAAACTCGCACTCGGATTGAAGACCACGGGGTGCCACGGTTTCTGTGAGCAGGGTCCTTTGGTGGTGATTCAGCCGAAGGGCATCTTCTACAAAGGGGTCAAGCCGAAGGACGTTGACGAGATTGTCGAGAAGACGCTAGTCGGGGGCGAGATTATCGAGCGTCTTCTCTACCGCGATCCGAACACGAAGGAGCGGATCGAGCAGTACACGGCCATCCCCTTTTACGGAAAGCAGCTTCGCATTGCGCTTCGCAACATCGGGAAGATCGACCCGGGAAGCATCGATGATTATCTCGCGGTCGGGGGCTATGCGGGACTTGCCAAGGCGCTTACGCGGATGACGCCCGAGGAGGTTGTCGATACGGTGGCGAAGTCGGGCCTTCGCGGTCGCGGAGGTGGTGGGTTCCCGACGGGGCGCAAGTGGAAGACCTGTCGCGACGCGCCGTCGGACACGAGGTACGTCCTGTGCAACGCGGACGAGGGAGACCCCGGCGCCTTTATGGATCGCAGCATTTGCGAGGGTGATCCACACGCCGTGATCGAGGGAATGGTGATCGGTGCGTGGGCCGTGGGGGCGTCGAAGGGGTACGTCTATGTGCGCGACGAGTACCCGCTTGCCGTTGAGCACGTGCAGCGCGCGATCGAGCAGGCTCGCGAGCGCGGGTTCCTGGGCGAGGACATCCTCGGCGTGGGGTTCTCGTATGACATCGAGATTGCGCGCGGCGGCGGTGCCTTTGTCTGTGGTGAGTCGTCGGCGCTGATGAAGTCCGTGGCGGGTGAGGTGGGCGAGCCGCGTGCCAAATATGTTCACTCGGTGATTCGCGGGTTGCACGATCGGCCTACCGTTTTGAACAACGTGGAAACCTGGGCCAACGTTCCCTGGATCATCGCGGAAGGCGCTGAGAAGTTCGCCGCGCTGGGAACCGAGAAGAGCACGGGCACCAAGGCGTTCTCCCTTGTGGGAAAGGTCAAGAACACCGGGCTCGTCGAGGTCCCGATGGGCATTACCCTGCGAGAGATCATCTTCGAGATCGGCGGCGGGATTCTCGGTGATCGTCCGTTCAAGGCCGTGCAGACGGGCGGGCCTTCGGGTGGATGCCTGCCGGAGAGCAAGCTCGATCTGCCCGTGGATTTTGATAGCCTGACCGCGGTCGGTTCCATGATGGGATCGGGCGGGATGATCGTCATGGACGATCGAACCTGCATGGTGGATACGGCCAGGTACTTCCTGAAGTTTCTCGTGGATGAATCGTGCGGGAAGTGCGTGCCCTGTCGCGAGGGTGTTCACCAACTTCACGAGATCCTCGAAGCGATCTGCCGTGGGGAGGGGAAACCGGGCGACATCGAGAAGATCGAGTCGTTGAGTGATGTCATCCGGAAGGCATCACTTTGTGCTTTGGGCAAGTCCGCTCCGAACCCCGTTCTCAGTACGCTTCGGTACTTCCGCGAAGAGTACGAAGCCCACATCAACGAGGGCACGTGCCGAGCGGGTGTGTGCAGAAATCTGTTTACTTTCCGAATATCGGAAGAGAAGTGTACGGGTTGCGGAATGTGCTTGAAGGCCTGCCCGGTGGATTGCATTCTCGGACAGCGCAAGAAGGTCCATAAGATTGACAGCAAGACCTGCACGCGTTGCGGCGCCTGTCGCAATGTGTGCCGCCTTGACGCCGTAGAGGTAGTCTGATGACCGACACAATGATCAATCTCGAGATCGACGGCCGATCCTTCCAGGCCTCGGAGGGCATGACCGTTCTGGACGTGGCCAGACGTGAGGGAATCCCTATCCCGACGATCTGTCACCACGACGCACTGGAGCCGTCCGGAGCCTGTCGACTTTGCATGGTGGAGATCACGCACGCCGACTGGAAGGGATGGAAGGGACTTGTCACAGCCTGTCTCTATCCGGTGGAGCAAGGCCTCGTCGTGACGACCAATAACGAGGAGATCAGGACTACGCGGCGAACGATCCTGGATCTTCTGCTGGCCAGATGTCCCGATTCGGAGTTTGTCCGGAAGCTGGCAGCCGAGTACGGCGTGACGACTACGTCGTTCAAGAAGAACGCGATCGAGACGACCTGCATTTTGTGTGGATTGTGCGTGCGCGTCTGTGCGGTCAAAGGGTGCAATGCCATTGGGACGTCCGGGCGCGGGATCGAGAAGACCGTGGCGATTCCCTTCAAACAACCTCCGCCCGACTGTATTGGATGCGCAAGCTGTGCCCATATCTGCCCGACCGGCACGATCAAGTACAGGGATGAGGGGAATGTCCGAAAGATATGGGGACACTCGTTCGAGATGGTCAAGTGCACGTCCTGCGGGCGACCGATCATGCCTGAGAAGCAACTCGAGTACGAGGCGAAAAAATCGGAACTCGATCCGGATTACTTCACGACCTGTCCGACCTGTTCGCAGCAGCAGACCGTTGGGACGATGGCGTCCTCGTTCAACCTGGAGACCGTGGGACCGGTGGAAGTCGCAGGATAAGAAGGAAGCGACCGATGGAGAAAACGCTTGTCATTACGCCTTCCCGTTGCACGGCCTGCAGAACGTGTGAGCTTGCCTGCTCCTTCAAACACGCCGGGAGGAACGGGCCGGGTATCCCGCGAATCCGCGCCTTCATGTATGGCGACGGGAAGAATCAGATTCTCACATGCTTCCAGTGCGATGAAGCCGCTTGCATCAAGGTCTGCCCCGTAAGCGCGCTTGCCCGCAACGATTCCACGGGCGCCGTCGAGGTGAACGAGGATCGCTGCATCGGGTGCGGTCTGTGCTCCATTGTGTGCCCGTTCGGCCATATGAACCACGATGCGGAGAGTAGGGTCGCCGTCAAGTGCGATCTCTGCGGCGGCGGACAACCCGTATGTGCCGCATTCTGTCCCACACGGACGCTCGAGTACAAGTGATCCCCGGCCCGGTTGGCGTCTGGGATCATGCGGAGCGGCTATGCACCGTCTGTGCCGCGAACGCCTGGTAGTACGATTCGCTTACGCATGTGGAATGTCTTTCCCATCCTGCACAAGAAAGGGGAATGCCGTGCTCAAACGATGTCTGGTTGGAGGCGGCCGCCGGTTTGGGGTAGTTGGCTTCTCTGTTATCGTCGCGTGGACGTCGCTCTCATGTGTCCAGCCACGAGGCTTTGATCCGGCGGACTATCCGGTCTCCAAGCGTGTGGAGACGGTGGAGGTGTTGCACGGGCTCAAGATTCCGGACCCTTACCGGTGGCTGGAGGATGAGGAAAGCGAGGAGACCCAGGCGTGGATCAAGCAGCAGAACCATTTGACTCACACGACATTTGCACGCTTTGCCCGCGTACAAGAGCAGATCGCGCGCGAGCTTGAAGCCGTCTACGGGGCGGACTCGGTCTCGAACCTGTACCCCCACAAGGACCGTTACTTCCTCATCAAGCGAGCGGGATTGGAGAATCACGCCAAAGTGTTCGCGCTCGAGGGTGACTACCTGGGGACACCGCGCGTCGTGCTCGATCCCAACACTTTCAGTGACGATGGCACGGTTGCCATGGATTGGTGGTATCCATCGCCCGACGGTTCCCTTATCGCGTATGGAAAATCCGCAGGCGGATCGGAGAAGAGCACGCTCTATGTCCGCGACGTGGCGACCGGTAGGGACTTTGAGGACGTGATCCCATTTACCCAGTATTGCACCCTGGCGTGGAATGCCGACGGTACGGGATTCTACTACAACAGATGTCCGGACCCGGCCACCGTTCCGCCTGGTGAAGAGAACTTCCACATGCGGGTGTATTATCACAGGATCGGGACGGCCTGCGAGCGGGATCGCTATATCTGGGGCGAGGGGCGCCCTATTGACGAGGAGCCGAGACCCTACTCGTCGAGCGATCATGAGTATGTCCTATTGAACTTCTACCGTGATCCGTCCGAAGATGACCTTTACTTTGCGAGGGCCAATGGGATGGACCCGCTCAGGCCGGTGGCGGAGGGACTCGGCGCGATTACCCGTGGCGACGTTGTGGACGGTCGGCTCTTTCTCCGAACGAATTACAAGGCCCCTCGGTATCGCATTTGCGCGACGACGGTCGATAAGCCGACGCCCGAGTCTTGGCGTGATCTGATCCCGCAGCAGAAGGGTGTTCTCACCGGTTTCAGGGTGGTGGATCATCAGCTTGTTGTTCGCCTCAGTGAGGACGTTCACTCGCGACTGCTGGTATACGATTTCGACGGGCGGTTTCTCGAGGAGATCCCGTTGCCGGGGATCGGTACGGTTTCGAGCTTCACGGGCGCGCTGGACGATTCGAATGTGTTTTTCACGTTCTCCTCATGGGTGACGCCGACGGCGGTGTATCGCTACGACCTGCGCACGTCGGAGATCGAGAAGCTCCAGCAGCGTGCGTGTCCGGTCGATCTGACGAAATACGAAACCAGGCAGGTGTGGTGCCGGTCAACGGACGGCACGCGTGTGCCGATGTTCGTCGTAGCCAAAAAGGATATCGTGCTTGATGGGAACAACCCGACGCTGCTCTACGGCTATGGCGGTTTCAATTCGAGTTTCTTCCCACGTTTCAGACCTCGTATCATTCCGTTTCTCGAGCGGGGTGGTGTATGGGTGCTGGCGAATATCCGTGGGGGCGGCGAACTCGGGCAGGAGTGGCACGACGGCGGTCGCCGCGAGCACAAGCAGAACGGCTTCAATGATTTCTATGCCGCCGCGGAGAAGCTCATCGAGCTGGGCTATACGAACCCCGATAAGCTTGCCTGCAAGGGCGGTAGCAACGGCGGGCTGCTGATCGGGGCGGCTGTTGTCCAACGACCTGATCTGTTTCAGGCCGCTCTGTCGCAAGTACCTCTTATGGATATGCTGCGCTTCCATAAGTGGGGGATGGGGGCGCAGTGGGTTCACGAGTATGGGGACCCGGACAACTCCGAGCAGTTCCAGTGGGTATACGCCTATTCTCCCTATCACAATGTGAGGACGGGTGTGGACTACCCGGCGACGCTGATCGTGACAGCCGAGGCGGACAACCGTGTGGATACGGCGCACGCATTCAAGATGACGGCCCGGATGCAGGAGGCGACCTCCGGTGATCGGCCGATTCTGGTCAGGGTCGAGAGCAAAGCCGGTCATGGCGCGGGCAAGCCGCTGTCCATGAGGGTCCGACATCAGAGTGAGGATTGGGTGTTCCTGATGTGGCAGTTGGGGATGATCGAATAGCGAGTGAGGGTGTCACGTGTTCGACCTTGCTCGATATGCTTGAGGGAGAGGGTGTATGAAGATGGAGTCCTGTGGGATGCGGATCCTGTTGGCGGGCTGCCTCGTCGTAAGTTGTGTTGGCGTTGCCGATGCCTGTACGAGCATCCTTGTGACAAAGGGCGCGTCGCGGGATGGTGCGGTGATGATTACCTATGCGTGCGACGGCGAGTTCCATCCGCACCTCCGGTTCTATCCGGCAGTCGATCACGAGCCCGGTGAGTGGCTTGAGATCAAGGATTGGAGTGGAAATCTCCGTGGCAGGATCAAGCAGGTGGAGCATACGCACGCCGTCGTCGGGCTGATGAATGAGCATCAGCTTGCGATTGGTGAGACGACCTTCAGCGGCCGGGCGGAACTTCAAAACCCGGAAGGGGTGCTGCACTATTGGGACCTGATGAGGCTCGCGCTGTTTCGGACCGTGACGGCGAGGGAAGCTGTCAAGTTGATGACCGATCTGGTGGCGGAGTACGGCTATCGGTCGGAGGGTGAGTCGATCTCCATCGCGGATACGGAGGAAGTGTGGATACTCGAAATCATCGGCCCGGGACCCGGCGGCAAGGGCGCCGAGTGGGTGGCGGTGAGAGTTCCCGACGGATACGTCTCGTGTCATGCGAACAAGGCACGGATCGGCGAATTCCCTCTGGATGATCCGGAAAACTGTCTGTACTCGGAGAACGTAATTTCGTTCGCCATTGAGAAGGGGTATTACGATCCGGACTCTGGAAAACCGTTCCGCTATTGCGATGTGTATTGCCCGCCGACGCCGAGGAACCAGCGCTATGGCTCAACGCGCGTGTGGAGCGTGTTTCGTCGGGTGGCCCCGTCATTGAACCTGCCGCCGGACTATCATCGGGCCGTCGACGACTCCGAGCCGTATCCGCTGTGGGTCAAGCCTGACGGGAAGCTGTCGGTGGGCGATGTGATGGCGCTGATGCGCGATCATTATGAGGGCACCGACTTTGATATGACCAGGGGTGTCGATGCCGGTCCTTATGGTACACCGAACCGGTGGCGGCCGATCGACTGGACGGTTGACGGGGTGAGTCATGTGTGGGAGCGGCCGATCTCGACTCAGCAGACCGGTTTCTCACTGGTGTCGCAATCACGCGGGTGGCTCCCTGATCCGGTCGGCGGTGTCTTGTGGTACGGTGTCGACGACACGTACACGACTTGCTATATACCACTTTACTGTGGGATTGACGACGTTCCCGTGTCTTACACGGTGGGCGGTCTCAGCGAGTTTTCGTGGGACTCGGCCTGGTGGGTGTTCAACTTCGTGGCGAACTATGCGAACCTGCGGTACTCGGACATGTTGCCGGATATCCAGGCTGTGCAACGCGATCTCGAGGGGAGCTTCCTGGCGCTGCAACCGGTTGTGGAGAAGACAGCCGTTGATCTGGCAAAACAGAATCCGCAGCTTATGACACGGTACCTGACGGAATACTCCACGTCGCGCGGTGAGAGGGTCGTCAAACGTTGGCGGGAGCTGGGCGAGTACCTGATCCGGAAGTACAATGACGGATACATTCAGGACGAGAACGGCCGACCTCAAGAGGCGGGCTATCGCGAGGATTGGCTGCGGGAAGTCGTGAAGCCGCGCCCGGATCAGTTTCGGGTGAAGGAGAAGGCCGGCGATGTGCCGGAGTCAAAGCTGGTGGATTGAGTCGGGAATCGCCGTGTCGCGCGGGGTTTATGGAAGCGGCGTCCTTACGCCACGTTGGCTTCGGTCAACGTGCCGGTAACCACTTACTACTGAGTTGGAGCTGCCTATGAAACAGGTGACGATCAGTACGGGTTTTGGTGACATGAACTTGACGTTCCTTCCGGATAAGGCGCCGAAGCACGCCGAGAACTTCGTCGAGCTGGCGGAGTCCGGTTTCTATGACGGCCTGGCGTTTCACCGGATCATTGACGGGTTCATGATTCAAGGCGGATGCCCGAAGGGGGACGGTACGGGGAATGGCCCGCGGCGGCTTGAGGCCGAGTTCAACGACACGCCGCACGTTCTCGGAACGCTATCGATGGCCCGGGCCGCTGATCCGAACTCCGCCTCGTGCCAGTTCTTCATTTGCCTGGGTGATGCAGCGTTCCTGGACGGCCAATACACCGCTTTCGGGCGGATTGCCGATGAGGCATCGCTCGAAACGCTCCGGAAGATCGGCAAGGTGCAAATCCGTGATCCGGGGAGTGGAGAGAAATCGTCACCCATCGAGCCCGTGAAGATCAACAAGATGACGGTGAAGGAACCGGAAGAAGCATGACGGCGACGGACGACGAGTTTGGAGGTGTCGAGTTCTCCTGCCCGAACTGCGGGAGCGTGCTCGATCAATACTATGAGCAGTGCCCGCAGTGCGGTTCTTCGCTGGATGAGGAGTTGTCCGCCACGTATCGGCCGGTTGGCTCACCTGTTGCGAAGGTCGTTGCCTGGATTCTTCTGATCGTCGTCGTGTTGATCCCACTGGCGGCCGCGCTTGCGTATCTCTTACTGCGATGAGGAGTCCGAAGCCAAAGTCTACGGCGACGAGGCGTTTCTTCCTCCCCTCCTTGACAAGGAGGGGGCGGGGGAGGTCCTTCTCCGTCTGCATGAACCCCCCTCAATCCCCCCTTTGTAAGGGGGGAAGAAAGCACACCTCATCTGTCCCCCCTTATAACAGATCTGGTTTGACAATGCCGATTCGCCAAGGCGGACTCAATCGTCATCCGTAGCTCCGCGCGGGCTGCCGCAAGGCGGCTTTGCCGCGCCCGCGCGGCGCTGCAAAACCCGATAGAGCCGGAACATCGATTCGGCAGTCTATAACTGAAATCCGTATTAGTAAGGGGGGGGAGAAAGCGGAACGACCTTTGTTGAAACGGCACTACGTGTGGCACTCGAACCCCGCGCGCTCGGCAAGCCTGCGTCCTTCGGGGTCGGTAATGAAGATGGTGACGATCTCGCCCGGTCCGTAGCCGATGCCCTTGTTCACGAACACCGCGCCGCCCCGGAAACTGGAGGCGTGATCGGTCGTGAGCCTGCCCGATCGGATGACGCCGCTGCCGGAGAACTGTGCTTTGCATGAGTACTCGGTCACGCCCGATTCCGAAACCTTGCGCCCGCGGCGAGAGGTGGAGGACCGAGCGCTGCCGGATCGCTTTCTTGTCCCCGTGGTCGGCGACTTCCGGGTGGCGCTCGAGGGCAAATGGGATTGACAGTAATGCCCGGCGCCGGCGCAGGCGCGGAACTCGTCAAGCGTAAGGTTCCGACCGCACACACGGCAGGTGGCTGCAAGCTTGCGGGTACCGTCGGTCACCACACCAAGTCCTCGCTACGAATCGAGCTTCGTCCTGCGCTAATCAAACCCGCACAACGGCACATGCGCCTTGCGCCGAATCGCGCCGTGCCTGAATCGAGGTTACCCATACACGCTTCCACGTCAAGCACTGTCCGCCTTGCGGGAGGAGAGTGGGGTGAAGGTGGTTCGGTTCGGCGGATGCAGGTGTGGTGGACGAGGCTCTTGGCGAAACGAGCGGGCTGCGTCTCATTGCGTCATGATGGGGCCGTGATAGGATGGGATGGCGATCGGGAGTCCGGTTTGCACGTGGGTGTGATGGTAAAGGGAGCATCATCGTGGATCACTTGCGAGAGCTGTCACGTGAAGAGTTGCTGACGTTGATCGACGTTCACGCGAAGAGTTGGCTGGCGCACGACGGTTGCTGGTTCCTGGCCGCCGAGGAGCGATACGGGCTCGACACCGCGATGGCACTGGACACGCGATCATGGGAGTTGTTTTCACCTGTCGAGGCGAGGCGGATCATAAAGGCGTTCGACATTTCGTCGGGCGGCGGGCTGGACGCGCTCGAAAGGGCCGTCCGCTATCGACTTTACGCCACGGTCAACAGCCAGACCGTCGAACGCCCCAGCGAGGGTGGATTGATCTTCAAGATGACCGAGTGCCGTGTCCAGTCCGCCCGAAAGCGCAAAGGCCTTCCCGACTTCCCCTGCAAACCGGTCGGCATCGTCGAGTACTCGAAGTTCGCGGAGACAATCGACCCGCGCATCAAGACGCGGTGTCTTCAGTGTCCTCCTGACCGCACGGACGGGACCGGTTGCGTTTGCGCGTGGGAGTTTACGATCTAGAGCCGTTTCAACGAAGGTTGTTCCACTTTCTTCCCCCCTTACCAAGGGGGGGCAGAGGGGGGTTCCTGCAGACGGAGAAGAACCTCCCCCAACCCCTCCTTGTCAAGGAGGGGAGGAAGAAACGCCATTACACCTTGTCTGGAAACGGCGCTGAGTTGCACACGCTCATTGGGAGCCTCACCAGCAGCAGGCTGTCAACTGCGACGAACGTAGGCAACTCTGAAAATGCTGCGCCCCTCGCGAGCGTACTTGATCTCGAAATTCGTGCCTTGCCAATCTGGATGGGGCGCGGTTTCGGCGTCTTCCCAGTCAACTTTGGCAAGCTGCGGATGGTTGTCGAGCACCTCACGAATCTGCTGAAAGTACTCCTCGTGATCCGACTGGATCAACCACTTGCCGCCGGACCGGAGTGATCGGACAGCCGCGTCCGCGAAATCCGCCTGGACCAGCCGTCGCTTGTGATGTCGCTTCTTGGGCCAGGGGTCCGGGTGGTACAGGTGCAGGACCGAAACGCAATCGGGTGCGAGGTGCCTCAGGAAGAAGAGCTTCGCATCGGTCCGCATGACACGCACGTTGGTCAACTGCCATCGGGCCATCCGATCCGCGCAGTATCGGTAGTACTTGCTCGCCCACTCGATCCCGAGTAAGCGAACGTGCGGGTTGGCCCGTGCGCGGCTGAGCAGGAACCCCCCTTTCCCGCACCCGATCTCGAGCTCGAGTGGCCCGGGCGAAGCGAACCACGCAAGCGGGTTCACCTGAACCCCCTCGGCTGGAGGAAGGACCGTGATGTCATCGACGGATACCATGAGAAAAACGCCGCTTTCGCGTACTTCCACCCCACCGGAGGTCGTGTCGATGTCCCGGACGGAAACTCACAGGGGCGCATCCGTCGCCGCCGCGCGGCAGTGGCAGGGCCACTTTGTGGTTGGTCCACCGCCTGCGCACCTGTTATACTACGCGCACCAAGCGTGTGATTATACAGCCTACCACGAAGTGGGCGGAGCGTTGAGAACGCTGCCGATGAAAC
This sequence comes from uncultured Phycisphaerales bacterium, assembly GCA_965371725.1. Taxonomy (GTDB): domain Bacteria; phylum Planctomycetota; class Phycisphaerae; order UBA1845; family UBA1845; genus CBDUZO01. The sequence goes on from CBDUZO010000056.1 coordinate 28,353, forward strand.
GCAAGCTGACGGAAAACCTCAAACGCGTCGAGCAACGGATTGCCGACGCCTGCCGACGTGTCGACCGTGCCCCTTCCAGCGTGACGCTTGTCGCGGTCACCAAATACGTGAGCCTGGACATCATCCGCACGCTTGTGGACATGGGCGTGCAACACATTGGGGAAAGCCGTGTGCAGGAGTTGACCAGACGTGCGGCCATGGTCAACGAGTGGTTGGGGCGGCGTGCCCGTGATCTGTCCGCCGGGGCGAGGCCAAGACCGCAGTGGCACATGATCGGGCACCTTCAGCGAAACAAGGTCAAGGCGGTCCTTCCGTGGATCGACATGGTGCACTCTGTGGACAGCCTCCGATTGGCCGAGGAGATCGATGCCCAGTCCGCCAGGCTGGACCGCAAGACGCCGATCCTGCTTCAGGTCAACTCGGCCGGCGAGGGCTCGAAATACGGTGTGGCCGTGGCGGCTGTCACTCACCTGGCTGAGCAGATCCACTCGCTCGGGCACATCGAGCTTCGCGGCATGATGGCGATGGCCCCGTGGACGGAGGATCAGAGCCTGATCCGGCAGGTGTTCGGGCGAACGCGCGAGTTGTTCGACGAGGTCGTGCAGGAAGGCGTCTGTGGGCCGGAGTTCCGTGAACTCTCGCTCGGCATGAGCAGCGACTTCGAATGCGCGATCGAGTTCGGAGCGACCTACGTTCGGATCGGATCAGCCCTGTTCGAGGGAATCGAACTCGCCAGGACGACGTCCGAGTCGTAGCGCGGTAGCACGATGCCGACGGGTTGAGCGGTTCTGCGCCGGTCCCAATGACAACGGTCCATCGTGATCGGATGCACCCCGCTGTGGATAGTCCACTTGATATGCTGGAGCCGTTTCAACAAAGGTTGTTCCGTTTTCTTCCCCCCTTACCAAGGGGGGATTGAGGGGTTCATGCGTAAGCGCCCACCACGACCATTCTTGACGGGTCGGTTATCTTGGCTCGCGTGTT
>CBDUZO010000057.1:0-28612 GCA_965371725.1 uncultured Phycisphaerales bacterium
CAACACGCGAGCCAAGATAACCGACCCGTCAAGAATGGTCGTGGTGGGCGCTTACATGACGAGTACCTTGTGACGAGCCGCCAAGTCGATGGCGTCACGTTGTGCCGGGGCCAGACTGAGACCGACTTGTTGTTCTACCCAGGCGAGGGCCTTCTCGATGTCGATCTTGGGTAACGGATGTCGGCCCTGCTGAAGTCGTTGGATGCGGGTGGCGAGTTGAGTCTCGGCACGATGGAGAGCCGCCAGGTAGATGCACTCCTCATCACCGATGCGGTCCCGAACGAGCCTGCCGTTGGCGATCTCGTGGTCAATGGCGACTCGAACGATGGGTTCCTCGATTCCCAGCAGTTCGATGGACTTCCGCACCAAGCCGTCTTGGGGAAACGCCCCCCGTCCCATGGCCTTTCGGTCCTCTCCGCGCGGGCTCCGAGGGGCTGCAACGTCTTCGGTATAGACGGGCGTTCCTGTTCTTGGACACAACCTGTGAGTGCTTTGCTGACAGGGAGTACGGAACAGGCAGGTGGGACAGGAGCCCGACGCGATGGTCCCCATGGCCATACCGGTATTGGGCGGAATGGCGGTGGCGCTGATTGCCGTCTTCGTGGCCCCCGCTTGCTACTGTAGGATCAACGGGCAACGAGCGCGCTTGGCAGCACGGCACGACCAGCACTCCTCCCTCTCTCACTCCTACTGCGCAGCCGCCGTGTTCCCAATGGACGCGTTCAGGTCTGCCAGTGGATCGGAGTTGTTGGTCAGCGTGAGGTCGTGCTTTTCCTGGAGCACCTTGAAAACGTTCGGGGTGACGAATGCCGGAGCCGCCGGAAGAGACGCGTGTCCTTTTCGCGTCTTGCAGCACTACCTGCCGGCCATCATAGCCTCAATATCCTCCTCAACCGTACCGACCGGTTTCATTCCGAACTTTTCTACCAGGACATTGGCCACCGTCGGGGACAGGAAACCCGGCAGGGTGGGGCCGAGCCGAATGCCCTTAACACCGAGAGAAAGGAGCGCCAACAGAACCGCCACCGCCTTCTGTTCGTACCAGGCGATGTCATAGGAGATCGGTAGCTCGTTGATGTCTTCCAGGCCAAAGACCTCTTTCAGTTTCATCGCGATCACTGCAAGTGAATAGGAATCGTTGCACTGGCCCGCGTCCAGCACGCGCGGAATACCGCCAATGTCGCCGAGGTCGAGTTTGTTGTAGCGGTATTTCGCGCACCCGGCCGTGAGGATTACCGTATCTTTGGGCAGGTTCCGGGCCACTTCCGTATAGTAGTCCCTGGTCTTGTGACGTCCGTCACAGCCGGCCATGACGATAAAGCGCTTGATCGCTCCGGATTTGACCGCCTCGACGACCTTGTCAGCCAGGGCGAGGACTTGATGGTGGGCGAATCCGCCGACAATCTTGCCGGTTTCGATTTCGGTCGGCGGTGGGCATGTCTTCGCCAGACCGATCATTTCGGTGAAATCCTTGGCTCCGTTCTCGGGCCTGTCGGGAATATGCTTGGCGCCAACGTAACCGACCAAGCCCGTCGTGAAGAGCCGGTCCAGATACGTGTTGTTCTTCTTCAACGGAACCAGACAGTTCGTGGTCAGAAGAATCGGACCGTTGAAGGACTCAAACTCCGTGTTCTGCTGCCACCAGGAGCCTCCGTAGTTTCCGACAAGATGATCGTACTTCCTGAAGGCCGGATAACAGTGGGCCGGGAGCATTTCGCCGTGAGTGTACACATCCACGCCCGTACCTTGGGTTTGCTGCAGCAGCTCTTCCATGTCTTTTAGATCATGGCCGCTGATCAGAATCCCCGGATTGTTGCGAACACCGATATTCACTTCGGTTATTTCCGGATGGCCATAAGCCGACGTGTGAGCCTCGTCCAGCAGAGCCATGGTGTTGACCGCGGTTTCTCCGGCCTTCATGACCAATCCGATCATCTCGTCCACCGACAGTTCCTTCGTGGTGGACGCCAACGCCTCCATCAGAAAAGCGTAGATTTCGTCTTTCTCAGACCCCAGGATCGCAGCATGGTCTGCATAGGCAGCGATCCCTTTCAGCCCGATGATCAGAAGCTCCCGCAGGGAGCGGACATCTTCGTTTTCAGTGGCAAGGATACCGACGGACTTGGCCTTCTCCGCAAATGCGGCGGCATCATCGGAAAACCAAGTGGCGGCATCAGGTAATGGTTCGTCAAACTCCCGGCCGTTCTTTTCCTTGTAGGTGGCCAGGAACTTGTCCCGCAGTTGGTCCCGGTGTTTTAGCGCGTCTTTGATCATGGCGACAAAGCGGTCGTCGTCCCAGTTGGCGTTCGTAATCGTCGCAAACAGGCCTTGGCCCACACGCCGACCGGTCTCTTTGTCCGACCATCCAACGTCCTTGAGACGTTCACCGTAAACCGCGATGCCTTTTAGCACATGGATCAAAAGGTCTTGAAGATTAGCGGTTTCTTCCGGTTTGCCGCATACGCCCTTGACGGTGCAGCCGGTGTTCTTGGCGGTTTCTTGGCATTGGTAACAGAACATTCGCATAGCTCCTTTAGAATCTGTCATTCGAAAGCGGGTCGAATCATCGCTCTGATGGCGCCATCGCATCGGCGGGGTGCCGTTGCTAGGATAGCACTTGACCACACGTGCCAATCACCATGTCGATGATTGGAATACTGCTGTCGGCCCGCTGCCGGGCCTCGACCACCGCTCGCAATATACCACCACAGCAGGGGACTTCCATACGGGCAACGGTGATCTCCTTCAGGGTATTGTGCCGAATCATCGCTTCGAGCCGGTTCGTGTAATCCTCCAGATCGTCGAACTTCGGGCACCCGATCACAACCGCGCGCCCGCGTAGCAGGTGCGTGTGGAAGTCCGGACACGCCACGGGGACGCAGTCCGCGGCTACCAGCAGGCTGGCGCCTTGCAGCACGGGGGCCTGGGGCGGCAACAGCCGCAGCTGCACCGGCCAGTGCGTCAATTCCGATTGCTGGCCGGCACCCGGTGCCGAGCGATCCGGCCCAGCGGCGCGATTGAACACCTTCAAACGCGTACCAGGGCAGCCGCATTCGAGGGACGGCGGCTCGGAACCAGCTTCCGGGGTTGCTCCCGCGCACGCGGCGGGCACGTGCTTGGGGGGCGTGGGCTTCACCCGTCCCGCGACGGCTGCCTCGTCGAACTCGTCCGCCTCGCGGCGTTCAATCTTGATGGCCCCCTGCGGACAGTGCCCGAGGCACGCCCCGAGACCGTCGCAAAGGGTATCGGACACAAGCCTGGCCTTGCCGTCGATGATCTGGATGGCCCCTTCCGCGCAGGAAGGTACGCACTCGCCGCAGCCGTTGCATAGGTCCTCGTCGATCGTAACGATTTCGCGGATCACGTCGCTTCGCTCCTTTTCCGGGTCGCCTTGCCGAAACATGGCACCCTCGACATACTGGATGATCGATTATCGCGGGTTTCGACGCCTTGACCTGGGTCAAGCCCGGAGTGTTTTTTGCACTTTTTTCTCGGGGCCGATATGGAGAGCGGCGCGGTCACGATCATCCGGAACTGCGGCCTGTTCTGCGGGCTGAGCGACGCCTCTTTCGCGAAGATCGCCCAGATCGCCCGCACGGTCCGCTTCAAACGTGGCCAGACGATCTTCCGTGAGGGCGATCCGTGCCCGGGAATCTACGTGGTCGGCGAGGGCGCGATCCGAGTCTACAAACTCGCTCCCAGCGGCAAGGAGCATGTCCTGCACTTCGCCTATCCGGGTTCGACGTTTGCCGAGGTGGCGGCCATCGGACAGTTCAACTGCCCGGCCTACGCCGACGCGACCGAAGATTCCGTGTGTGTTTTAATTCCTGAAGCCGGGTTCCGCCGGATCGCGAAAGAGGATCACAGCTTCTGCATCGAAATGATGACCGGAATGTCGAAGTGGGTCCACACGCTGGTGGGCTTGCTGGAGGACCTCGTCCTCCGCGACGCGACCGCCCGGGTGGCCAGGCACTTGATCCAATCGGACAGTTCCGCGGGCCAAGCCGAGTTCACGCTTCCCATGCGCAAGAAGGACCTGGCCAGCCACCTCAACCTGACCAGCGAGACCCTCTCGCGGACCCTTCACCGCCTCGTCGAGTGCGGGTTGATCGAGACGCGCGAACAGCGGATTCGCATCCGCGAGTTGGCCAAGCTCCAAGACGTAGCCGACGGTCTGGCCCCGGCGGAATTTGCCTGAACGGGCTTATCTCCCGCCCAGACGTTGCGCCGGCCGTTCGTCCCTTGGCCCTGCCAAGACCCGTTGACCCGCCTCTGCGGACACTGATCGGACTTTTTTTTCGTGAAACCACTTGACAAGCAGTATTCTATCGCTAATACTTCGCAATAGTGATAAGGAGTGGTTGATGCCCCACAGGAAAGCCCAGAGAAACACGCCACAGCGTACGGTGGTGCTGGAGGAATTAAAGAAGGTGGCCTGCCATCCGACGGCGGCTGAGCTGTACGAAATTGCTCGGGCTCGCATGCCCAAGATCAGCTTGGGGACCGTGTACCGGAACCTGGAACTCCTCGCGGAGAACGGGGTCATTCAGAAGCTGGAGATCAGCGGGGCCGAGGCGCGGTTCGATGGCAATCCCGAGCGGCACTACCACGTGCGGTGTATCCACTGCGAGCGAGTCGATGACGTTCACGACCTGCCTGAGGATTTCGTCCAAGAAGAAGTCCGGAGTCTGGCCGGGTACGAGATCGTCGGCTTTCGCCTGGAGTTTCTGGGCGTCTGCCCGGACTGCCAAGGCGGATGCGGGGCGGACGGTGGCGGAGCCTCGCCACGGGAGCGAGAATAGGTGCGGTAACGACCGGCTTGGTGGAAGGTGTGTGCTCCTGCGGCTGCAGGTCAAGCAACGCAGGCTTACGGTAATGGAGAGTGAAACGTGATGGATTCCAAGATCGAGAGTGCTTTCAACGAACAACTCAACGCGGAGTTGTTCTCGTCTTACCTGTATCTGTCGATGGCGGCCTACTTCGGGTCACAGAACCTCAAGGGTATGGCGCTCTGGATGCGGATGCAGGCGCAGGAAGAGAACATGCACGGGATGAAGTTCTTCGACTTCATCAACGAGCGCGGCGGCAAGGTCACGCTGGCCAAGATCAAAGAGCCCAAGACGGAGTGGAGCTCGCCGCTGGATGTGTTCGAGGACACCTGCGCGCACGAGAGCAAGGTCACGGGCCTGATCAACGGTCTGGTAGACCTTTCGCTCAGCGAAAAGGACCACGCGGCGAATGGTTTCCTCCAGTGGTTCGTCACCGAGCAGGTTGAGGAAGAGGCCGCGGCGCAGGAGATCCGGGGCAAGCTCAAGCTCGTGAGCGACAATCCTGTCGCGATCTTCATGATCGACCAGGAGTTGGGTCAGCGCGTGGCTCCGGCTGGCGGTCAGACCGAGGCTTGATAATAGACGTTCTAACGTGTTGAGGAGTGGATGCATGATGATCGAGAAAGCGATACAGACGGCCATCGAGTTCGAAAACGAAGTGCGTGACGTGTACAAGGCGGCGGCGAAGGAGGCGACTGATCCGGTGGGCAAGCGCATGTTCACCGTCCTGGCAGACGAAGAGCAGGGACACGTGGATTACCTTCAGAGCCGGCTCGAGGAATGGCGCAAAACCGGAGAGGTTGACCCGGTAGGGCTTGAAACGGCGCTTCCGTCTCGCGAGGCCATTGCCGAAGCAGCGGAAAGTGTGTCGGAGAGCGTGTCTGAGGTGGATCACGGATTTGAGCTGAAACTGCTCGGAAGGGCGCTGGAGGCCGAGCGCAAGACCAGCAGCTTCTACAGAAAGATGGTCGCCGAGTTACCGGCGGAAGGACAGAGGCTCTTTCAGCGGTTCGTGGAGATCGAGGAAGGCCACGTGGCCATCGTGCAGGCAGAAATGGATTCGGTTTCAGGCAACGGGGTGTGGTTTGACTTCCTCGAAATTCAGCTGTAGTTGCGGAAAGCCTGCGGGCATAACGATGAGGAGACCTTGAGATGAAGAAGTGGAAATGCGTATGCGGATACATTCATGACGGTGGCGAGGCCCCGGAGCATTGCCCCAAGTGTGGGGCCCCTGCGGAGAAATTCACCGCTCTGGACGAGCAGGCTGCCGGCCTGGTGGAGCGGTCACGGCACACGAACGCCCTTCATTGTCGTTTGGCGAACCTGGGCCGCAAGATGGAGCAGGTTTGTAAGGACGGCATCGAAGACAATCTCGATCCCGGCTGCGTGGACGTCTTCCAGAAGGCCCTGGCCCACAGCTACGAGGTCATGAAGCTCTCGATGACGGAGATTCAGGGCCACATGGCCAAGGGTAAGTGGGGATAAGAGAAGGATGAAGATGGGGGATGAAGGATGAAAGGCGAATCGGCCGGAGCAGCTTCGAGGTTGCGCGAGCTTGTTCTTCGCGTTGTTCGGCGCGGTGCGGTTCTTGAAGTAAGGCGAGGCAATACATTAGGAGTAAGAACCATGAAGGACTCTAAGAAACTGACCCACAACGCTGGCGCTCCCGTCGCAGATAACCAGAACGTAATGACTGCCGGACCGCGAGGTCCTATGCTTCTCCAAGACGTTTGGTATCTGGAGAAGCTGGCCCATTTTGACCGGGAGGTAATCCCCGAGCGTCGCATGCACGCCAAGGGCTCCGGTGCCTACGGTACCTTCACCGTTACCCACGACATCACCCGCTACACCAAGGCAAAGATTTTCTCCGAAGTGGGCAAGAAAACTGAGCTGTTCATTCGCTTCTCCACCGTGGCGGGTGAGCGCGGGGCGGCCGACGCGGAGCGCGATATCCGGGGCTTTGCGATCAAGTTCTACACCGAACAGGGCAACTGGGATCTGGTGGGCAACAACACACCGGTGTTCTTCTTGCGCGATCCCCTGAAGTTCCCCGACCTCAACCACGCCGTGAAGCGGGACCCGCGCACCAACATGCGTAGCGCGCGCAATAACTGGGATTTCTGGACCTCCCTGCCGGAGGCGCTGCACCAGGTTACGATCACCATGAGCGATCGGGGCATCCCGTACTCCTACCGCCACATGAACGGCTACGGCAGCCACACCTACAGCCTGTTGAGCGCCGGCGGCGAGCGTCACTGGGTCAAGTTCCACCTCAAGACGCAACAGGGGATCAAAAACATAACCGACCAGGAGGCGGAGGCGATCATCGCGAAGGACCGGGAGAGCAACCAGCGTGATCTTTACGAGAGCATCGAGAAGGGCGAATTCCCAAAGTGGACGATGAAGATCCAGGTGATGCCGGAGAAGGACGCCTCCAAGTGTCCGTTCAACCCATTCGATCTGACCAAGGTGTGGCCGCACAAGGACTACCCGCTGATCGATGTGGGTGTGCTCGAATTGAATCGGAACCCTGAAAACTACTTCGCCGAGGTGGAGCAGTCGGCCTTCAACCCGGCCAGCATCGTTCCCGGCATCGGCTTTTCGCCGGACAAGATGCTGCAGGGGCGTCTGTTTTCTTACGCCGATGCCCAGCGATACCGTCTCGGGGTGAACCACCACCTGATCCCGGTCAACGCGCCCCGCTGCCCGTTCCACAGCTACCATCGCGACGGGGCGATGCGCGTCGACGGCAACTATGGCAGCACCCTCGGCTACGAGCCCAACAGCTACGGTGAGTGGCAGGAGCAGCCGGACTCCTCCGAGCCGCCGTTGAGTCTGGAGGGCGCCGCCGACCACTGGAACCACCGCAAGGACGATGACTACTACTCCCAGCCCCGTGCACTGTTCCAGATGATGAGCCCCGAGCAGCAGAGGGTGCTCTTCGAGAATACGGCCCGTGCCATGGGCGACGCACCCAAGGAGGTCAAGATCCGCCACATCGGCAACTGCATGAAGGCCGATCCGGATTACGGTAAGGGGGTGGCCGACGCACTAGGCATCCCACACAGCGAAATACCCGGATAGGCATGAGCCGACCAGGCACTCGGGACCATGTTGCGTTCCTGCGATGTCTGTAGCCCTCGCGGCCAGATGTTTTCTTTAGGCTCGAAGACGAAACCTGAACCGTTTAAGCCAGCCAAAGGCACAGGCAAAGGAGACACAACAAATGACGGAAAGAGCGAACGCCGTGACCTTCAAGGGGAAGCCATTGACGCTCGTGGGCCTCGAAATCAAGGCGGCCGATCAGGCTCCCCACTTCAAGCTGGTGGGCAACGATCTCGCCGACATCGAGTGCGAATCATTCCATGGCAAGGTGCGCGTGCTGAGCGTGGCGCCCAGCATTGACACGCCGGTCTGCGCCACCCAGACACGAACCTTCAATAAAGAGACGATTGGCCTGTCCGAAGATGTCGTGGTTTTGAGTGTGAGCCTCGATTTGCCATTCGCCCTAGCCCGCTTCTGCGGTGCTGAAGGGATCGAGCGCGTCATCACGGCCAGCGACTACAAGTATCGCACCTTTGGCGAGACCTACGGCGTCTACATTCGCGAGCTGGGCCTGCTGACTCGCGCGGTCTTCGTCATCGACCACGAAGGGAGGATTGTGCATGCCGAGTATGTTCCTGAGGTGACCAATGAGCCAGACTATGTAGCGGCGCTCAAAGCCGTGAAGGCGGTCATCTGAGGATCCGAACCCTGTGGGAGACGTGACGAAAATGCAAGGCAGGATGGTGATGAATGGATGAGTTCCTGAGAACGTTTGGGGGAGGTAGATCGCCGGCGAAAGCCGAAGGAGATATGACATGGCACTAGATAATGTGGACAAGATTCTTGATTTCGCGATTCGGCAAGAGGAGAAGGCGGCTCAATTCTACACGGAGCTGGCCGAGAAGATGCCGCACAAGCATATGAAGGAAGCTCTTCTCAGCTTTTGCTGAAGAGGAAAGGGCGCACAAGGCTAAGCTCCTGGAGGTCAAGAGCGGCAAACGGATGCAGGTTGCTGAGAAGAAGATCCTCGACCTGAAGATCGGCGACTACCTTGTGGACGCCGAGCCTTCCAGTGACATTGATTACCAGCAGGCGCTCATCCTGGCCATGAAGGCGGAGAAGGCTGCGTTCAGACTCTACAGCGACCCGGCGTCGGCCACGGATGATCCCGGGTTGAAAGAGACGCTTCTGGGTTTGGCGCAGGAGGAGGCCAAACATAAGTTGCGGTTTGAGATCGAGTACGATGACGAGTTTCTGAAGGAAAACTAGGCGGCCGACAACGCCCACGAGGAGTACATGCAGATGAACAGTCTGAAGGAAAGCAAGACGGAGAAGAACCTGCTTACCGCGTTTGCCGGTGAGTCTCAGGCAAGGAACCGCTATACCTACTTCGCCAGCAAGGCGAAGAAGGAGGGCTTCGTCCAAATTGCGGACATCTTCGAGGAGACCGCCAATCAGGAGAAGGAGCACGCCAAGCGGCTGTTCAAGTTCCTGGAAGGCGGGGACGTGGAAGTGACGGCGGCGTTCCCGGCCGGCGTGATCGGCAGCACGGCGGAGAATCTCAAGGCCTCAGCCGGCGGCGAGCATCACGAGTGGGAGAGCATGTATCCGGAGTTCGCCGCGACCGCCCGAGAGGAAGGCTTTGCGGCCATCGCACAGGTGTTCGAGGCCATTGCCGTAGCGGAAAAGCAGCACGAGAAGCGCTACCTCGGCCTGCTGGCGAACATAGAGGCCGGATCGGTCTTCAAGAAGAAGGAGAAGGTCGTCTGGCGCTGCCGGAACTGTGGTTATCTCCACGAAGGTACCGAGGCACCGGATTCGTGTGCGGCGTGCGCGCACCCGCAGGCTTATTTCGAGCTGCTGGCGGAGAACTGGTAGACACGTGGGTTGGATCGTTTGCTGAACGCATCGAGTGTGCGCAGAAGGAGCCCGCACCATGAAACGTTGGATACGAGGCGGCGCCGTATTGCTGTTGTCGGTCGGCGGGATTGTCGTTCTGCTGATGTGGCTGGCCGGTGGTTTTCACGAGAAGATCCAGCCCGGTCCTACATATGTCGGGGTCCTACCGCTGGGACAGGCGCGAACGACGACCGTCGAGCTGATGATGGTGCCGCTCACGGAGGATGCCGTCGGGACGGTTCGGGCGGCGCACGAAACGGAGGTCGGCGCGAAGATCATGGCCCGGGTGCTGGCTGTTCACGCGCAGGCCGGTCAGCACGTCGAGCAGGATCAGGTGCTGGTGGAGTTGGAGAAGGGCGATTTGCAGGCCCGGGTGAGCCAGGCGCAGGCGGCGGTTGATGGCGCCCAAGCGGCACTCGATCAGGCTCAGACCGACTACGATCGCATCGTGCGCTTGCGGGCCGAGGGCTCGGCGAGCGAACTCGAGTTCACCACAGCCACCAACGGGCTCAGTGCTGCCGAAGCTAACCATGAGCAGGCCCTCAGCGCGTTTCGGGAGGCCGAGGCAGTCATCGGCTATGCCACGATCCGGTCACCGCTTACCGGTGTCGTGATCGACAAGACGGTTGATGTCGGGGACATGGTGCGGCCCGGTCAGACCGTGTTCCGGTTGTTCGATCGGCTGCAACTGGTCGCGACGGTCCGCGAGTCGCTGGCTACGAGCCTGCAAGTCGGCCAGCAGCTTCCGGTGACGCTTGAGGCCCTGGACTTGCACTGCGAAGGTACGATTAGCGAGATCGTTCCCGAATCCGACGTGCTGAGCCGAGCGTTTTACGTCAAGGTCACGGGGCCGTGCCCACCCGGTGTGATTCCCGGCATGTTCGGTCGGCTGCACATCCCGGTCGGTGAGCGTCAGGAGCTTCGGATTTCCCGGACAGCGGTTCGACGTGTGGGACAAGTCCCGTGTGTTTACCGGGTGATCGGTGACAACCGGGTAGAGCGCGCGTTCATTCAGATTGCGGGCGAGTACGGCGAGCAGATCGCGGTCGCGTCCGGTCTGTCCGGCGGCGACCTGATCGTGGCTGATCCGGATACGCTCCCCCGTCCGGGCGAGTAAGGAGCAAGCGACATCATGGATCCCGCACCGCATACCCCTCAGCCGCTGACAAACCGGATCGTCGAGGTGTTCCTCAAAGGCAACCTGTCGGCGATGCTGATCATCCTGTCGCTGATCGCCGGGGCGGTCGCCCTGCTGGTCACGCCGCGCGAGGAAGAACCGCAGATCATCGTCCCAATCGCCGACATCCACATCTCGGTACCCGGTGCCTCTGCGGAAGAGGTCGAGCGTCAGGTCGCGCTGCGATTGGAGAAGATGCTCTACCAGATCGACGGCGTGGAATACGTCTATTCCATGAGCCGCCCGCACGGGGCCATCGTCACCGTCCGCTTTTACGTCGGCGAGGATCGCGAAGACAGTCTGGTCAAGATCTACAACAAACTCCACAGCAACACCGACGCGATCCCGCCTCAGGTAGCCGGATGGGTGGTCAAGCCGGTAGAGATCGACGATGTGCCGATCGTGACGGCGACGCTTTGGAGCGATCGCTACGACGACTTCGCACTTCGCCGGGTGGCCGAGGAACTCGAAAGCGGGCTCCAGTCGGTTGAGAACACCGGGCGGACCCACGTCGTGGGTGGTCGACCGCGGGAGATTCGTGTCGAGTTTGACGCCCAACTGCTGGCCGGCCGCCAGGTCAGTCTCGAGCAGTTGTCCACGGCGCTGCGCGGAATGAACACCGAGCTGCCCGGCGGTCAGATCGACACGAACAACAATGCGGTCCTCATCGAAGCGGGCAGTGTGTTCAGCGGTGTGGACGAGATTCGCCGACTGGTCCTTGCCGCTCCCGATGGCCGGCCGGTGTACCTGGGCGACGTGGCTACCGTCATCGATGGGCCGCAGGAGCCGCAAACGTACACGCGCATCGGGTACGGGCCGGCTGCCGCAGACGATGAGACGGTCCCGACCGATCTTCGTGATCGTGCCCGTGACTACCCGGCAGTGCACATCGCGGTCGCCAAGAGAAAGGGTGCCAACGCGGTCACAGTGGCTCGCGCCGTCGAGAAGCGACTCGACGAGCTTCGCGAGACGACCCTGCCCACCGGCGTCTACACGCGCATCACACGCAACTACGGCCAGACCGCGAATCAGAAGGTCAACGAACTCGTCGAAGGTCTGGCCGTCGCAATTGTGATTGTCATCGCCCTGATTGCGTTGACGTTGGGTTGGCGGGAAGGGTTCATCATCGCCACGGCCGTGCCTATCACGTTCGCGCTCACGTTACTGGTCAACTACTTGGCCGGCTACACGATCAACCGTGTCACACTATTCGCGCTGATACTGGCATTGGGGCTGGTGGTAGACGACCCGATCGTCGACGTGGAGAACATCTATCGCCACTTACGCATGGGCCGGCAGAAGCCGCTTCAGGCCGTGCTCACGGCAGTGAACGAGGTGCGCCCGCCGATCATTCTGGCTACGCTGGCGGTAATCATCAGCTTCGTCCCGATGTTCTTCATCACCGGCATGATGGGACCGTACATGCGACCGATGGCGCTCAACGTGCCGCTGGCCATGCTGATGAGTCTGGTGGTCGCCTTCACCATTACGCCGTGGATGACCTATCACGTTATGAAGGGCGAGTACAAACCGCGTGCAACCGACGGCGCCGAGACCACGACCGCTACGTCCGCTACCGGTGACGCGTCGCGAATCTATCGCTTTTACCGATGCGCACTGGGACCGTTTTTTGCAAGCCGCTCCGCCCGGTGGGGGCTGCTGGGGGTCATGGTTCTGCTCTTTGGCTTCAGCGGCTGGCTGGCGATGAGCCGGCGGGTGCCGCTGAAGATGCTGCCCTTCGACAACAAGAACGAGTTCCAGGTGGTCGTGGACATGCCGGAAGGGACCACGCTGGAGACAACCTCGTCGGCCACGGCAGACCTGGCCTCGTATCTGCGCGGCGTGCCCGAAGTCACCGATGTCACCACCTATGTCGGAACCTCCAGCCCGATGGATTTCAACGGGATGGTTCGTCACTACTATCTGCGGCGAGGCCCCAGCGTTGCCGACATTCGGGTCAACCTGGTTCATAAGCACGATCGGGTGCAGCAGAGCCATGGCCTGACCCTGCGCTTGCGCGACGACCTGCACAAGATCGCCGAACTTTGGGGGGCGAACATCAAGCTCGTGGAGATGCCGCCCGGACCGCCGGTCATCGCCACGGTCACGGCCGAGGTCTATGGGCAGCCCTACCACACGTACGACGAAATCGCTGCTGCGGCCAAGCTGGTCCGGTCGCGGCTCGAGGTCGAGCCGGCGGTGGTGGACGTGGACGACACCGTCGAGGCCGACCAGACCCGACTGCGCTTCGTCCTCGACCCAGAGAAGGCGGCACTGTCCGGCATTACCGCGGAGCAGGTGGCCCGACTGGTGCAGACCGCCATTGACGGCAGCGTCGTCTCCATCCTCAAGGATCCAAACGAAGTGAACCCGCTGCCCATCGTTCTCCAACTGCCTGAGGGCAGGCGGTGCTACCCCGAAGACATCGAAAACCTTTACGCGGTCGGACCGGCCGGCCACCCGGTTCCGCTGGCTGAAATCGGCCGCGTCGAGCGCACGGTCCAGGACAAGACCATTTATCACAAAGACCTTCGCCGTGTCGTCTACGTGTTCGCCGAGACGGCCGGCCGGGCCCCAGCCGAAGTGATTCTCGACATCCAGGCCGACCGCACCGAGTGGACCGGCGCCAGCCCGGCGCTGGATGCGTCCACCGCCCGATCGCTCGCCGCCCGAAGCTACTTGGACAATGGCGGCGGCGTGGCCTGGGCGATTCCAGAAGGTTTCGAGATCGATTGGGCCGGCGAGGGTGAGTGGAAGATCACCATCGACGTGATGCGCGACCTGGGGCTTGCCTTTGCCGCCGCCTGCCTGGGCATCTACGTCCTGCTGGTCTATGAGACGAAGAGCTACCTCATGCCGCTGATCCTGATGATCTCGATCCCGTTGACGATCATCGGCATCATGCCCGGGTTTTGGCTGCTCAACGTCCTGACCGCCGACCCGGTCGGTCCCTGGCAGAATCCGGTCTTCTTCACTGCCACGGCGATGATCGGGATGATCGCGCTATCGGGGATCGCGGTGCGCAACGCGATCCTGCTGATCGAGTTCGTCCACCATGCGCTGGAGGCGGGGAAGTCGCTCCAAGAAGCTCTGATCACCAGTGGCGCGGTACGGCTGCGTCCGATCATCCTGACCGCCGGGACCGCCATGTTGGCCGCCTGGCCGATCACGCTCGATCCGATCTTCAGTGGGCTGGCCTGGGCGCTGATCTTCGGTCTATTCGTCTCGACGGTTTTCACGTTGGTGGTGATTCCAGTGGTTTACTACATGGTCTACGGTCGGCGCACAGCGTGACGAGGACTGAGTGGCCGGCAATATGTCGGATGTTGGATGATGTGTTGCAGGAAGACACAGACTGCTGGACGGAGGTAGTTATGTATGTCAACGATGGATTGCGGCTAATGGCCGGTTTCTTCGTGCTCCTGTCGCTCGCCCTCGGATACGCGGTGCATCAAGGCTTCTATCTGTTCACGGCGATTGTGGGGCTCAACCTGCTGCAAAGCGGCCTGACCCACTGGTGTCCTGCAATGTGGATCCTGAAGAGGGCCGGCATGAAGGAATGCCCGCACGACGATGCGACCCTGCCTGGCAATCGCCCGACAGGAGGAGGTGCCCAGTGACGCGCTACGCGTGTACGGTCTGTTCCTACGGCTATCACCCGCTTAAGGGTGATCCGGAAAACGGCATTCCGCCGGGCACGCCTTTCGAGGATCTGCCGGACGATTGGCGCTGTCCGTGGTGTGGGGCTTCCAAGGATCAGTTTGTTCCGGAGGAAAGGGTGCCAGGCGACTCGGGTAGAGACGATTCATGAATACGACATTGCGCGAGAACATCGACTGGGTTGGGTGTGTTGACTGGACCGTTCGCGATTTCCACGGGTACAGCACCGATCGCGGGGCTACGTATAACGCATACCTGATCCGCGACGAGAAGACGGCCTTGATCGACACGGTGAAGGCACCGTTTGCGGATCGGCTCCTCGCGAACATCGCGGCGATAACAGATCTGACGAGCGTTGACTATGTGGTCTGCAACCATGCCGAGCCCGATCACGCCGGGGGCTTGGCACAGGTGATGGAATCGCTGCCCAACGCCACGCTCGTATGCGACAAGAAGTGCGAGGCGGTGCTGGGCAGGCATCACGATACGTCCGGGTGGAAGACACGAATCGTCGCCACCGGCGATACGCTCACCTTGGGCGACCGGACGCTCACGTTCATCGAGACTCCGATGGTGCACTGGCCGGAGTCGATGTTTACGTACGTTCCGGAGGAGAAGCTGCTCTTCTCGATGGACGCCTTCGGCCAACACTATGCAAGTTCACAACGGTTCGACGACGAGGTTCCGCTTTGCACGGTCATGGAAGAGGCGAAGACCTACTATGCCAACATCGTCATGCCCTTCGGCAGGCAAGTGGCCAACGTGCTGGAGAAGGCGGCGAAGCTGGACATCGAGATGATCGCCCCTAGCCATGGCGTGATCTGGCGCAGCCACATAGCGGAGATTGTGGAGGCCTACGGGAACTGGGCGCACAGTCGCCCCAAGCCGAAGGTGCTGGTCATTTACGACACGATGTGGGACAGCACCGGGCAGATGGCTCGAACAATCCATGCGGCAGCGTCCGAAGCCGGCGTGGCGGCGGAACTGATCAACATTCGAACTTCTAACTTGACTAGAATCGCCACCGAGGCTCTCGATGCGGCATGCATTGCGTTTGGTTCCTCGACGCTTAACCAGGGCGTGCTTCCGATGGCGGGTGCGGTGTTGACTTACTTGAAGGGGCTGAAGCCGGCGAACAAGGCCGCCCTGGCATTCGGCTCCTATGGCTGGAGCAAGGGCGGAGCGGAAGCGGTGGATGAAGACATGAAGGCGATGAAGTGGGAGGTTCTGCGCGAGCCAATCAGGGCGCAATACCGGCCAACCACGGAAGTGCTGGATGAGTGCCGTGCGGCTGGGAGATTACTGGCAGAGAAGGCGAAGGAGATGGCCTCCGACCGTAAGGCGGGCGAGAGACTTTGCGTGGATCCGTGACCTATTCTGCAAAGACATGGGAGATTGAAACATGAAGAAGTATGTATGCGACGCGTGCGGTTATGTCTATGACCCCGAGAAGGGCGACCCCGAAAACGAGATCAAGCCCGGAACGGCGTTCGAGGATATCCCCGAGGACTGGGTCTGCCCGGTCTGCGGTCTGGGTAAGGACAGCTTCTCGGAGAAGGAGTAGCGCGACCGCGTGGGTCGCCATTCCGTAAGTCGGCTTCCGGCGGTGTGCCATGGACGATTGGCTTGTTGAGTTCTTCCAGCAGTACCATCCTGTCACGCAGGCGCTGATCGCCACGCTGTTCACGTGGTTTGTCACCGCAGCCGGTGCGGCGCCGGTGCTGTTCGCCAAGCGCGTGAACCAGAAGATGATGGACGGGATGCTCGGCCTGGCGGCTGGGGTCATGATTGCCGCCAGCTTCTGGTCGCTGCTGGCCCCGGCCATCGAGATGTCGGGCGGCGATTGGAAACCGGCCACCATCGGTTTTCTTGCCGGCGGCTTCTTTCTGTACATCATTGACAAGATCCTGCCGCACCTTCACCTCGGGCTCGAGACCTCTGAGGCGGAGGGCATCAAGACCTCCTGGCATCGCAGTATCTTATTGGTTTCGGCGGTGACCCTGCACAACATTCCCGAGGGGCTGGCCGTCGGTGTTGCCTTTGGCGCGGTGGCGCAGGCAACGGACGCAGCCGCCGCGCGGGAGCTGATGCTGGGCGGTATCGCCCTGGCCATAGGCATCGGTCTGCAGAACTTCCCGGAGGGGTTGGCCGTGGCTATGCCGCTTCGGCGAGAAGGTCTGGGGCGCTTCAAGGCGTTCATGTACGGGCAGGCCTCCGGCGTGGTGGAGCCGCTGGCCGGTGTGCTTGGGGCGTGGTTGGTGATGACCATGGAGTCGCTTCTGCCCTACGGTTTGGCTTTCGCCGCCGGCGCGATGATCTTCGTCGTGGTGGAGGAACTCGTCCCCGAGTCCCAGCGGAACGGCTTCAGCGATTTCGCCACGGCCGGCGCCATGATCGGCTTCGCCATCATGATGACGCTCGATGTGGGGTTGGGGTAGGATGAACGCGTACCCGATGAATAGGAAGCTGTGAAATGGAACTGGACGCTTTGTTTCTATCTCGTTTGCAGTTTGCCCTCACGATAGGGTTCCACTTCCTGTTCCCCCCACTATCCATCGGCCTGGCATGGTTGCTGGTGATCATGGAGTGGCGCGGCTGGAAACGGGGTGATGAGGACTACGTACGAGCGGGCAAGTTCTTCGGAAAGATCCTGGGGCTGACTTTCGCGGTCGGTGTAGCCACTGGGATTGTCATGGAATTCCAGTTCGGCACAAACTGGGCGGAGTACTCCAAGTTCGTTGGCGACATCTTCGGGGCTCCCCTGGCAGCGGAGGCTATCTTCGCGTTCTTCCTCGAGTCGACGTTCCTAGGGCTGTACCTGTTCGGGCGGAAGAGGGTTTCGAAGGGCGTGCACTGGTTCTCGGCTCTGATGGTGGCGGTTGGTTCCACATTGTCGGCGTTCTGGATCATCGTGGCTAACTCGTGGCAACAGACGCCCGCCGGCTTTGAGATTCGTAACGGTCGTGCGGAATTGGCCAGCTTCGCGGAGGCGGTGTTCAACGCCTCGACCTGGCCACGGTTCCTTCACACATTGGACGCATGCCTGATCGCCGGGGCGTTCCTCGTGGCAGGTATTTCCGCGTACCTTCTCGTCAAGAACAATGCGGCGGAGGTGGCCCGGAAGTCGCTCAAGCTCTCGCTCATCTTCGGCCTGGTCGTGTCACTGCTCGCGATCTTCCCGACTGGTGACTGGTCCGCCAAACAAGTGGCACGCACACAGCCGGAGAAGTTCGCAGCCATGGAGGGGCTTATCCAAGGCCGGACGCGCGCGCCGCTGGCGGTGTTCGGGATACCCTCAGAAGAACCACCGCGGCTGGACTTCAAGATCGGTATCCCTGGCGTGCTGAGTCTGATGGCGTTTGGCGATATGGACGCGCACGTTCCGGGCATCGAGGATCTTCGCGAGGAAGGCCATCCGACACCTCCGTTTGTCTTGACGTTCGTGTCGTTCCACACGATGGTAGGGCTCGGCACGCTCTTTATCCTCCTGTCTCTGTTGGGCGTGTTCCTGCTCTGGCGTAGGAAGCTCTTTGACACGCACTGGTACCTGAAGCTGCTTCCATGGGTGATCCCACTGCCACTTATCGCCTGCGAGGTTGGATGGATCGTCGCGGAGGTCGGCCGGCAGCCGTGGGTGGTGTATCGAGTGCTCAAGACCCAGGATGCCTACTCCGCGAACGTGACCGGTGGCGAAGTGCTCTTCTCGATCATCATGTTCGGCCTGGTATATCTGGTACTTGGCGCGTTGTATGTCTACACGCTGGCCAGACTCGTCAAGCGCGGGCCCCAGGCGTTCACCGCCAAGGAGGTGCACTGATGGACCTGAACACGACATGGTTCCTGTTGATCTGGGTTCTGTTCATCGGTTACGCCATTCTCGACGGGTTCGACCTCGGAGTTGGGGTGCTGCACCTGTTTGCTCGCGACGAAAGCGAACGACGAATCAACGTCGGGGCAATCGGGCCGTTCTGGGACGGGAACGAAGTCTGGCTGCTGACGGGCGGAGGTGCCCTGTTTGCCGCATTCCCGATCGTCTACGCAACCGTGTTCAGCAGCTTCTACCTGGCGATGATGCTGCTTTTGTTGGCTCTGATCTTCCGCGCCGTCTCGCTGGAGTTCCGTAACCAGTTGGAAAGTCCCGGTTGGCGTCGAGTTTGGGATTGGGCCTTTGGACTCGGGAGCGTACTACCCGCGATTCTATTTGGCGTGGCGATGGGCAACATTCTACGTGGCATTCCGATCGAAGCCGACGGCACAGCCAACGTGTCATTCCTTTCACTGCTCAATCCGTATGCCCTGCTGATCGGTGTCTTGACGCTGGCCATGTTCACCATGCACGGGGCGGCATTTCTGGCCGTCAAGACCGAGGGTGATTTGCAGCAGCGCATGGCAAGATGGGCATCGGGCGCATGGATCGTTTTCGTCATTCTCTATTTTGCAGCCTTCGCGGCGACGTTCTTCGCCGCTCCGTTCCTCTTCGAGGGCGCCTTGAGTCGGCCGCTATTCTGGGTCTTCCTCGTGCTCCTGCTGTTGGCGGCGGTGTACATTCCCGTAGCCAATCGGGCGGGGCAGTACCTGCGCTCGTTCCTGGCGTCGTCCGTCTCGATCGCCTCGGTGATGGGGCTTGCGGCCGTCTGCCTGTTTCCCAGGATGGTGCCATCGACTGTTGATCTGGCCAACAGCCTGACGATCTACAACGCTTCGTCAACGCCGCGCACCTTGACGGTCATGCTGGTCATCGCGTTGGTCGGTATGCCCATCGTGATCGCGTACAGCGCTTACATCTACAGGGTCTTCGCGGGCAAGGTGGTCATCACGGAGGAGAGCTACTGATGGAGCGTTGAACCGCGGGGTGATCTGTGAGGAAAGGCTGTAGTATCGGAAGATCAAGCATAGAGTACCTGTCCACCGGAAAGGCTGGGCAAATGGAACGTAAGCACCGCAGACCCTCGCAGATGCTGACAGTGGGCGAGAAGGCACCTGCATTCTCGCTTCCGGACCAGAGCGGCAAGATAGTCACTCTGGACGAGCATCGCGGCAAGAAGAACGTCGTCCTGATCTTCTATCCCGGAGACAAAACCCCGGGATGCACGAGACAGCTCTGCGCCGTTCGTGACCAGTTCGATCTGTTTACCCGGAATGACACAGCGGTATTCGGTGTCAATCCGCAGGGCACCGAATCGCACCAGAGATTCGCCCAGAAGCACAGTTTCCCCTTCCCTCTACTGGTGGATCGCAATAAGGACGTTGTGTCGGCTTACGGATGCAAGGGGGTACTGGTAACCAAGCGAACGGTCTATGGTATCGACAAGGAAGGTACAATCGTCTTCGCTTGCCGGGGGATGCCTTCGAGCGAGGAGATCCTCGAGGCGTTCAAGAAGCGCTAGGCACTGACGACTGTGCAATCCCTCCAGGCGAATGGAGCACTCGGCGAACGAGGAGGCAGCAGTGACAACGAATGAGCTGAGCTTCATGGTTGGGGGAGCGGCTGGCGTCGGAGTCAAGACGGCCGGAATGATCTTCGCCCGGCTGTGTTCGCGTGCCGGACTCCACGTCTTTGGCAACGTGGAGTATCCATCGATCATCCGGGGTGATCACAACAGCTACCAGGTAGTGGTATCCCGGAAGCGGGTATTCGGTCACACTCGTGTCCTGGACGTTCTGCTGGCCCTTGATGACCTGAGCATCGGGCTGCACAACGGCGAGATCCGCCGGGGTGGTGCCATGGTCTACGACGCAGACAAGAGCAAGGTCGACAGGAGGGAGCTGGAGGAGCAGGGGGTTCTCCCGGTCGGCCTGCCCTTCCAGTCCATTATCAAGCAGGTCGGAGGAGGGCAGCGCCTGCTCAACACCGTAGGACTCGGGGCAACGATGGGGCTACTACGTTTCGACTTCGATGCGATCGCGGCCACACTGGAGGGAACCTTCGCACGGCACGGCCCCGAAGTCCTCAAGCAGAATCTCGACGCCGCCCGGTGGGCGTACGATGCTGCGTTCGAGGGCTTCTCGGATCGCTTCGATGTCACCCTGCAAAGGGAAGACGCGCTGAAACGGATGCTGCTTACGGGGAATGAAGCCGTGGCCATGGGGGCGATCAAGGCGGGAGTCAAGTTCTACGCCGGTTACCCGATGACCCCTTCCTCTTCGATCCTGAACTACATGGCCGCCCGCGAGCGTGAGTACGGCCTCGTGGTCAAGCATGCCGAAGACGAGATCTCCGCGGCCGGCATGGCTCTCGGCGCCTCCTTCGCCGGCACCCGCGCCATGACGGCGACCTCCGGTGGCGGCTTTTGCCTGATGTGCGAGTTTGTCGGGTTGGCCGGCATGACGGAAACGCCGCTGGTCATCGTGGAATCCCAGCGTCCGGGGCCTTCAACCGGCCTGCCCACGCGAACCGAGCAGAGTGATCTGAAGTTTGTTCTGTCGGCCTCACAAGGCGAGTTTCCCCGCATTGTCATCGCACCGGGCGATCCGCAGGAGAGCTTCCGCCTCACGTTCGAGGCGTTCAACTTGGCCGAGAAGTATCAGACCCCCGTCATCCTGCTCATGGACAAGCACCTGTCCGAATCGACCTGGACGTTCGAGCCGTTCGACACGTCGGGTATGGCGGTCGATCGGGGAGCACGCTTGGCCGAAGCGACTCCGGCTTCGATGAAGGAGTACAAGCGATACGCTTTCACGGAGTCAGGCATATCTCCGCGGGCCATCCCGGGCACGCCTGGCGGCACCTTCTGCGCGACGAGTGACGAGCATGACGAAGAGGGACACATCTGTGAAGACGAGTCGGTCCGCTCGAGAATGATGGAGAAGCGACTGCGCAAGACCGACTCGCTTGATGTCTCTAAGTGCGGCTGGAAGCTGCATGGCGACGGCGAGGCCGACCTGCTGATCGTCGGCTGGGGATCCACCACCTCGGCGATTCGTGGGGCAATGGATCTGTTGGCGGCGAGCGGGACGAGGATCAGCTTTCTCCAGGTGATTTTCCTGAGTCCGTTCCCCGCCGAGCAAGTGACCGGGGTCCTCTCCCAGGCCAACCGCGTCATCGTCGTTGAGAACAACGCGACGGCTCAGTTGGCGGACGTCATCCGGGGGAAGACGGGCATCGAGATCGAGGACGCGCTTCTCAAGTACACTGGCCGACAATGGCTTGTGGATGAGCTGGCTGACCAGATTCGACGGAAACTGTAGAGGGCGAAGAACCGCCTACATTGCGTATCTTCGGTGGAAGGAACAGTATGGAAGACGCTACAAGGTTCAATACGAGCGCCAAGCCGACATGGTGTCCCGGATGTGGTAACTTCGGCATACAAAACGCGATCAAGAAGGCCCTGTTGTCGTTGGATCTGCAACCGCACGAGGTCGCGATATCCTCGGGGATCGGCTGCTCGGGGAAGATTCCACACTGGGTCAACGTCTATGGCTTCCACGGTCTGCACGGTCGTGCGCTTCCGGTCGCCGCCGGGTTGAAGTTGGCCAACCACAAGTTGGTGGTCATTGCCGAGGGTGGAGACGGCGATGGCTACAGCGAGGGGATGGGCCACTTCATTTACGCCTGCCGGCGGAACGTGGACCTAACGTACATCGTTCACAACAACGGCGTCTACGGCTTGACGACCGGCCAGGTGTCGCCGACGGGTGACAGGGGCTTTGCATCGAGCACGACGCCGCACGGTGCCCTTGAGTGGCCGTTCGAGCCATTGGCCCTGGCCATCTCGGCCGGAGCGAACTTCGTGGCCCGTGGTTTCTCAGGCGACGCCGAACAGCTCAGTGGCTTGATCGCCGAGGGGATTCGCCACAGGGGCTTCTCCTTCATCGACGTCCGACAGGTGTGTGTGTCATTCAACCCAACCAAGAGCTACAAGTGGTACCAGCAGCGCATCTGCAAGATCGAAGACGAAGATCACGATGCGACCGATCGAGCGAGAGCCTTGGCGCGGGTCTTTCGCGACGACGGCCGCCTTCCGATGGGCGTGTTCTACCGCGGCAGTGAACCTGCGCATGAGGACGGTCTACCACAGTTGGCCGCTGGGGCGCTGGTGGAGCAGGACATCACCGATATCGACGTCCGTGCGCTAATGGAAGAACGGGTCTGAGATGGAATACCGAACCGAACACGATTCGCTGGGTGAGGTCAAGGTCCCGTGCGATGCATACTACGGGGCGCAGACGCAGCGAGCTGTGCAGAACTTCCCGGTTAGTGGCTTGCGACTGCCCGCTACGTTCGTTCGCGCGCAGGCGGTCATCAAGCGGGCGGCAGCCAAAGCGAACATGGCTACGGGGACTCTCAATCGCGAGATCGCTGAGGCCCTTGTCGCCGCTGGCGAGGAAGTCATGGAGGGACGGTTCGACGATCAGTTCGTCGTAGACGCCTTTCAGGCCGGTGCCGGCACATCACAGAACATGAACATCAATGAGATTCTCGCCAACCGTGCAGGCGAGTTACTGGGGGGTGAGCTGGGAGTTTACGATCAGGTTCATCCCAACGATCACGCCAACATGGCTCAATCCACCAACGACACCGTCCACACGGCCATCCACATTGCCGCCGTATGTGAGATCCACGGGCGTCTGTTGCCTGCCATGGAAGGGTTGGCGGAAGCGCTGGAGGGCAAAGCGGTCGAGTTTGACCACATCGTGAAAGCCGGGCGGACCCATTTGCAGGACGCAGCCCCCGTCCGTCTTGGGCAGGAGTTTGGCGCGTACGCGAGCATGATTCGCCTGGGCCAAAGGCGGATCGAGGCTGCCTGCGAAAGCCTCATGCCCCTGTGCATCGGCGGCACCGCCGTGGGCACCGGGCTCAACACTGATCCCGACTACCGCCGACACGTTCTTGTTCACATCAACGAAGCAACGGGACAGACGTTCACCGGTGCCGACAATCTCTTCGAGGCGATGCAGGGCATGGACGCGGTCGTTGAGACGGCCGGTGCCCTGCGCGTGCTGGTGACCAGCCTGCGCAAGATCGCCGACGACCTGCGGCTCTTGGGTTCGGGACCGCGCACGGGCCTGGCAGAGATTTGCCTGCCGGCCGTGCAACCGGGCTCGTCGATCATGCCGGGTAAGGTCAACCCGGTCATGGCCGAGATGCTGAACATGGTCTGCTTCCAATGCCTGGGATGCGACACTGCGATCGTCTCTGCCGCACAGGCCGGACAGCTTGAGCTGAACGTCATGATGCCGGTGATTGCCTACAACCTGTTGCAGGAGATTGCCATCCTGACCGGGGGCATTGCGGCGTTTACGAGCCGCTGTATTGAGGGAATCGAGGCGAACGAGGAGACATGCCGGGCGAACGCCGAGCGCAGCCCGGCAGTGGCGACTGCGCTGAATCCGGCGATCGGTTACGAGAATGCCGCGAAGCTGGCAAAAGAGGCTCTTGCCAGGGGGATGTCGGTTCGAGACCTGGCGCGCGAGAAGAACATCCTGGACGAACAGCAGCTGGCCGAGCTTCTGGATCTGAGGAGAATGACCGAGGATCCTGGGGTGATTGGGAAGGAGCCGGAGTAGCTGGGGAGGCTGCGCGGCTGTATGTTGGATGTGTACGGTGATCACGGCCGATTCTGTAAGACTAACGGTAGGGTAATACCGCCGGATTGGGAGTCGGTGTGTTCCTAGCAGAGGAGTGACCCTGAAATGTCATTAGCCATGTATCTTATTGTCGCCATGGCGCTCGGCCAACCCGCCGAGGAGGCGGATCCAGACTGTGTGACCTGTCACACGAAAGTGACGCCGGGCGTGGTCATGGATTGGAGGCTGAGTCCGCACGCTGAGTCCGACATAATGTGCGCCGACTGCCACGGTGAGGGGCATAAGTCAGCCGAGGATGTGGCCAAGGTCCGCATCCCAACGCCGGAAACCTGCGCCGAGTGCCACGAAGAGCAGGTCGAGCAGTTCACGGAGGGCAAGCACGCCTTGGGCTGGAAGTCGATGAAGGCGATGCCAACCGCCCACTGGCAGCCCATGGCGCTGATGGATGGCATGAAAGGCTGTGGGGGTTGCCACAAGATCGGCCTCAAGACCGAAAGCGAGATCAAGGCCCTGAAAGAAGATGGGGCCGGGTTCGGGGTCGCTTCCTGTGACGCCTGCCACACGCGCCACCTCTTCCTGGCCGAAGAGGCGCGTCAGCCGCAGGCGTGCCGGACCTGTCACATGGGATTCGATCATCCCCAATGGGAGATGTACTCGTCCTCCAAACACGGTGTGCGGCATGCGCTGAAGCAGATCGGTACGCTGCCGGAATCAGCCGCTGCCCCGACCTGTCAGGATTGTCACCTTCCAGAAGGCACACACGCCAACCGGACCGGCTGGGGGTTTCTGGCTGTTCGTTTGCCCATGCCCGAAGACAAGCAGTGGGCGGCAGACCGAGCCACCATCCTGCAGGCACTCGGTGTTCTCGACCCCGATGGTAAGCCAACAGCCCGCTTGGAACTGGTCAAGTCCATCCGCCTCGCCCGGCTGACACAAGAGGACTGGCAACGCGAGCGGGACAGGATGATCAAGATATGCAACCGGTGCCACTCTAAGAACTTCGTCACAGCCGAGCTTGGCAAGGGCGACGAGATGATCAAGCAAGTTGACCGTGTGATGGCTGAGGCCATCCGAATCGTGGCCGGGCTGTACAAAGACGGGAAGTTGGCCAAGCCCAAGGGCTACGCCCACCCGTTCCCCGATTTGCTAACGTTCCACGACGCTCCGACGGTGATCGAGCAGAAGCTGTTCGTGATGTTCCTCAAGCATCGGATGCGAGCATTCCAGGGAACTTTCCACATGAACCCTGACTATGCGTTTTGGTACGGCTGGAGCGCGATGCAGCAGGATCTGACTGAAATCAAGGCCCTGGCCGGCGAACTTCGACATGGCTAGAGCATTTCTCTTTTCTGTGTTCCGAGCCGCGGGCTTCAGCCCGCGCGGGTTCTCGCTGTTCGATGTGTCGCGAAGGCCGGTGGACCCGGCATACGAAAACGAGAAATGCTCTAGGCGAGTCAGACTTCACCGCCTAGGTTACTTCCCGTCTTCCACCGCTTGCGCGGACTTGTGATTGCCGGCTTGCAAGTCCCCCATCTGATCATCATCGTCATCGAGTTCCTCCGCCACGCTGGGCTTCATGATTCGAGCCTTGAGACTCGGGCCCTCTGGATGCTCGTCTGTGTACATATCCTTGGGCATCGTGCCGTTGATCCATGCAGGATTCATGGGATAGACGTGGGGGCCGAAGATCGTGGAGTACCCGTGCCAGACGACGATGGCCAGGGTTGCCAGCCACGCCTCGTAATAGTGGATGACCAACATGACATCAAGTACGCCCTTCGGAAGACTCCACCGGCTCACGAAGTAATCGTCGAACCAGAGCAGGATGCCGGTTCCTGACATGATCGCGGCACCCCAGACGAGAGCCCAGTACTCGCATTTCTCCATATAGCTGAAACGCGGAAACCGTGGCCTTTCAGCTCGAAGGCCAAGGAAGAAGAGCGAGTTGTTCTTGATGTCCAGAAAATCATGCTTCGACAGAATCATGTCCCGTAGCGTATGCCTGCCTCGCTGGGTGAAAAGGTAAATGACGTGCCAGAGGCAGCATAACCCGAAGACCGCCGCTGCAACGCGATGCACCATGCCGCGATAGATGAATCCTTCGCCGCCGCCCCACCCGAAGAGCGGCTTGACCCACCAGGCTTCAGAGAAACGCAGGGCGAACCCCGAAAGCACGAGAACGATAAAAGACAACGCGAGCAGCCAGTGCTGAATGGTCTCGTTGGGCGTCATCCGAAGCACGAAGGGCTTGCGTCGCATGATTTTGACGTGGCGGACGATATCAGCAACGTTGTGCAGGACCATAAGGCCGATGGTGATCGCGATCAACCACATGTAGAAGATGGTAAAGACGCGCGGCCAACCCGTCTTGATACCCGTGGCGGTCTCGTGGATGGGAGCGCGGGCCAATTCCGCAGAAATCCCCGGATGGCAATCGCCGCAGGTTTCTTGCAGGTTGTTCGGGTGGATCTGTGAATCCGGGTCCGTATGGGGGAGAATCCGGTGGGCGCCATGGCACGAACCGCAATTCGCGACTCGAACGTCACCCGCCTTGGCCTTCAAACCATGATAGCTGTCAACGTAGGATCTCAATCGCCCCGTGGGAATACCGTATTTCTCGTTGAGAATCTCCGATTCGTGACAAGGCGCACAGGTCGCCTCCGCCACGCGCGCGGCACTGACCGGCGACCGGGGATCGCTCGTTCTGATGATACTGTGCTCCCCATGGCAATTCGTACAGACCGGTGAATCGACCTGTCCGCGCTTGACCAGTCTGCCATGGATGCCGGCCCAGTAGTCCTTCCTCACTGATTCGTGGCAGTAACCACAGGTACCTGGAATATTGAAATGGTTGATTGGTGATTCCCGGTCCCCGGCGCTCAGGATGCGGTGGGCAGTACGTTTCCCGTCAGGATCCAGTGCGGAGTGGCAGTCGTTGCACGTGGCGGCCACGTAGACGCCACCCGCGCTCGCCTGACCGTGCACACTGATCTTGTAGAGCTTGACCGGTGCGTCGCGCATGAACTCGTGCCGCTTGAGCACATCCACGTTTGTGTGGCAGGCCGTACACGTATCAGGCATATTGATGGGATGCACGGGCGAGCGGGTGTCGGAAGCCGACAAAATGTCGTG
Organism: uncultured Phycisphaerales bacterium; assembly: GCA_965371725.1. Lineage (GTDB taxonomy): Bacteria > Planctomycetota > Phycisphaerae > UBA1845 > UBA1845 > CBDUZO01. The sequence continues at coordinate 27,271 of CBDUZO010000057.1, forward strand.
TGAACCGTGGCAACTCCAGCACACGGGGAAATCCGCGTCTTCACCGTTACGCATGCGGCCGTGCTCTTGATAGACTTCAGCCTCCTCTTCGTGGCACTCGCCACAGTTGACCGGATCGACGACCTCGCCATGTGGCCGGGTGGATGCAGCGTCGACGCTCGCCATGGCAATCGACTCGTGGCAATCCGTGCAGTCCAGATCCGCGTGGATGGACCCGGCGAGCAACTCGGCCGTAACAGCCTTAGCAGTCGACTCTTCGTCGTCGGTGTGGCAGTCCGTACAGGTTTGTGCTTGCTGCGTTTGGGCAAGCGTTTGCGATCCCAGGCCGCCTACAAGGAATGCTGCCCCAACGCAAACAAGAAATCGGCGCGTCATCTGATGGTCCTCTATATATGCCCACGGTCTCCTGTAGTGGTTCACCGTGAAATGGAGAACCACCCCTTCTGAGTTACGCCTATCCGGGAGACCGTCTCCCGGTGTTCACGTTTCTTTCCTGTTCCAGAAGCTCGGGGCTGCGCCCCGAGGGATTTATCGCTTCCATGCCAATCCCGAAGGGTAGAGGAAGACGGGCGATCCCAGCGTGCCGAGAGTCGCCCGGCCTTCGGTCTTGGCCCCTGGGTCGGCGCTCGGGTCGGTTCCCACCGTTGCCCTATCCTCCGTGGCGGTGTTTGGAGTATAGCATGGGTTGACAGGACTTTCATGGAAGGATGTTCCGTAAGACATCCCGTGACCTCCCTGAACCCCTCGAACGACTTGTGCCGGTCCCCTGCTGTGTAGTGAACGATGGGCGACACCACCCGCTTAGGCTGGCGGGACCTGCCGCCGGCACCTGAGCAACCACGCCGCCGGATCCACCATTCGCTGCGAGCCAATCCTCTTCAGCCACGCGACAACCCGCCCACACAAGCCACCCGCACCCGATCCGTGCCACCAGGAACGCCCCGTACACCCCCCTCGGGCTTGCCGTTGAACGCAATGGGCCCGGACGCCCCTCTGGTGCCCCCGAAACGCGCAGACGCCCCTGAGAGCCTTTCTCCATGCCGGCGCGCCTCTCGGGATTCAGGGAACCCCACGCGCATGTGCGGGCATGCCAACGGAAACACGTCAGCGGGAGCTACCTCCTCCGCCCCGGTGGGTGCCCAACTAGCGGACGGCCCGCGGTAATCGGCCCGAGTCCTGCCCGGCGCATTACATCAAGCCTTGCAAGTACAGAAGTCAGGTGGGCTTGTGAGAGGTTTCACCAGGGCGATGCGAAACGGATAGGCGCGTTTTGAGCGCGTGGCTTCTGCTTAGCACTACAGCGCAAAGTAAGCTCAAGAAATTGGCCGATCGTATTCGATAA
>CBDUZO010000058.1:0-28127 GCA_965371725.1 uncultured Phycisphaerales bacterium
TCAATCCCCCCTTGGTAAGGGGGGAAGAAAGCGGAACAACCTTTGTTGAAACGGCTCTAGAAACCGTGAACAGCAACGGGTCGATGGGAGCACCACCCTCGCCGCAGGCTTGTCGGATTGCTTGATCGAGAGGTGTTGCCAAGCTGGGTGAGTCGTCATGAGTGGTAGCCGTGCGGTAGTGTCCGGAGTGGTTCTTCTTTCGGTCGGTGTGGCGGGGCTGGGTGGATGCGGCGAAGGCTTCTCATGGCTGAACCAGACGGCATCGCTGGGCGGCGACGTGGCCGGGCAACGCGGGAGCATCCGAGTAGCCTTCATCAACAATACGCCCCACCGCGCGGTCTTCACCTTCGGCACGTATGATCAAACCGACCAGGACTCGCAGCCCGATTCCGAGCAGTTCGGACCGAACGACTATGACATGACACTCGACCCCGGCCAGGTTGACCAGGATGCACCCCCGACAAGTGACATTCACTTACTCGAATGCGCCAGAGTCTTCGCCATCGGGAGCCCGAGACTGCTCGAGCTGATCGAGGACAACCACACACAGGACGGCTCGCTCATCGAGGAAGCATTCATCGAGGGGATCGAGTTTTTCAGCCTTCCTTCCGAAGACGACGATGAGGAGGAGGGTGATGATGAGGAGGATGCGGACCCGGTCTCGGAAGGTACAGCCCCCGCGTTTGAAGCCCGCATCGGCGATGACTTCCCCTGCGGCGCCCTGTTGATCATTCGACTCGAAGTCGACGATCTCGAACCCGATGCATTCCGCATTGACTTCGAGATCATCCCGCCGGCCGATTAGCGGCACCTTGAAGCATACTCGGAAATCGTGTAGCGGAACCCCCCTCTATCCCCCCTTACCAAGGGGGGATAGAGGGGGGTTCATGCAGGCACAGAAGAACCTCCCCCAGCCCCTCCTTGTCAAGGAGGGGAGGAAGAAACGCCATTACCTTTCTGGAAGCGGCACTACGTCGTCTGCATGGCTTCGATCACATTGCTGCGCGCCGCATGACGGGCCGGGATGATCCCGGCGATCAGGCAGACACTCAACGTCAGTGCGATTCCCAGCGCAAGGGTCGAGACGGGAATTGTAAACGGTGGTTTGAACCCGATCAGCGCGTAGCTCAGGCGGTTGTCGCTGTAGGCCTCGTGAAGTCCAAGTGCCACGCCCATAACACTTCCGAGCAGGCCCAGCGAAATGCTCTCAGCGAGCACCAGGCGGACAATCTGAGATCGAAGCGCGCCGACCGCTCGCAATACGGCGATCTGCCGCGATCGAATCTGCACGCTGACCATCATCAGATTGCCCACACCCACCGCCGCCACGACGAGCAGGATCGAAGGCAACCACGTCAGGACCATCGCGCCACGACGCACATGGCGGTCAGCCAAATCCCTCAACCGGCGCATCGACCCCCGAATCGCATTGGGGTGGCCCAGCGTTTGGACGACCCGGCCCAGGACAAGCTGCTCGCGGAAGATCGCCCATCGTTCCTCGGGCGAATCGCGCCGCCAGCTCCAGGTCACCCGACGGAACGCCCGGCTGTAACGGTCGAACTCGGCGCCCACATCCACGGAGTGGCCGGCGACCGCCGGGAAAGGACCTTCACTGCCGGCGTCAACCCACGAGCGCAAGACCGGCAGGATCCGTTCGGTCACATCGCGCTCTTTGGGCAGCCGGTCAGAGATGCGCGGGACAAGCTCGACCCAATCCGGTCCGTCCCTCGGCGGTCGGGGCTGACAGAACACGTCCGGCGGCTCCGTGGTCGGTAAGTCCAGGTCACACATGACCGAGGAGACCACGTCGAGCCCGAACTTGTCCACCAAGTCCGCACGGGTCCCAATGAACGTGTTGGCCGCCGCCAGCTCGAGATAACTCGTCGCCTGAAAGGCTGTCACCGCCAGATCCAACACCGGCGCCTGCACGACACCAGCCACCTCGAAATCGGCTGAGCGACCCTTGATCTCGACCGTCACGCGATCCGCCAGGTGCAACCCCTTGTTTCGCGCGGTCTGGGTCGGGATCAAGACGTATCCGCCACGCTGCAGCTTGTTCAGCGCGTCCTCTCTCGAACCCTCATCGAACGTGACCTTGACCATGTCAAGGAACTGCTCCGGATCACCCGCCACGAATACGGGCCGGGTAAGCTTGTGGAGGAATTTTTCCGCGAGGGAGTCGGCAAGCGACTTATTCTCAGGCCCCCGTACATGAATCTTGCAGTCCACATCCACCGCAGCCGTGACCGAACGCAGACCGGGGATTCGGCGCACCTGCTCGAGTGCTTCGCCGGACGCAAACTCGCGCGTCCAGACAAAGGCCTCGGGCAACCGGCCTGGGAAATTCCAGACAGCCATCACACTTTCCGCCCCGATACCGATGTAGACGATCAGCGACAAGCCCACCATGAGCACCCAGCACACGCCCGCGCTCCGCCACGGTGCCCGCCCGAACTGGTCCTCCGCAAGCCTTCCGCGAAGCCCCAGCAGCGGCCCGACAAGACGGGCGATCAGCGGGCCCAACCACACGACGATCGACGGGGCGACGAGCACATACCCCAGGTACAACGAGCACATCCCCATCCCCAGGAACACCGGATCAAGCCAACGCGACGCATCCTCCACGGAGACCGCAAGCTCGTGCACCGCCAAGAGAAGGAGCCCCAACACGCCGGACGCATACAAATACAGCATCCGTGGCGGTCGGGCATCGGGATTCACGGCTGATAGCGGCGTGACACGACACACTTGAAACACCAAGGCTGAGGCGCTGATAAGGGCCGTTACCATCCCGCTTATCACAGCCAGTTTGATACCCCACGGGCTGAGCACAAGTGGGACCCCAGGCATCCCTCCGGCGATTGCGATCTTGTTGTTCCAGTACTCGACAAGCCGGGTCAATCCGACACCAACCGCCACGCCCAAGAGCGTGCCCACAACCCCCACCGGGATGAGCTCCAAATACAACATGCCGGCCATCTGCCTTCGGGTCGTCCCCACACAGCGAAGGATCCCCAGCACGCGCCGACGCTCGAACAGGCTCATGCTCATCGTGGTCAGAATGATGAAGAATGAGGTCAGCAAGGCCACGAACGCGATCAGCATAAGTGACAAGCGCGTGAGACGATCCGCCTCGTCGAGCACCATCTGCCGACCGGCGGACGACTCGACTTTGCACTTGTACGATAGGCCTCGCCGTTCAATGAGGTCCTCGACCGCCGCTTGCGCGTTTGCCAGGGCCTCCGGCGAATGATCGACAAGCAGGATATCGATGGCCGTCGCAGCACCGGGCTCGCCCACCAGCTCCTGAAGGTCGGTAAGGGAAACGTAGACGAACGGGCTTTGAAAGTCGGCGATGCGCTCACTGTCGAACAGCCCGACCACCGTGAGCTGCTGCTCCCGCTCTCTTGCCCGGGAAGAAAGAATGATGGGCTGACCGATGTACGTGCCCCAGAGGTCAGCCATCGGCCGTTCGATGACCGCCATCCCGCGGCGACCGGATTCGACCATCCGACCCGTAAGACCGGTCGGCGTGTGCAACGGCGGTTCGCCCGCGGCGTCGATTCCGATTGCGTCCACCCGCCACCTTGAGACGACACGATCTTGCTCCGCGTCATACGCGATGAAGCTCACGCGCCGTTTCAAGCGGCTTGCGACCTGTGCAATGTTCTCGAGCCCTCGAATCGGCTCAGCCAGCGCTGCGTCCAGACTGCCCCAGTGCGCCCCCAGCGGATGAACCGTAAGATGAGCCGATCCGAGCCAGTGCGTTACCACGTCGCGCTCGATCACGCGGCGGGCGGTCTCGTAGAAGCTCGTGATCACCACGACGGCGGAGACACCCAGCGCGACGGACAGGATCGACGCGGAGGTCCGGCCGAGGCTAGCCGACCAGTTCCGTGTAACGAGCCGCCACATCCGATGCATGACCCTCTCCGCCGGGCTCGAACTCGCCCACGATCCTCCCGTCCTTCAACATAATGACACGGTCCGCGAACGTGGCACCGGTCGGCTCATGCGTGACCGCCAGGACCGTCCGACCCCGTTCCCGTGACAGGCGGGCCAGCAAACCCCAGATCGCCTTGCCGTGGTGTGTGTCCAGATTGCCCGTCGGTTCGTCCGCCAGGACGATGAACGGATCGTTCATCAGCGCCCGAGCGATGGCGACTCGCTGCTGCTCCCCTCCGGAGAGCGCCTGAGGGCGGTGATCACGCCGGTGGACCAGATCGAGCATTTCCAAAAGTTCCCCCGCCTTGCGGTTGGCCTCTTTTCCATCCACCCCCTCGATCATGGCCGGTAGCTTGACGTTCTCGATGGCCGAAAGCGTCGGGAGCAGGTTGTAGGCCTGGAACACAACCCCAAGCCGGCGCAGGCGGAACAGGGTACGCTGCCGGTCGCCCATACCCACGAGATCCAACCCGGCGATCACGATCCGACCGGCGGTCGGCTTGTCCAGACCGGCGATCAGGTGCAGCAGCGTGCTCTTGCCGCACCCACTCGCTCCCATCAAGGCGATGAACTCGCCCTCCCGGACCGCGAACGTGACGCCGTCAAGGGCGACCACGGGCATCGAAGCCGTCGTGCGACGAGGCTCGGAGCCGACCTTCAAGTCCGCTTGTGCAGCTCGGGACGCAGCGTCTGCTGGGACTGAGGCGGGAACACCCGGATCGAGGTCGGCGGCTACGCCGCGCCTCGCCCGACGGCCAAGGCGAGCGGGTGCGGCGGAGTGGAATTCTTTACGCAAACCCGTGACTTCGAGCATAGGCACCACAGCCACGCACGGCCATTCACACACGGGCAGTGACAGAGCCTCCTTGTGGCCGGCTGATCGCCAGGGTCCACCTTCCGGAGTCGTTCGTCAAGCGGAAAGGGATCGGAGAATCCCCCCGCAATTCGTTGGCGGACTGTGTGGGAGAGGCCTGGATTTCGCTTCCCATTCGCACCAGAAAAAAAGCGACGCCCGTTGATCACAACAAGCGTCGCGTCGCGTATCACGTTGAACGGTAACCTCGGCGCGGGGGGGCGGGAATCACACCGCTCGCCCGGCAACCCTCGTCCGCTGCTACGCGGCCGGGATGACCTTTTTCTTCTTGACCTTCTCCCTTTTGCCTTTCCGCCGCTTTTTCTTGTCTCCCTGTTTCTTATCGGTCTTGTCGCGCGAACGCTTCTGGAAGGTCTGCTTCTCTTTCACCCGATCGCGATCCTTCTTGACCCTCTTTTTAGTCTTCTTCACGTCCTTTTCGCGAGTCTTCTTCTTGAAGGTCTGGTCGGTCTGAGTTTTGCGTGACCCCGAATCGCTGTCGCGGGCCACGAACCAGTAACCACCCGCGCCGGCCATGAGGACGACCAATACAACAAGCAAACCCTTTTTGCGTTTATCCAATTCCACGACGACACCTCCCAAACCGTTCGGATCCGCCCAAGCGGATCCCGTGCAAGAGGTTGAGTATCCGCGCATTCCGCACAGAGTCAACCCTTCGGACCTAACCCGTGGGCCGCTACGATTACGAGCCTACCCTTTAGACGCTCCGTCGACCGCACGGGTTCCCACTGGATCATCGGCTGCCGTCGAAAAAGAAATAAATTCCTGCGGTACAGTGTTGGTGGTTTCCACGAAGAGTCGAGGAACTTGCGGGGGTGAGACCGCCGTTCTGTCACCGGGACACGCGGCGGTTGACGGGTGTGGGCGTTGTGCTAGGCTCCATCCGCCTGGAAGGTGGTTACAGCGTTGGGCGTGAGGCGACGTCAGTCTATGAGTAAAGAGGTGTAACGGCGCGATGAGGATCGGATTCAGTTCGCAGGTATGTCCCGACTGGGATTTTCAGACCATGGTGTCCCGGGCAGCCGACCTGGGCTTTGACGGGATCGAGGTACGGGTCGACGGAGATTCACCGGCCGGCCGGGAACTGAAGGACAGACCGGACAACGCCCGGAAACTGCTTCTGGACGCGGGCGTTCAGCTTGTCTGCCTGGGCACATCGGCCACCGTCGATTCCTGCTCCCGGCGCGAGCTGGCCCGTCACGAGGCGGCCATCAAGGCCTGTATCGAGCTGGCATCGACGCTCGGTTGCCCCTATGTCCGTTTGCCGGCGGGCGAGGTACAGGCGGTTGACAACCACCCGGCCGCCCTGTCTCGCATCGCCGTGGCGCTTCGTTCGCTGATCCCGGCGGCGCTAAGCCACGATGTCACGCTGTTGGTGGAGAACAGCCGCGGTCTTCCAACGAGCCACGACACCTGGTTCCTGGTCGACGTGGTGGACCATCCTGCTTGTCGATGCTGTTGGAACCAAGCGCTCGCGCTGACGGTCCGTGAGCGGGCGACGACCTCCATCCCCCTGTTGGGCGGGAAGATCGGCATGCTGCACGTGTGTGATGCCGAATTCGATGAGCAGGGCTCGTTCCTCGGGTACCAGCGGGTGGGCCAGGGACATACCGAGATCGCCCGACAGGTTGAGTTCCTGAAGGGACTGACGTACGACGGATACCTCGTTCTCGACTGGCCGAAGGAGCGCGTTCCGTCGCTTCCGCCGCCGGAGGACGCGTTGCCCGAGGCCGCAAAGTTCCTGCGCGAGTGCCTGGATGTGGAGCGACCTGTTCTCACTGCGTATAAGGGGGACAAACGACCGGCGAAGTTCGTGTCGCGTCCGGGATGCGCATGCGGCAGCGAAGCGCAATAAATCCTTGACGCAGGACGTGCGCGTTGTCCGGTGTCGCGGGGACAACCGGTCGCGAACCAGTCCTATGCAGGGCGAACTCGCAAACACGCGACGGGCCACCAGGCATGTGCCGCGCCCACCTTATTCGTCGCAGGGAATGTTGCCGTTCTCGATGTAGGAATGCCACCCTTTTCTCAAAACCCGATTCAGGTTCTCGCCTTCGTCTCGGCCCAGATATCCCTGTTATGCTCCCTCAGTGGTGCCATGGCGGTCCGTGCGGCGCGGGCAACCGGGGATGATTCGTCTCCCGGTCGGGGGCTCGCCCGGATAGCACACGTCGTCGCCCTCCTGTTCGGTGTGTTGCCGGGCATCCTGCTGTTGCTCATCCTGGTTATACGAGCGGTTTACGCCGGTCTCGATCTGATGTTTGCCACTGCGTCCGATGCTCCTCGCGTGTACGGCTATGGGCCGGAGGGTTTGTGGACTCTTGGTATCCTTTTCGTCTCGTGTGTCGTGCCCCTGGCATCCACGCGAGACCGCCGGCTTTTCACATGTGCCTTGTGGATCGCCGTCATGGCGGCGACTTGGGCGTGCCTTCTGCTTCCGATCTTCCCGACCTATCAATCGGGTAGGCTTCGGGGTGGAGGTACCGTGGCCATGGTGGTCAGCCTTTCGGTCCTTCTGCTGCTGGCGGAACTTCTAAGCCGCTGGATTGAAGGGCGCTGGCGCGAACGGCCGGGCGTCGCTCCACGACGCGCGGATGGGGCAACCACATCGTGGCCGGGGCTTCGTGCAAGCTGCGGGATCATCGCTGTGAGCGTCCTACTGCTTGTTTGTTATCAGTTGGCCGTTCCGACGGCTGTCATCCCGGCCGCTCCAAGGCTCACCACGCTGTTTGTGGCGATCGCCGCGTGTGTCGGGGCGTGGGCGGTTTTCCGGTTCCTGTCCAGGGCCTGGAGCGGTCGGTTGGCCGACGCAGCCATGGGACTGGCGTCGCTGGCCCTTTGTGCGTTTGCGGTGGCGCTTGTCCCGGAGCATCCCGTGCTGCTGGCGGAGCGATACCCGCTGATTTTCTGCGCGATGATCGTCGCGCTTGGGCTGGCAACCGCGTTTTGGACCTGGTTCTCTCTTGAACGATCGCCAGTATCCGAGACCGCGGAGGCGGAAGCGGTGGCCGGCCGGTTGGCCTCTCGAGCCAAGCGCTCCGCATTCCGCTGCGCAGCGTTGGCAACCCTGTTCAGCGTACTGCTGACCGTCTGGCCGCGTCTGCGAGGTATCGCGACAACGGACGACACCTTCAGCCATATGACCGCCGGGATCGCCGCCGATCTGTTCCTGCTGCTTGTGATCCTATGGAGCTCACGCCACCTGCGACGCCTGACCTTCCACATCCTGGCCGTCCTGACGATGCTGTCGACGGCCGGGTTCGTCCTGGTCCGGATGCTTCCGTTCAGTCCCGGGTTCGGATAACCTGTGTATCCAAGTGGGAAGGGAGGACGTCGCGCAGGGTCATGGAGCGAATCGAACGGATACTCAAGCTGATTCGAGGCCTGCAATCCGGACGCGTGAGCTCGGCGGGGAGACTGGCCGAGCACGTGGGCGTCTCGCCGAGAACCGTTTTCCGCGATCTGGAACTTCTCAGGAAGTCGGGCGTCGGGTACGAGTTCGATCCATTGACCAAGCGTTACACGGCCGAGCGAGTGTCACTGCTTCCACCGGTCAGCCTGACGCACGCGGAGGCGCTCGCACTGATGATGGTCACGCGCAACGCGCTTGGCAGGCATTTCATCCCCGACGAGGAGGCAGCCGCCTCGGCGGCGTTGAAGGTCGAGTCGATGCTTCCGCCGGCCTTGCAGGACTACTGCGGACCGCTCCTTCGAGTCATCGAGATTCGCCATGATCCGGTGTCCGACCCGGCGTCTGTGCGGGCCATCATACCGACCCTCCAGGCGGCGCTGATCCATCGTCAGAAGCGATATGATTCCTACTTCGAGCGTCGCCAGATTGATGCCATCCTGCATCCGTATCGCATCGCCTTTATCCATCGTGGATGGTATCTCATCGCGCATACGGAGAAGACGTCGGACGTCCGGACCTACAAGATCGAACGCATCCTGAGCGTGGAGGTCCTGTCCGAGCACTATCATCACGATCCGCACTTCAACCTCGACGCTTACTTTGGGAACGCATGGCAGATGGTTCGCGAGGAGCGGTCCTACCACGTGAAGATTCGTTTCGCGCCCAAGGTGGCGAGCAATGTTGATGAGATCACATGGCATAAGACGCAGCACACGACCTGGCAGGAGGACGGATCGCTCTTGTTCGAGGTCGACGTTGACGGTATCCAGGAAATATCCTGGTGGATACTCGGTTATGGGGACCAGGCAGAGGTGCTCGAACCGCAGGAGCTGCGCGACCTGATGGGGCGGCACGCGCTACGCATGAATGCTTACTACAACCAGCGGGCAACGAAAGAATCCTAAGGAGGTCAATCGTCAATGCGCGCCGTGGTTCAACGTGTCAGCGAAGCGTCCGTGGTCGCGGACGGCAAGGCATGTGGTGCTATCGACAAAGGGCTGCTCGTGTATCTCGGGGTCGACGCGGGCGACGGGGAGGCTGACGTCTCCTACATCGCGGAAAAGGTCCGCCACCTTCGCATCTTCCCGGATGACGCGAACCGGATGAACCTCGACGTCATGCAGACAAGGGGCAAGGTGCTTCTGGTCAGTGCGTTCACCGTCCAGGCCGACGCGCGCCGCGGCCGCAGGCCCTCATTCGAGTCCGCCGCCCCGCCCGACCGTGCGATCGTTCTGTATGAGCTTGTTTGCGACGCGCTGACGCGTCTCGGCGTGCACGTGGAACGCGGTTCCTTCGGCGACTACATGGACGTTCGATCGGTCAACGCCGGCCCTATCTGCATCCTTCTCGAATCCCGCCGGGTGTTTTAGGGAACCCGGACGCTTCGCGCGACAGGATGGTTGCGTTTCCCGCCCTCTTGGCGCACATTCTCTCGTATGGGCAAGGCAACGCCGTCAAACTCGGATGAGATGTTCAGCTCCGCGGAGTGGTACGACAAGTCCATCAACTGGTCCGCGCGTCTCGAGCGCGAACTTCCGGTGCTGATGGAGGTCTTCGGGTTTCCCGGCGCAGGAAGGCTGCTCGACGCCGGTTGCGGAACCGGACGCGTGGCCTGCGCCTTGGCATCGCACGGATACCGCGTCGTCGGCGCGGACTTAAGCCCGGAGATGCTCAGCGTCGCCCAACGCAATGCGCGGACCGCCTCCGCGAATGTCGAGCTCGTGCACTCACCCTACGCGACGCTCTTCGAGCAGATCGGTGGCGGGTTCGACGGTGTTTACTGTCAGGGCAACTCTCTCGCAGCCGCCGGCACGCGCGACACGTCGGCCGAGGCTGTCGACCAGTTTGCCCGTTCTCTTCGCCCCGGCGGACGATTCTTCCTGCAGATTCTCAATTTCGCCCGGATGCGCTCACAAACTCCATGCGTGCGAGGGCCGAGGGTCTCCGTGATCGGCGGCGTGGAATACGTCTCCGTGCGGTCCTTTCACTTCGATCCCGATTCGGTCCGCGTCACCAACATCACACTTTGGAAGCAGGACGGCTGGAAGACGCGTTCGCACTGCGGGACGCTCTATCCGATCCGCCTTGATGAGATCGAGGCGTGGTGTCAAGCCTCGGGACTGCGGATCGACAAGCGCTGGGGAAGCTATGCGCGAGAACCCTTCGACGCCGACCATTCCGTCGATCTGATCATCACAGCCACGCGTGTCCACTATAGCAGTTAACGGTCATGTGTATCGCGCGACCCCCCTCTTTCCCCCCTTGGTAAGGGGGGATGCCAGGCACGTAGCCGCTACAGGTGATCGTTATACGCTCTAGAGCAGTCTCGATTCAAGTGTAGCGTCGCCCCTTGTGGGCAACCGGTCTTACCTACCCCTATCCCGGCAAAAGACACCTGTCCCCCCAACGGCCCATCGGGCGACGGGAGGCCGTTGACGGTGTAGTGCCAAGCCACTAGACTCGACTCCGGAGATCAACGAGGTCCCGGAGGCGCTTGGCGGCACCGGTGTCGGGTTCATCCATTCACCATCACTGCGGTCTGTTCGGAATCTACGGCCACGAAGACGCGGTCTTCCTGACCCACCTCGGACTGTACGCGTTGCAGCACAGAGGGCAGGAATCGGCGGGGATCGTCTCGACGAATGGTGATGCCCTGCTGCGATGCGCCGGGTTGGGGCTGGTCAGCCAGGTCTTCGGCAAGCGTGATCTGGAGGGAATCCGCGGTCGCACGGCGATCGGCCACGTTCGTTACTCGACGACGGGCGCGACCACGGCAGAAAACTGTCAGCCGCTGCTCTTCTCGTTTGCGGGCGGACAGGTCGCCGTGGCCCACAATGGGAACCTGATCAACGCGGCACTGCTCAGGCGTAAGTACGAGGAATACGGGCACATCTTCCAGACGACCTGCGACAGCGAGGTCATCATCCACCTGCTGGCCAAGCAGGACCATCAGGCCAAGCCTGACCCGCTCGGGCACGTGCTGAACCATCTTCAGGGCGCCTATTCGATTCTGCTGCTGTTTCCCGATCGAATCGTGGCGGCGCGGGACCCGCTCGGTTTCCGGCCGTTGTGCCTGGGGCGAACCAAGGATGGGGCGAACGTCGTCGTCTCCGAGACAAAGGCCTTGGACATAATCGACGCGACCTACGTGCGAGACGTCGAGCCCGGCGAGATCGTGACGATCGACAAGGAGGGCGTCTCGACGCGGCGTTTCGGCGGCGAAGGGAGTGATCACGGGGCGGCGTGCATCTTTGAGCAAATCTACTTCGCCGACCCGTCGAGTCTGGTGTTCGGGGAAAACGTCCATCAGGTTCGCGTGGCGATGGGGAACAGCCTGGCGCGGGAGGCGCCGGTCGAGGCCGACCTGGTCGTGCCGATTCCCACCTGTGCCCAATGCGCGGCGACGGGTTACGCGCGGGAGAGCGGAATTCCATACGGGCGTGCGTTTACGACGAGCCACTACGTGGGACGGTCCTTCATCCTGCCGACACAGGCGGGGCGGGACTTGGCGGTCAAGATGAAGCTGAACGTCATCAAGGAGGCGGTCGCGGGGCAACGCCTGGTGGTCGTGGAGGATTCCGTGGTTCGGGGGACGACGACGCGGGCGAAGATCGGCGCGCTTCGTAAAGCGGGCGCGACGGAGATTCACCTTCGCGTGGCGAGTCCTCCCATCCGGCATCCGTGCTACTTCGGGATTGATTTCCCGGACCAGACGAAGCTCATCGCCTACAAACGGTCCGTGGAGGACATCCGGGCCTACCTTGGTGTGGACACGCTACACTATCTGTCGCACGAGGGCATGTTGTCGTGCGTGAAGATGCCTCCGGAGAGCTACTGCTCGGCGTGCTTCTGTGGGCGGTATCCCATCGACGTGAAGGAACCGGTCGAGAAGTTCGCCCTGGAGCGTGGGCAGCTTCGGATGTTCACGTAGCGGCGGGGCGCTCCTTCGGGTGCCGTTGGATCCAAGGCACAAAAGTCCTCACCTCCCAGCCGGAACGAGGCTACAATAGGCCCGGCGCGTGCCTGGCTCGATCCCATTTTGCATGAGAGGTGCGTAGAGACGGTGACTCGATCCGCCCAGCGAAAACCGAGGAAGACGGTCGTTTCCTACAAGGATGCCGGCGTCGACATCAACGCCAACACGCGATGGGTGGGGGCGATCCAATCCGCCATGAGAAGCACGTATGAACCGCGCGTCTGCAAGCAGCGCGAGGGCGGGTTCGCGGGCCTGTTCCGGCTCGACTATGACGAGCAGCTCTTCCGGCGCAATTACAACCGACCGACATTGGTGGGGTGCGCGGACGGTGTCGGGACGAAGGTTTTGATCGCGATCAAGATGAAAAAGCTCTCGACGGTCGGGATCGACCTCGTGGCGATGAACGTCAACGACCTGATCACCTGCGGGGCCGAGCCGCTCTTCTTTCTCGACTACCTGGCCGTTCACAAGCTCGATCCCCTACAGTTGCTGGAAGTTGTGGAGGGAATCGCCGCCGGCTGTCGTGAGGCGAGCTGCGCGTTGCTCGGCGGTGAGACGGCTGAGATGCCCGACATGTATCGCCCGGGGGACTTTGACCTGGCCGGGTTCGCCGTCGGTGTGGTGGAATACGGGCGTGTCATCGATGGCTCTCGGGTGGCGCCCGGTGACGTACTGATCGGCCTGCCCTCGAGCGGCGTGCACTCGAACGGATACTCGCTGGTGCGTAAGCTGATCGCCCACTCGCGATCCAAGCTGGATCAAACGTGTCCCGGGCTTGACGAGCCGTTGGGGGACGCGTTGCTCCGCCCGACGCGCATCTACGTGAAGGCGGTGCGGGCAGTGCTTCGCGGCTACCGCGTCAAACGGGTCGTCACGGGCATGGCCCACATTACCGGTGGCGGACTGAGCGAGAACATCGCCAGAATCCTGCCGCCGGGCTGTGATGCCGTCTTGCGGAAATCCGCCTGGACGCCGCCGCAGGTTTTCGACGTCCTTCGGCGGATGGGCACGACCCGGGCGGAGATGCTCAGGGTATTCAACATGGGGATCGGGTTCGTCTTCTTCATCCGGCCCCACTTCGCCACAGGCGTGATGCGAATCCTCAAGCGGGCCGGGGAACGCCCGATCCGACTCGGGATGGTCCGACGCGGGAGGCAACGGGTGCGGTTCCGATAACGCAAAGGCCCTGGGAAGGGGTGGCGGCCTGATCAGCACTGCTTGGACCTGTCCCGCCGGTTTGTATCTCGGGCGAGCGGCGGTGGGCAATTCGGGCGCAAACGGCTGGACGCGGTTTTAACGGGCCGGGCCCGCCGCGAATATTGCAGGGCGAGGGCCGAATACGTCGTTGACCGGAGCAGGTAGGCCGCGAGCGAGAGAGGGTATGATCCAGGTGTGTATCATGTCGGGGCACGAGGGAAGGTTGGGGTCCGAGGGCAAGGTGTACCTGACACTGATGGGCGGCTGCGAGCTGACTCGGCCGACGCTTGCCCGACAGATCGCCGCGAGCCGTCGCCGGAGCGAGGGGCTTTCACGACCGCGACAGACGTTCATCACGCTCCTGGGCGTCACGGAGATCAAGGTCCCAACCCTCGCGGAGGAGTACATCGAGCTTCAGGAATTGATCGGCAGCGGGAGTGTCACGTTGGCGGACTGGGATCGGTGTGTGGCTGATGCGGACCGCTCCGACGTCACGATTGCCTCATTCACGCTGATGGCGGGCTTCGGTGAGTGCGAACTTCCGTCGGAGAACGACGAGATTGACGCCCTCGCCCTTCAGCAACACCTGGGCACCATATCCGAGACAGCCAGCCAAGTCCTTCAATACGGAATCGGCCAACGCGGTGCCGAACGCCGCGCCATTCTGCGTCGTGCCATCTCCACGGTGGCGTGATCCGCGATTCGTCCCTATAGCGATTTCAATGGTCTCGTAGCGAGCCGCGGACTGCCGCAAGGCGGCTTTGCCGCGTCCGCGCGGGTATCCCGTGCGCCACAGCGACTCTCCAGCCTGAAACCACCGCACGAACGCCGACACTGTTCTACAACGCTTTCCATGGTCTCGTAGCGTCCGATGGCCAAGAATCTCCGGGGGATCTTCGGGATTCGGACGCCACAGCAGGATAGAACTTGTTCTATAGCCATGAGATTCCCCCGACACGGCACCCGCTGAGGCGTGCCCGATATCGCGGAGGTCTTGCCCAAAGGGACCGTCATCCATTAGACTCCGAGCCGACGCGTGGTCGTGCCGATCACAGCAGACGAGCGCCGTCAGGTGCGGGTGGTCTTCCCGTGAAGGAGAGGTGTCCGAGCGGCTGAAGGAGCTGGTTTCGAAAACCAGTGTGCGGGTTACACCGTACCGCGGGTTCGAATCCCGCCCTCTCCGTTAAACTGTTTGGTAGCAAGGGTTTAGCGGTCTTCCATCCCAAAGCTATGAATGACAGGTCATGGCACTGGGGCCGCCTTGGGGCCGCTCTTGAGGTATTTCTCACGTTGAAACGCATCGGCCTGGGAAAGGCTCGCTTCGTAGTAAACCAAACGGACGGGAAGGCGATCCTTCGTAGAACGGACTTTTCCCTTCTCATGTTCGTAAAGGCGCGCCTTCAAATCGCTCGTTGCGCCGGTGTAGAAGAGACCGTCCTTCTCGCTGTGCAGGACATACACGTAGAACATGAAGCATCTCTAACGGGGTGAACCAGGACGACCGGCGGTTGCCCGTCTCTTCCCTTGCCCCGGTTTTCGCTTCTCAAAAAACTTCGATCCTCGCTGCGCTCGGATTCACCCTGTTAGAGTTCCGCAAGCTGGACCTTCAGTCGGTTGCGCAGGTACCGTTTGCCCATCCCTGTCTTCAGGTACCGTTCCCGGCGTATCGCGTCGTCTTTGCTCAACGAGGCTTCGTAGTAGATCAGCTTCAGTGGGCGACGGTTCTTCGTGGAGGGCACCCTCCCAGCGCAATGCGCGGCGAACCGGCGCTTCAGGTCAGGCGTGGAACCCGTGTAGAACTTCCCGTCTCGCTCGCTCAGCAACACGTAGACGTAGTACACACGAGAACTCTAACAGGGTAAAGGGTAAAAGGGGTATAGGACAGAGGGTAACCTCCTTACCGTTTCCTCCTGCCGGGCACCCCCACGCTTCCTAAAGCCAGGAGTGCTATCGTAGCGTGCTCAGGGAACTTCGGCGACGCGGAACCCGATGTTGTTGTCCTCGTCCGTCGGGTCGTAGCAGCGGTTGCGGTTCGCCGCGCGCAGGCCGATGTTGTAGTCGTCGAACGACCCGCCGCGGAGACTACGATACGAACCGTAAAAGATGGCTTCATTCCACTCCCCGACGTTCCCTCCCTGGTCGAACGTGCCGTAGGGGCTGTCCGATGGTTTGGCGTCGTACCCACCAACTTCAGTGCGATAGTACGGGCTGCCTATCCCATAACCGCTGTCATAGTAGTTCGCTGAGCCGTCGGTCATGTCCGTGCCCGGCGGGGCCTCCAAGGTCGGAGCCATGTCCGATTTCGTCGGGTAATCCCAGTAGTTGCCCGTCACACCGTCGTTGTAGTGATACGCCGCCTTGTACCACTCGTCCTCCGACGGGATCACCCAAGTGGCGTTCGGCTCACGTGCCACTGCCAGCAGCTCAGCATCGCTCACGGCACCGTTGAGGTAGTACGATCCGTCCTCCGTCGTTGTCAGATCCTGCGCGCCCGTCGGCTGACCATTGTGCAGCCAGTTCGCAAAACGTGCCGCGTCACCCCAGCTCACGTAGTTCACCGGACGGTCGGCCCAGTCGGCTTCCGTCCCGCTCGGACGGCCGCTGAAGTCGTAAGTGTAGCTCCCGCTGGTCCCGTTCTGCGTGATCTGGCAGCCGTAAGTGCTGTCCATGCTCGTGTGGTACAGCCCGTACGTGTCCGTCGCCGCGACAGCATTCAGGAACTCGGTGTACTGCCCGGCGGTCACCTCGAACTTGCCGATGTTGAAGACGTAGTCCACCGCCCCGCAGATGCGGTCAGGGCCATAGCCGCCCGGCTCGCTCTCACCAGAATTCTCCCCCGCATTGCCCGGGTTACCGACGAGAACGGTGTCGATCGCCACGAGGGGCGGCGCGAGCGGCCCGGTCATGCCCTGCTGAAAGAGCGCGAAGTCGTCGAGGTCCGTGTCGCAGTCCTGGTCGATGTCCCCCAGCGGCCGCCCCTCGGCATCAACCAGCGTTCCGGCGGGCGTGTTGTCGCAGACGTCGTAGAAATCGTCCACGCCGTCGCCATCCACATCCGGGCCAGGGACTTCGGAGGCGACACGGAACCCGACATAGCTGACCTCGACGAACGGGTCGAGGTCGAACCGGGAGGAGGACGCGAGGGGGATGACGTAGCCGTTGAACGACCCGCCACGCAGCCCGCGACGGGAACCAACGCCATAGTCTCCGCTGTGATACGGGCTCTCCATCCATTCCCAGACGTTGCCCATCATGTCGAACGTGCCGTTGAGTTCCTCGCTACCGCTGCCGACGTCCCAGGGACCGTATGGGTCGGTGGCGTATCCGTTGTCGTAATAATTCCAGCCCGTCCCGCTCACTCCGTCGCCCTGATGCAGCGTGTCGCCCGGTTGCGTCGCGTAGGTCTGGAGGCTCGTTCCGTTCCAGTAGCCCGCCTTGAGCCACTCATCCGCCGTCGGCATGAAGTAACGGGCATTGCTGTTGCGGTAGGGGTTATCTGCATCGTAACCGTCATCGCCTGATTCCCACACACCCAGTGAATAGCCGCTTGTGCCTTGTGTGCCGGTGAACTTGTACGCCGCCTGATGCTTCGTGCTCGTGTTCAGCCAGTTGACGAACTGAGCCGCCTCGTACCAGCTCACCTCGTTGGTCGGTACGTTCGTGCCCGTGAAGTACGGATCTTCGTCATACGCAGACGATGGGTCGCCCGTCACCGGGACGCCCAGGGATGCCGAGAACTTGGTCCACTGATCGTTGGTAATCTCGAAGGTGCCCATGCGGTAGTCATCACGATTGACGCCCGTGAACGTGTAACCGCTACCCGCAGGCCAACTACCAAGGTCGCCCGCATCGCCCGAGATCGGTACGAAGTCGATAGTGAACTCGTTCGCGCCTGTCCCGAACGTATCCGCCCAAACCGGCGACGCGGTCAGAATCAACAGGACGAACGTGACGATTGATGCTGTACGTTGCATGATGTTCCCCTTCCCAAGAGAAACGCGAGACGATTGACGTGGTCCAGCGTAGCAAATCGGCCGGGGCGATTCAATGGGCGCAGGACGAAACCCGTCAGGGGGGGGGAACCCTACGCCGCCTGTCGTTTCCTCCTACCGGGCACTCCCACGCCCCCGAAAGCCAGCAGTGCTGTCGAAGCGTGCTCAGGGGACTTCGGCAACACGGAACCCGACGCCGTAGCTCCCGGCCGACGGGTCGCCGACGCCGCGGTACGCCGCGTGCAGGTAGTCGTCGTTGCGGTCGAACGATCCGCCGCATCGACTGAATCGTAGGCCGCCCAGAAGTCGGTGATCAAAACACCATCGAAGGCTTCGCTGAAGAACTTCTGTACAACGGGACTGCCCCGGCAGTACTCAATGGTGTAATAGCAGTTTCGATTGTTGGCGAAACACCACAACCAACATCCCTGGCCGTTTATCCGCCAGCCCGTTTCGTCGGCGTGCAGATACTCGTGCCGTCAAGGTCACTTCGTGATCGGAAACACGATCCCACTGCGAGTGTCCAGGCCGTCCCGATCACTACCCACCAGGGCCAAGCGATCCAAACCGACTGCGCGTGCTCTTGCCAGAACTTGATCGCCACAAGAATCGCGACGGATGAGAGCATGGCTGCGACGTTGAGCAGATCGTGACCGCGCCGGGCAGTGGTTACTCCGAGCAGGAACACGCCGAGCATTCCGCCGAAGATCAGACTGACCCACTCAAAGGCTTCCTTGAGCAGGTCCTTCTCCTCGGCGAACGCGAGCGCCACCAGTACCAGGATGACGCCGAACACAAGCGTGAAGCATCTGGCAGCGAGCACGTAATGGGCCGGCGACGCATTGGGCCTGACGTAGGGTCGATAGAAATCCGTCACAGCCGTTGACGACATGGCCCCCAACGCGGAGTCCAGGCTCGACATGGCGGCTGCGAAAATGCCCGCGACGAGCAACCCCTTGAGTCCGTAGGTTGACGGCACGACCTCCGCAATGAAGTAGGCGAACACGCGATCTCTCGTGGCGGCGGCCGGTGCGGCCAGTACGTCGATCGGCAGGGCTTGGTTGTAGGACCATATCAGCGCGCCGATCAGCAGGAACAGACAGACGACGGGGAACCCCATGATCGCGTTGAAGATCAACGATCGCTGCCCGCGACGCAGATCGGGACAGGTGAGCATGCGCTGTGTCAGGTCCTGATCGGCTCCCATCGCAGCCATCGTCTGCACCACGGTGTGGATCAGCAGAACCCAGAAAACTTTGTCGTTGTTGAAGTCGACGTCCCATGTGAAGACGTGGAATTTCCCGGCCTTTTGCGCGGTTGACAGATTGTCGATCCAATCGCCGGGCGTCGCCGTGAAGAGGAACGCTACGACCGCAAGGGCTCCTGCCAGGAACACCAACGTCTGCAACGCGTCCGTCCAGATGATCGCCTTGATCCCGCCGAAGGTCGTGTAGGCGACGGCGATCCCGGCGGCAAGGATGACCACCCAACCAAGCGGCCAGTCGAACACGACAGCCAGTGCCAGTGACGCCGCCAGAAGTCGGATACCGCTACCGACGATCCGTGATGCGAAGAACATCAACGAAGCCGTCGCGCGCGTCGCGGGGCCGAACCGCTGACCGAGATACTCGTAGACAGTCGTCACACGGCTGCCGTAGAAGGCAGGCAGCAACAGATACACGATCAACATCCGCCCGATGAAAGAGCCGACGTACATCTGAAGATACCAGCAGTCATCCTCGAACGAGCGGCCGGGAACGATCAGGAACGTAAGGGCGCTGACCTCCGTGGCGATGATGGAGAGCCCGACGACAAGCCAGTGCTGGCGCTTGCCGCCGAGGAAGTAATCGTGCGTGGTTTTCTCGCCGCGTCCGAACCAGAGGCCAACCGCGAGAATCCCCGTGAAGTACAGGGCAAGAACGAGCCAATCCCACCAGCCCAAGACCGTCATGACGCCCTGTGCTCCAGTTGACGAACGTCATCGGCGGCGGCGCGTAGAGCATCGAGCACGTCTCTGAGCCCGGGCTCCTTGTTGCGAGCCATCCAGCACTCGGCGTAGCGGGCCGCAGCCGGCTTCACGCGATCCGCCCACGCCTCTCGATTCCCCTGAGCGTTATTGCGGTCACTTGCAGCCTCACGCTCGCGAAGAAGTCCGACCTTGTCAACGAACAGGTTACTGAACTCGCACGCGACACCGAGCTCTCGAAGATCGAGGTGAGTGGGATGAGCCGCCGCACCGAGCTGTCGAAGGGCGTTGCTCGCATCACGGGCGGCTGCCCCGGCGCGCTCGATCTGCTCGGATCCCGGCCAGGTCGGGTCGTCGCGCGATTCGTGAATCGGCATCCACAGCAACCGCCAGGTCTCGCACCGTTCGGCGTGCGCCGAGGCGAGCCGGAGGTTGGCTGGGACGCTCGCGTCTTCGATCCCCAGCACCACGCGGGCGAACGCGGCGTCGAACTTCTCACCGATCGCATGATGTGCATCCCACCCCAGCGCGGCCCCCGATGCGATTCCATGCCATGAGCATGACAGCAGATTGAAATGACCGTGATCGCCCCAGTCAGTGTTGATGAGCCCGGATGCTCCGTGCCTCTTCCCGGCGGCTGCAAAGGTTGAGATATTGCGTTCGGCCAGGTCCATCGCGTTGATGATGCGCTTCCACCCGGTCGTGCCCGGGCAGACGAACGTGCTCAGCCCGGCGTCGGTGAACCGCGCCGTACCGGCGTAATCGGCGTTGTCGTCATATCCCCAGTGCAGTACCGTTGCATTACGTGGCACGCGGTCGAACAGTTCAGGATAGTTGCGGACGACATCGCTCCAGAACTGCGTCCGGCGGCCTCGTGCCCCGCAAAGCTCGTGCGTCCGGCGAATGTGGTCCAGGTAGGCCTCGCCCTTCGTGCGGGCCGAGAAACGCTTCTTGTTCCTGCCTTCACCCAGGTCCCAGGGCTCGTCGCCGCAGATATTGACGACGGGTGATGCAAACGCGTCCAACACTTCGGACCACATGCGTTCCACGAGACGCCATGCATCCGGGTTCATGCAGTCGAGCGTCAGCCCCCGCATCCGCTCGTGCCAGTTCATGTCCGACCAGGGTTTGACTGCCTCCGTTTCGGCAAGATGGCGGTACTTCGGCATCGAGAGGACACGGCCCATGTGCCCGAACGTGGCCAAAGCCGGCACGAGGTCGATGAACCGTTCACGGCAGTAGGCGTCAAGCTCACGCACTTCCTCGGGCGTCAACCCTTCGTCGGGTCGGCAGATCTGCGGGTCGAAGGAGAACACGAAGGCATGCTCGATGTTGAGCTGAAGCTGGTTGACCTTCAGCAGGGCGAGGCGGTCAACGAGCGTCTTGAAGGTAGCAAGCGTCGGGACCTTTCCACGCGTAACGTCGTGCAACAGGCCTCGCGTGTCGAAGTCCGGCCAATCAACGATCACGCCGCAGGGGATTCCCGCCTGATGCGATCGCGCGAGTTGGGCCAGGGTCTGGAGACCATGAAAGCAGCCCTGGGGTGAGCCGCCCCTGATCTCGATGGTGTCGGGCTTGATCGTCAGGCGGTAGCCCTGCCGGTGCGGAGTCTGTGCGGTGTCGACGCCTACCAGGACGCGCCCGCGCTGAGACGGTTCCGTTGACCGCCCGAGCGTCGATAGCCACCGTGCGACGGCCCGCTCGACCCGCCCGTCATCCACCTGCACCCCGACGGGGGAATCCGATCCGATGAGGCAGAAACCCGGTCGAGGGTGCAACCCCACTCGTGGGTGGGATCCCACCTGTGGATGGATCTCCTTTGGCACCGGAAGCAGTGGCATAGCCGCGTTGTGCTCGTCTGTCATAGCGTGGTTCCAGCAGGGTGGCCTTACCACTACCCGTCGAAGGGCTGTGGGTCAAACGGCCACAAAGTCACCTGCCAGCGTGGAGCCGGAGCGACGCTTGTCCGATAAGTAGAGGGGATGGACTCAGACAACCATGTCAGCGACGATCGGCCCCGTTGCCTGGTGGTCATGTATCACTACGTGCATGAGCCGGGGCTTGCGGTCCATGATGACGCCCACTACCACGGTCTGTTGCCGAGCGATTTCTCGGCACAGCTCGATCACCTCTGCCGTCGACTCGAACCGATCGATTGGCCGATGCTCTACGCCTCGATGCAGGGTCGAAAATCGATTCCGCGGCGCTGCTTCCTGTTGACTTTCGATGATGGGCTGGCTGACCACGCTCGAACGGTTCTCCCGATCCTGCAGGAGCGGGGGTTGCGGGGTGCGTTTTTCGTTCCCGGATCGATCCTGGTGTCGCGGCGGATGCTGTCCGCTCATGCGATCCACATACTGCTGTCCAGGCTCGGCGAGGCGTCGCTCGAACTCGAGCTAAGAGGTGAACTCGCCAGACGCATCGGCAAAAAGGCCGAACCCACAAGTGGGGACGCACCCACAAGTGGGCCCCCGCTTACAAGTGGGAACCCCTTTGACTCGGTCGACGAAAGGGCGGCTGAGCGGATGTATCACTATGAGTCGCCCGCGCGGGCGAGGCTCAAATATCTGTTGACTCTGACGCTTCCCATCGAGCTGCGCAATGCCGTGGTCAACGCGCTGTTTGAGCGGTTCGTAGGCTCCGCCGCGAGATGGTCGCAGCACTGGTACCTGGACTGGGACGACCTGACGCGGATGGAGTCGCTCGGGCACACGATCGGCGGGCACGGCTTCAGCCACGAGCCCTACTTGCGGTTGACGATGGCTGAGCGGCATGGAGATATCCGGCGCGTTGCGAAAACGCTCAACGATGGGCTCGGCAAGGACATTCGCCCGTTCTCCTATCCCTATGGGAGCTTTGACGACCAGACAGCCGGCGCCTGTCGAGAGTGCGGCTTTGTCCACGCCTTTACGACCGTGTCGCGGTGGGTGCGTGACGGCGACGACCCGTGGCGACTGCCTCGCGTTGATACGATCCACGTGGACGCCGCGTTTGAGAAGGAGCCGACGTGCAGCAAGATCCAAGCGTAGCCGTGGCATCGCAGCCGGCCTCCGGCGTTCCTACGACAAGAAGCGAGAAGCTCCGTCGGTTTCTCCAGGCCTACTGGCTACGGCCGGAGAACGCTCTTTGGATGACGCTGCGAAGTGAGATGCTGTCATGCTGTGCGATCGAGCATCCGTCGATTGACGTTGGCTGCGGCGACGGTGTGTTTGTCTTTTTGCACAATGGCGGGCTTTTCGATCCCGACTTTGACGTGTTTGCATCCGTGGCCCGGCTCGACCGGGTTCGGAACGACCACGTGGATATGTTCGATCATATCGACGAAGGCTATCAGCCGGCGATCCTCTCACCGGCAACGAATCGCATCGACGTCGGCGCGGATCATAAGGCAAGCATGCTTGCCAAGGCACGTTGCCTCGATGTCTATGACAGGCTTGTCGAGCATGACAGCAACAACCCGCTGCCGTTTGATGATGACGCGTTTCAGACGGTCTACTGCAACGGCGCCTATTGGGTTGCCGGGATCGAGCCGTTCCTGAGGGAGCTGGCCCGCATAACGCGACCGGGCGGGCGTGTGATTCTTCAGGTCAAGCTCGACAGTATCCGTGCATGCACGCTCGAAGCGTATCGTGACGTGTTGGGCGACCGATTCCTCGACATCATCGGTCGCGGCCGGCTCGATACCTGGCCCAGTCTTGCCGATCAGGGCACCTGGGAATCACGGTTTCACGAGGCCGGGCTTCCGGTCGAGTCGGCGACACCGTTTGTCACCAGTACGCATGGTCACATCTGGGACATCGGGCTTCGGCCTATCGCACCGATGCTCGTGAAGATGGTCGGCGAGCTTCGACCGGACGTGCGATCCAGGATCAAACGTGAATGGGTGGACCTCTTCCACAGCCTGCTCGAGCCGCTGTGCGACCCGAAGGTTTCGCTCATCCCCACCAAGTCCGAACCGGCTGAGGTGCAGTACGTGCTGAAACCCAAGAAACGCTGAGCCCACCATCGTCGCCTCGTCCCTTCGTCCCTGATGTTCCGCTTTCTTCCCCCCTTACCAAGGGGGGAGGCTACGCGGCTATGTGTGATAGCTGTCAATAGGACCACGTACATGGTGGGGTTGTTCCGGCCTTTCCCAATGCATGACGCCGCTCGTCAGGTTGGTCGGACAACTTCGATTCCGCGCGCGAGCGGTTCGCAGAGCGCCGGACGGGTAGTACAGCCGCCGTTCGTTCGGGGGCGGTCGATGTGCGGAGCGAGGCAAGGATTCAATCCTGTCGGCTCTTGCTGCGAGCTTGTTCCTGCAGGTAAGATGCCTCGCCGCTGCACCGTCTTGTGAAAACGTGTAGCGACGCCCCCTCTTTCACCCCGCCGTATAAAAGGGGGAACGTGGGGGCTGATGCGATACACAACGAACGGAAACCGCTCAAATCGGCTGCCGGGATCACGGACATCGCCCGCGCCGGTTGGCGGACTGGAGGATCAACCATGAAGGTGCTCATTGCGGACAAGTTCTCGGATCGCGGTATCGGGGAGTTGATGGGAGCCGGTTGTACCGTTACGGCGGACTCGGGCTTGAAGGACGACGCCCTGACCAAGGCCGCCCGCGAAACGGGTTGTGAGGCTCTCATCGTGCGAAGCACGAAAGTGAGGGCTGAGATGCTCGATGCCTCGCCGAACCTCCGCCTGGTCATTCGCGCCGGGTCCGGGTACGACACGATCGACGTCGAAGCTGCCACGAAACGCGATATCCGAGTCTGCAACTGCCCGGGGATGAACTCGGTGGCCGTCGCGGAGTTGACGATTGGCCTGATGATTTCCCTGGATCGACGGATCGTGGATGAATGCGTCGATCTGCGGAAGGGGGTTTGGAACAAGAAGGAGTACAGCAAGGCTCGCGGTCTGAAGGGACGTACCCTGGGTGTGATCGGCCTTGGTCGAATCGGCTACGAGGTCGCCAGGCGGGCCAAAGCGTTCGACATGGATCTCATCTACAGCGACGTCATCGACTACCCGCAGGTCGAGAAGGAACTCGGCATCCGCAAGGTCTCGTTTGATGACGTTCTCAAGGAATCGGATTTCATCGCCCTGCACGTACCCGGTGGCGAAAAGACCAGGCACATCATCTCGAAACCACAGTTCGATATGATGAAACCGACCGCGTTCCTGATCAACTGTGCCCGGGGCGGGATCGTGGATGAGAAAGCGATGGCCGAGGCCGTGCAAGCCGGCAGGATCGCCGGGACGGCGCTCGACGTATATGAAATCGAGCCGGCTGCCACGGACAAGGAGTTCAAGGACCCGGTCGTCAACGTGCCTCGTGTCTACGGAACGCACCACATCGGCGCCTCGACCGATCAGGCCCAGGAGGCCGTCGGCGAGGAGGCGGTTCGAATCGTGCTGGGCGCGATGAACGAACAGGTCTTCCACAACTGCGTGAACCCACCTGGAGGTGGGTAGGGTTGGGTCGCGCGGTCGAGGCGTGATCCACCGAGCGCGCGGTGTCGCGGATCGGGGCGGCGGACGCCGGCTTCGCTTCCTTTCGCGAAAGCAGCGGTCCCGGATCGCGTTGGTCCCGACGTCTTTGCACGCAAACAGGGCGGAACGCCGACGGTTCCAGTCGCCGGCGCTCCGCCCTGTCTTGGTTTCCCGATTCAGATCGCGCTTGCCGCGAGATTGCGGGTCTCCAGTGAAACATCAAAGGCAAGACGCCATGCGGGCCTCCGCGTTGGCGTGCCTCCGTTCGCAGGAGCCGCTTACCCCACGGTTACGTCGTGGTCAGGCTGGAGCCTGAGTCGTCCTCGAGGCTCTGGAAGAAGGCCGTGATCAGCGCGCCGCTCAGGGTTTGCGTGGTCGCCTGCAACCCGGTGAGCATGGTCGCTCGGACGTCCGGGTCGCATCCGCTGAGCTGAAAGGCCGACCCACCGACCGCTAGAGCGGCTACAAACCGAAGAACACGTTGCCGACGAGGGTGCTTCACCATCTTCTTTAACTCCTATCAGAGACCTCACGGGGAGGCCTGTTCGGGCCCGGCGCTTCCGTCGATCGTCCGAGTGGGGCACGACGACGTTGAACCACCGCAGTCCAGGGACTCCAGGTTATCGGACTAAGCTGCCCGCCCGCGGCGGTTCCGATATTTCTACCCATCGGCCCAAGGCCGGCTGCGGTTTAGTACATCCGGTAGTTCGCATCGAGGGGGCGGACCGCTTTCCGGGGCCGGTCAGGGGAGGCTGTTGGCGGTCACCGGCCTTGCGAGCGACCGCCGCAACGCCTGCATGGGGAAATACCGCCCCGGGCACCGGGTCCTGTGCGTCACATCGCGATGCGTCGTCACCCGGCTGATCGGAATACGGCATTGGTTGGTAAGGAACCGCAGCAGACGCTCGAGCGATGTCATCTGTTGCGGCGACGGTCTGGTTTTGGTGAAGTCCCCCACGAGGCAGATTCCGATTCCGTGCTCGTTGAAGTAGTTACCCGACGTTTTGCAATGGGCGCCGTGTTTTTGGGCGTGCCACCTTGGGCCGACCTCGACGCGGCCGTCGGGCGTGTCGGTACCGTTGCCGATCACGAAATGATAGCCCAGCTCATCCCAGCCGTTTTTCCTGCGGTGGTACTCGTCGAACGCCTTTGCGCCGCCTCTGTCGGTGGCGCTGTGATGGATCACGATAGTCGTCCATCGCTTGCTGATGGGACAGCTCCTCGGAAACCAGCTCGCGTCTCGATGCGTCTTCGCTTGCCTCGCAACAGGTGGGGACCGTCGCGGGCGTTTCTTGACTCTGGCTGCGGAGACGGGCACGACCTTGGTGAGCTGCGGAGCGGACGCGTCGGACCGTATGGGCGGAATCCATGCGTAGGCACCGTTCGCACCGCGATAGTCGATCAGGGAATCAGACTCGAACGTAGCGCAGCCGGTAATCAAGACAAGAAGCGTTGTTGTAGATACGACGAACCTTCCCATATGCCGGCTCAAGATTGCTTCCCCACTCGCATGGCGGGTACGCCAAACCGCCCCTTACAGTGTTATCGGTCGGTCACATCCGTAAGTCAAGCGAAAACTCGACCGTGATGGCGTGCGTCGTTGGGAGCCCACGACGCAAACGGCTGGGCGTCCGTAGCCGGGCGTCGAGTTCGGTGGTAAACCCACGCCGTGTTGCCTCCGATAATTATTCTGTCCGCCACAGAGCCGTGCCCCAAAAGGCGGGTGGATGCGATCGTTCACAGCAGTGAGGACCCGTGGCATGTCCGAGCCACTCCGGAACAACGGAGCACATCAACCGAACCCGTCGCTGCACCGGGAACTGGACCACTGGAAGCGCATGCTCAAAGCGCTGCCGGACGTCCGAGTGGAGAAGATCCGGGAGTCTCGGTCGGCGTTGCATCAGCACGGCTACGAAGATGACCGGATCGTGGACGAGACCGTCCGCCGGTTGATTGCGGAGCTCGACACGCCGGGAATCAGCGTGGGCTGTTGAAGACATCCGGTCGTGCTCTGTGCCCCCGCGAGGGCGAACCTCTCTCAACCCAAGTGTAATACCAAGGGCAGTTTGATAGTGCCGATTCGTCGCATCAGGTTTGCTGGCGTCTTCCCGCAGTTTCGGGTCCGCGCGGGCGCGGCAGAGCCGCCTTGCGGCAGCCCGCGGCTCGCTGGCGGGGAGTCGGCATTCTGGAACTGGATCTTGTGTGATCATTCCGCGGGAAATCGTCGCCTGGATACACGACGGCGTCTTCGCCGCCGGCCGGGCCGTGATGCCCGCGGAGCCGGGCCAAACCTCGACCGCTCAAAACACGGCGATGCGGGCGGGCCGAAACGCCGGTCCGACCGTTAGGTCGTTTTGTGCGAGGGGGGGGTGGCGGCGATTGAGCCCTCAAGGTAGAGCACGCGGGCGCAGACGCTGCAGAGCTGGAGTTCGTTACGTGACTGCAACGCGTTCACGACCTCCAGAGTGACCTGCATGTTACAACCGGTGCAGATGTACTCGTCACGTTTGGGATTGATCTTCGTGACGGGGGCCATGGCTTCGCCCTCGTGCCGATCAGCCGCCCGTGTGAACAGAGCGAAGGCCGTCGGCGGGATGTTCTTGGCGCATTCATCGCGGCTGGCTTCGAGCTCCGCCAATTCCTCGCGATGCGCCTCGTCAAAAGCTTCAAGCCGCTTCTCGGTGGCCCCAACGTCGGTCAGAAGTTTGGCCCTCTCCGTCTCGATGTGGGCGCCGTCGCCCTTGAGGGCCTGGTTCTGCTCCATCAGTTGGAGCACGGTGCTTTCGAGCTTGGAGTTGTCGGCCTTGGAGGTGTTGATGATCGTAAGGATGGCTGCGTATTCCTTGTTGGTCCTCGCTTTGTTGAGGGCCTGCCGCTGCTTGGCGATCTCTTGCTCGCGAGCAGCCACGTCGAGCGTCAGCGCGTCGAGCCTGACCTGTTGCTCGCGGATGGCCTGTAAGCGTTGTCTAAGTTTGTCTTCCGTCCCCCGGACACGCCGCTTCTGGCTTTCTATCTGACGGGTTTTGACACCCCTTTTCCGTCGCATAGCTGCGAGTCGTGTCGCGATCTCCTGTAACCGGAGTAACGATTCGAGTAAGTCACCCATTCCTGCTCCCGTGGTGAGAATCCCGCCACTTCGCTTCTTCTGTTTCCAATCGGCTCGAGTAGCCGGCAAAGATGCATTATGCCTCAGTTTCGGTGTGACCGCAAGGTGGTTTGGCATTGGCGTCAACACCCGGGTGCATGACAGTTTAGGCGGCCTTTGAGTAGGGGGCGCGGGTGCTCCAGTA